>NZ_JAJEJP010000002.1:2187673-2500198 GCF_021390495.1 Paraburkholderia sp. ZP32-5 | reverse complement strand
GCAGCACGAAGCCGGGGAACACGGACAGAATCTGCAACGTGATGCCGTCGCCGAATTCGTCGGTGCCGGCGAGTACGGAGGTGTCTTCGAGGCGGTGTCCGCTGTCGGAGCGGATGTTTTGTTGCGCGTAGTCGTTCGAGGCTGGCGGCGCGGATTCAGCGGCCGCGTGATCGACGGCCGAGTAGCTGACGTGGTTGCCGCCGTTCTCCGACACCAGAATGCCGCCGCGCTGCGACAGCCGGTTCAGCTGGAACGTCGTGAAGAACAGATGCAGGATGCTGGCGTGATACGAGTCCTTCACGTTCTCGACATACAGCTTCCAGTTGTTCGGCAGCATCTGCGTGAAGCGGCCCAGCACGACCGGCTGGCGACCTTCGAGCACGCGCGCGATGCGCTCGTTGATCTCGTCGCCGAGGTATTCGTCGAGCGGCGGCACGTCGTCGGAGAAGCTGCCGAATACGAGGCCGTGCAATGTTGCAACGCGTAGCTTGCGCAGGTTGTGATCGCCGATGCGGAAGTCGGACTTCATGCCGCCGTTGCCGTTGATGCCGTCCTTGAACGCCACGCCGACCAGGTCGCCCTGCAGGCTGTAGGTCCACGCGTGATACACGCAGCTGAAGTCCTTCGCGTTGCCTTCGTCTTCGAGGCAGACCAGCGCGCCGCGGTGCGCGCAACGGTTTTCGAACGCATACAGCTCACCGTCTTCGGCACGGGTAACGACGACCGGCGCGTCGCCGACCCGCGTGGTACGAAAGTCGCCCGGATTCGGCACTTCCGCTTCGAGACACAGATAGCTCCAGTTCGGGCCGCGGAAAATCGCGTCCTGTTCGTCCGCGTAGACCTTCTGGTCCTGAAAGACCGTATAGGGCACGCGCGTCAGTCCTTCCGACGGCCACGTGATGCTGGCGCGCGGCGCCGGCTGGATAGGGATGTAGTTCAAGGGCTCGCTCCATGCATGTCGGAGTGGCGGCGCGCGTGTCGCCTATGCGCACGTTGCCTGCCTCCGGTGTTCATCGTTTTCGCTTGCGGTATGTCCGCGTCGACGCAGTTGACTGCATCGCTGGAATGTGTTCGAATATCGTACAGTGTTCGATATTTAGATAAAATATGACATCGATCAAAAGGCCTGTCAACGGACAGGACGGCGAGACTTCGTCCGAAGAAACCGGCGAAGCGCCTGCACAAGGGCGTGCGAAGGAAGGAATGGCGGGGCTCGCGAAGGGGCTCGCGATCATCGAAGCGTTCGGTGCATCGACCAGCCGGATGACCGTCGCGGACGCCGCGCGTTACGCCGATCTGAGCCGGCCGGCCGCGCGCCGTTGTCTGCTGACGCTCGTCGATCTGGGCTATCTGTCGCACGACGGCAAGTTCTTCATGCCGCTGCCGCGCATGCTGCGGCTCGGCAGTGCGTACCTGAGCACGTCGTCGCTGCCGCAGATCGCGCAGCCGCTGCTCGCCGAGGCGCGCGATGAATTGCAGGAGTCCGTTTCGCTGGGGGTGCTGGACGATGGTTACGCGGTGTTCGTCGCGCGCGCGGAGGCGGTGCGGCTCGTGTCGACCGGCGTCAAGCTAGGCGGACGGTTGCCCGCGTACTGCTCGGCGACCGCGCGCGTGCTGCTGTCGGAATTGAGCGACGACGAGATTCGTCGTCATCTGGACGCGGTGCCCATGCAGCCGCTTACCGCGCATACGCTCACGGACGTCGTCGCGGTAACGGCGGCAATCAGGCAGGCGAAGGCTGACGGCTATGCGCTCAGCTATGACGAACTCGAAGTCGGCATGTGTTCGATGGCCGTGCCGGTGCGCGGGCGCAGCGGCACGATCGAGGCGGCGATCAGCGTCAGTGCGTTTTCGGGGCGGGTTAGCCGCGAAACGCTAACGCAGTCGTTTCTTCCCGCGTTGCAGCGGGTCGCGCAACGCGTGCAGCGCGCGCTTTAGCACGGGTGTGCGGGAGGCTGCGGAGGCCGGGCGTTACATGCGCGGCCGCCCGCAATGGAGAAGTTAGCAAGGCTGATATTCGCCGGAGCGCGCGGCAAGCGCCTGATGGATCTGCGCGACCACCGCCGCGCCTTCGCCTACCGCCGCCGCGACGCGCTTCGTCGAACCGGCGCGCGCATCGCCGATCGCGTACACGCCTTTTACCGATGTTTCCAGATCGCACGCCGAATCGCTGCCGGTCAGAACGAAGCCTTTGCTGTCGAGCTGTACGCCGCAGGTGCGTAGCCATGCGGTGTTCGGTTGCGCGCCGGTGAACAGGAACAGATGGCGCAGATCGAAGCGATCCGCACCGTCGGGCAGCGGCGCCTTCAGGCCGATGCACGACAGCCCCGTATCGTCTGTTTCGAGCCAACCGACTTCGCTGTGCGGATGCACGGTCACGTTCGGCAGTGAGCGGATGCGGTCGATCAGATAGCGCGACATCGTCGCTTCGAAGCCGCCGCGGCGAATCAGCACGTGAATGTGCGCGCAGTGCGACGCCAGATAGACGATGCCCTGGCCGGCCGAATTGCCGCCGCCCACCACGACGATTTCCTGATGCCTGCACAGTTTCGCTTCGACCGGCGACGCCCAGTAATAGACGCCGCGGCCGTCGAGCTTGTCGAGCCCATCCAGATTCGCGCCGCGATACACGGCGCCGCTCGCGATCACGATCGAATGCGCGCGGATGTTGCCGATGCGAAGGCCCTTCTTGCAGGTGAGTTCGAGCCGATGCGGATGTTCGTCGCAGTGCAGCGCCTTGACCGTCATCGGAATCGCGATGTGCGCGCCGAACTTCTGCGCCTGCGCGAATGCGCGGCCGGCCAGCGCCTGGCCCGAGATGCCGGTCGGGAAACCCAGGTAGTTCTCGATGCGCGAACTGGCGCCCGCCTGGCCGCCCGGCGCGCGGCTGTCGAGCACGACCACCGACAGCCCTTCGGAGGCGGCGTAAACCGCCGTAGCGAGCCCCGCGGGCCCCGCGCCGACGATCGCCACGTCGTACACGCACTGCTCGTCGAGGTCCGGCAGCAGGCCGAGATGCGAGGCCAGTTCGGGATCGGTCGGGCGGCGCAGCACCTTGCCGTCCGGGCAGATCACGAGCGGCAGATCGTCGGCTTCCGCGCCGAATTCTTCAGTGAGGCGAAACGCCTCTTCATCGCTTTCGTCGACGACCGTATGCGGATGGCTGTTACGCGTCAGGAAGCCTTGCAGCGACCGTAGCCGCGCGTCGTGACTCTTGCCGACCAGCACCGGCCCGGCACCTTGCTCGATCAGCGCAACGCGCCGCAGGATCAGCGCGCGCATCATGCGCTCGCCGATTTCGGCTTCCGCGACGATCAGCTCGCGCAGGCGGTCCGGTGCGATTACCACTGCGCTGACGGGCTCGACCGCGGTGCCGTCGACCAGCGACGGGCGGCCGGACAGTTGGCCCACTTCAGCGGAGAACTGCGACGGACCATGCTCGGTGACCGTGTGCTCGACGCCATGCCGGTCGCGGCGGGTCATGCGTACCCGGCCCGACAGTATCACGAGCATGCCTGGGCTCGGATGGCCGGATTTATAGACCTGCTCGCCGGCCTGCCAGTCGCGCAGTTCGCCGAAGCGGCGTACGCGCTCGAGTTCCGCGCGCGTCAGCGTCGGAAACATCTGATGCTGTCGTGTCGACAGCGACGAATAGGGTGCGTCGGAAACTTGAGTGCCTTGCACTTCGGCATCGGGCGTTAAAAGCATCGGGCCAATCCTGGAGTCGATAGTGTGATCTTCACTTCCGTGATGCAATAAAAGCTGCTCGCGCGGAGGCGGGCACTGCGCAGTCTAGCCGATTGCACGTCAGTGCACCGAGACCTGGATCTGTACCACAATGGTGTGAATATTCTGGACTGTCGTGTCGAATGACACAAGCGGGCGTGGGTCTCGCTGGTCGGACGCTTGCCGGTGTGTCCAGCCGCGCTTGACGTGGATCAACGACGCAACGTGGCGCGCGATTACGCTTGAGGTGCGGTTTCACGGCGCGAGCGTTCGCGAAGTGCGAGCGCAAAGACAAGGAGCATTCAATGACTATTTCGGCAAACGCGCGGCAGGGAAGCTGGACCGTGAGCGTGCAGACCGATGCCGTGAAAGACGGCGGCTTCCAGGCGACGATCCACGTCACGCATGCGTCGCCAGGCGGCGACTTCGAACATACGTTTCATCATTCGACGATCTTCGTCACGGAGCGCGACGCGGTACTGGAAGGCTTGCGCGAAGGCATGACATGGATTGCGTTGAAGTCGACGAAGACCATTGCGGTGTAGTGCGCGCGCCGGGCGTGAAGGCCATCAACGATCATCTGGAATATCCAGTCGTCCTCACGCCGATGTAACGGAGTGCTGCGGCTTCTCACAGTCTTCGAGAATCGCGCAGAGCGCGTCGAAGACAAGGCGAACGCGCGCCGGTACCGGGGTTCGGTGAGGCCGGTACACATACAGTGTCGATGGCGGAGGATTCAGCCGATCCAGCAGCGTCACCACATAGCCTTCGCGCAACAAAGGCAGTGCGAGATGCCCCGGTAATTGCCCGATACCGATGCCGGCGGCAACGGCTTCGCACTCGCTCTCGGGATCGTCGGTGATGAACACGGGGTTCGTCGGGATGTGCTGATCGCCGTCGTTGAACATCAGCGGCCACGGCCTTCCGGTGTTCCTGTCGATCAGCGTCGTCAACGGCGCCTGCAATAGTGCGTCCCTGTTTGCCGGAGTCCCGATGCGCTTCAGCAGCGCAGGCGCGGCGACGAAATGCAACGATGCCGTCGAAACCGATCGCGCGATAAAGCGATTGTCGCGCACCGGGCCGATTCGAACGCCGATGTCGATCTGCTCGTCCACGACATCCGCCAGGATTTCCGACAGACGCAAGTCGACGATCAGTTGAGGATGTTGTGCCAGCAACGGCGCGAGGCCGCGCGTAATGAAGCGTCGACCCAGTGCGCCAGGCGTCGCGATCCGAACCACACCGCTCAACTCGTCGTGCGCACTCGCGAGACTCGAAGAGAAGATGTCATCGATGCCGGCAATCGCCTGCGCGCTTCTGAGCGCGAATGACTCGCCGAAATGCGTCAAGCGAACCCCGCGCGTACTCCGATGAAATAGCGGCTCGCCTATTTCTTCCTCCAGCTTCTTGACGACCCGGGTTATCACCTGAGGCGATATGCCCAGCCGGGTCGCCGCGTCGCGAAAGTTCAGGCTTTCCGCCGCGATACAGAAGATACGTAGCGCGTCGAATCGGTTCATGTATCGCTCCGGACAGCATTCCTCAGGCAGGAATTGTGAAATCGCATCGGGTTCATTTACGGCCAGATCGTTGATCGTCACACTGCTTCCAGTCGAATCGACTGACCGCTCGCGTGCGGCGTAGAACGCCTGGCAGTATCGCAGAGAGCGACATCCTTTGCATGCCGGCTTTCGAATAGCCGGCCGTGTTCCGGCACATAACGAGCCTTACTTTAAGGAAGATTGCATGCACTCAGTTTTGATGATTCTCACTGGCGCGACCTCATGGACGCAGAAAGACGGCATGCGGCGTCCGAGCGGTTTCTGGGCCGAAGAATTCGCCACTCCGCACGAAGTGCTGAGCGCGGCTGGCGTGACGATTACGATTGCGACGCCGGGCGGAAAGCCGGCCACGGTCGATCAGGTTAGCCTTTCCGCGCAAGCGAATCAGGGCGATGTGGCGAAGACCGAAGCGCTGTCCGCTTACCTCGACAAGCACGAGGATGTACTCAAATCGCCGCTTCGTATCGAAGACCTCGACGTGTCCGAATTCGATGTCGTCTTCGTGCCCGGCGGGCATGGCCCGATGCAGGACCTGGCCGTGGACGAAGCCGTCGGCAACGCGCTGAGCACTGCGCTGGCCGACCGGGACATGATCGTCGCAGCCGTTTGCCATGGGCAGGCCAGCTTTCTTTCAGCCGGCGATGCGACTAGCTGGGCATTCAAGGGGCGCCGGATGACCGCGTTTACGAACGTTGAAGAAACACAGGTCGGCCTCGCGGCAAACGCGCCGTGGTTGCTCGAAGATCGGTTGCGCGATGCCGGCGCATCGTTCGATGCGGGTGCGCCGTGGAGTTCGCATGTCGTGATCGACGGTAACCTCGTGACCGGACAGAACCCGCAGTCGGCAGCCGCGACCGCGAAGGCGGTGCTGGATTTGCTGGCGTCGCGCCAACCGCGCTAAGCAACGGCGCTTGCCAGGACATTCCGGTTAGCCTGTGGTCGGGCTAACCGGGACCAGCGGAAAGACTCACGCGTTCTGCGGTGTAGGGCGCTGAACGAATACAAGCCACGTGTACACGCAACCAATGAGAAGTAACAGACCCGTCATCAGAAACACCGCGCGCAAACCGATGTAATTCGACACAGCGGCAGCGAGCAACGGGCCCGCAACCTGACCGACGAATTGAAATGAAACGGAAATCAGACGGGTCAAAACGAATGATGGACGCCGGTGTATAGCGCAAACTGGTTTGCACCCGACGACGGGCCATTCGAATAGATCACGGCCTTCGCGCCGCCCGTCGCATGCTGGTAAGCCACGGCGGCGTAGATCGATGTCGATTTCGACAGGAAGTGTTGTTCCACCGCGCTGACTTGCGTCCAGCGGTAACTATCGAGTGTCGACGTGTACGCGGTCACGTCCATCTGATTGAACGGGTTCGGACGGAAACTGGTCCCCGCCTCGTAGGTTTGGAATGTATCGGCATCCGGGCCATGTTCGAGACGTACGTTCGTGTATAGCGCGTGCAGCGAGAAGCGTCCCAGGTCGTAGACGAAAGCCGCGGCGAGGTTGGAAAGCTTGTCGGCGACATAGGTCGTCGAGCCGTCTACGCCCTGAAACGAACTGATGCCGATGCTGTTGCCGATACTCGTCGCGCGGTTTGCCTCGATTTCGTAAGTGACGGCGGCGCGGATCGGACCGGAGTTGTAATTGACGCCGTAACCGGTGCTGCGACCGTAGCCGAAATTGGTCGTATTGCCGAGACTGATTTCCGCCGCGGCCTGAAGTCCGCGCCACGACGGAGTGGTGTAGCGCACCATGTTGTCGTTGAGTGCCTTGCTGCTCGTGGTTAACTCGTCGATATTGCCGGGGTGGTAGTTTTCGTAAATGTCAGCGAGAACCGACGAGGTCAGTGGATTGACCCACGTGCTGGCGATCGACGGGCCGTGACCCATCGTGACCGTGCCGTAGTCGTTCGAGGACAGCGAGATCAATGCCTTGCGGTTGAACATCGAGCCTGGATTCGTGCCCTGGCCGTTGGTTACCGTGAAGCCGTTTTCCAACTGGAAGATGGCTTTCAGGCCGCCGCCCAGATCTTCCACGCCGCGCAAGCCCCACTTGTCGGGTTCGCTATTGCCCGAGACCGCCTGCACGACATGACCGCCGCCGATGTTGCTCGTGTAATTGACGCCGAAATCGACACTGCCATACAACGTGACGCTGCTTTGCGCCTGTGCCGCGCCTGACGCGAGTCCTGCTGTCGCCGCCGCGATGAGCGTGGCGCTAACTTTTGTTATTTTGGTCAAGATATTGAACCCCGTGAAAAAATGAAAGGAACTGCGCGGGTTGCGAGAATGCGCGCGGCTGTCTTGCTGTAAATCAGAAGAGGGCTACGCGGCGGCCTGGGAGCGCGGCGTGACGCCCACGACCAGCGCGGTAACCGAGGCAACGCAGCCGAACGCCACGAAGTTCCACAACGGGGGCAGGCTCATCGAAGCGAGCACACCGCCCAGCATCGGGCCGAACATCGCACCAGCGCGGCCGACCAGCACCGCGTAGCCGCTTGCCGCACCCCGTGCGCGCGGGCCGTACCAGCCGGAGATATAGCCAAGCATCACGAGCGCGACGCCGATGCTGCCGAAGCCTGCGAGCGCGACGAAGAAGTAGTTGATCAGCGTGACGTGTGAGAAGGGCAGTGCGGCGATGCCGAATGCGCCGACGATGAATGACAGCGAGATCGTGCGACGTGTGCCGAAATGGTCCGCGATACGGCCGATCAGCACGCCGCCGATTGCCGATGACAGATCGAAAACGATCATGAATGTCAGCGACGAACCGAGGTCGTAGCCGCTTCGGCGCATCAATTGCGGAAGCCACGAACCGAGCCCGTAAATCACGATCATCGCGGTGAACTGCGCGATGCCATGCAGAATCGTCGCGGCAATCATCTTGCTCGAGAAGATTTCAATCAGGCCGGAAATCATGCTCTGACGCGGAGCATCGCTAGCCTTCGCACTGTGGTCGACCGATTCCCAACTCAGGCCGTGTCTTTTGAGCAATGCGGAGGCTTTGTCTTTCAGATTGCGCGCGAGCAGGAAGTCGAGCGACTCCGGCAGCATGGCAATCATCAGTGGCGTAAAAAGCAGCGGAATGCCGCCGATCGCGACGACCGGGCGCCAGTTGCCGTCTTTCATCAGCAGGATGCCGGCGAACGCGGAAAGCAGCGCACCGAGTGGATAGCCCGAGTACATCAGCGCGAAGTTCAGGTTGCGCTTTTCGAGCGGCGAATATTCGACCGTCAAAGCCGCGGCAACCGGAATCAGCCCGCCGAGACCGACGCCGCCGATGAAGCGCGCGATCGAGAACAGTTCCGGTGACGGTGCCCAGGCGGCAGCCAGCATGGACAGTGAGAAGAGCGCCACGCAACCGATCAGTGGACGCTTACGGCCTACCACGTCCGACATCAGGCTGATGATGGCCGCGCCGATGACCGTGCCTACCAGCGCCGCGCTACTCATCGCGCCGATCTGAATCGGATTGAGATGCCAGACCGGATCGACCGACAACACCGGGATGATCGTTCCCATCACGCCGACGTCGTAGCCTTCGGAAAGAATCGCCGACCAGCACAGCAGCAGGACCAGATTGGCTAGCCGGTCGGGAATATGAGTGAGAGAACTCTTGTTGGATGGGAGGGCCATATTTTTAGCGGGCGAGGAGCTACCCAGGTATCGAAGGTGATCGTTGTGTGTAGTGGTTCGACTTTCGTGGCGATTGCGTTGCGCACGAATAACAGAATCACATTCCTTTTTAATATGCGAAATCAGGGTTTTCTCCAATACTGCGCGGAAAATTGGCGCCCTGCGTCGTGCTCGGACGGCGGCGCGTTTTGTTTGAAAGTGGCTTAAATATAAGGGGTTATGGGGGCGTGAGTGGTCAATCGACCCGCTGCTTCGTTGCGTCGATGAATTTGTGGGTGCTATAGTGATATTCGGTTTTGCATGCTTCTAACCAGGTTCGAGGAAACTTTCATATGTACAACGGGAACATCGGGGATTGGCCCAAGCACGTGGAATTCGGTCGTGCGAGCCTGAGTCGGATTCGCGACGTGATGGATCGCATCGGCGCGAAGCGCGCGGTCGTGATGTGCGGCAACAGCGTGGCGAGCGGCCCGATGCTCACGATGGTCAAGAACGCGCTGGGTGACAGATACGCCGGAGTGTTCACGGGCGTTCGCGCGCATACCCCGCTCGAAGATGTTCTCGTTGCCGCCGCGGAAATCCAGAAGCTTCAGGCGGACGTGGTTGTGTCGGTCGGCGGCGGCAGTGCGATCGATGCGGCAAAGGGTGTCGTGCTCGCACTCGCCACCGGCGGCGACTACGATCCCTATGCAATCAAATACGCGGACAAGGGCATGCAGCGCGCGTCGCTCGGCGCGGCCACGCTTCGTCATATCGCGGTTCCGACCACCGCGGGTTCCGCAAGCGATGTGATGCCTACCGCGGGTATTCGCGACGTGGCCGCTAATCGCAAGCTATTGTTCTGGGATTCGGCACTGGTTCCGGACGCAACGATTCTCGATCCCGAAATGGCCGTATTCGCAGGCGCGAAGCTGACCGCGGCGAGTGGCATGACCGCCGTTGCACGTGCAATCGAATCGTTGTATTCGAAGGACCGCAATCCGATCGCGACGGGTCTGGCTTTGCACGCAGCCCGTTTGATGCGCAAATCGCTGCCGGTCGCCGTCGAACATCCCGACGATCTGGATGCGCGCGCCGACTGCCAGTTTGCCTGCGTAATGTCCGGTACGGCCGCGATCAATTCGATGGTGTCGGTTGTGCACGCAATCGGCCATGTGGTCGGCGGTCGTTATGGCCTGCAGCACGGCATTTCGCACGGCATCATGCTCGCCCCGGCACTCCGCAAGTTGCTGCCGATGGCAGGCGGTGACGCGCACCGCTACGTGCTCGACGCGCTCGGCTGCGAGCAGACGGATTCGGTGACGGACGCCGCAAATACTGCGGCGAACGCAATCGGCGCGCTGCTTGCCAGACTGCCGTTGCCGCAACGTTTGCGTGACGTCGGTGTGACCGAAGAGGAAATCGCCGATATCGCCCATCACACAATGGGCGACTACATGATGGCGAATCTGCCGGGCCCGCTGGGCGAACAGGATGTCGAAGCGCTGCTGCGGGAGGCATGGTGAACGAATCCATTTCGAACCGGCTTGCGCAATTTGCCGCGACGCTCGAATGGAAGAACATTCCAGCGGACGTTCGCGAGCAGGTACGTTTGCGGGTACTTGATACGACGGGTCTTATCGTCGTCGGTGCGAACACGCAAGCGGTACGCGCCGCGGAGGCTTTTGCGCGCGACTATGGCGCGAGTATCGGTGGTATCGGCGGTAGCGGGCCGGGCAGCACGGTGATCGGTTCACGGACAGTTGTGCCACCCAGCATTGCCGCGCTGGTGCACGGCGTATCGAGTCATTGCCGCGATTTCGACGATACATTCGTCGATTCGGTCGTGCACACCGGCAGCGTCGTGATGCCGGTAGCACTGGCCATGGCCGAAGCGCTCGATGCAACGCCGGAAGATTTCGGCGCGGCAGTCGTTGCCGGTTACGAGATCGCGGCGCGTATAGGTGGCGCTGCCGGGCGCAAATTCCACGAACACAATCTGCACGCAACAGGCATCGTCGGGCCGCTCGCGGCGGCAGTGACAGCCGGACGTCTGATGCGGTTATCCGCCGGGCAGATCAGTTCGTCACTCGGTCTTGCCGCGAGTATGTCCGGCGGTCTGATGGCGTTCACAGTCGATGGCGGATGGTCGAAATGGCTGCACGCGGGATGGGCGGCGCACGGCGGCATCGTGGCGGCGTCGATGGCAAAGCGTGGATTCCAGGGGCCCGCTTTCGCGATCGAAGGACCCAAGGGCCTTTACGGTGCGTTGCTGCACGGTGAATCCATCGACCTGTCGAATCTCACGGAAAGCCTCGGAACACTGTGGCCGGGCGCCGCTTCGGAATTCAAGTACTACCCGTGCGCTCACGTCACCCATCCGTACATCGACGCGGTGCTGGATTTGATGAAGCGGCATGGACTGACCGCGGACGACATCGAACGGATCGACTGTTATATCGCGCCATGGGCCGCGGCCATCGTTGCCGAGCCGCGTGAATCGCGTCTGCGTTTTGAAACCGAACTCGAGGCTATTGCGAGTCTGCCGTATCAACTCGCGGTCGCAGCCGTTGACCGTCAGGTCGGCCTCAAGGCACTCGACGCGGATCAGCGTTCGCGCGCGGATCTGAGTGCAATGGCGCAGCGCATTTTCCACGTGACTGATCCGGCGCTTGGGCGCGGTTTTGACGGCAGCGTCGAACTGTTCACCCGAGGCGCGCGGTATGTGCAAAACGTCGTGATGCCGGGTTCGGACATCAATCGGCTGACACAGAAATTCGTCGACAACGTGCAGCCGGTGTTCGACCGCATCAATCCGGATGACGGTACGGTTGTGTATCCGCGCGGCGGCCAGATCGACGCGGCATCGGCAGCTCGTCTGATTCTCGACGGCGGCTGGCAGGCAGTACCATACATCTTGCAGGCCATATCGCCAGGCTGATCATTTGATCTGGATCAGCAGACAGGTAGCAGGCAACAGGCAGCCCGTACGTCGTCGATCGATGTACGGGCTGTTGCCTTATAATCCGGGGAAAATAAGAGTATTGCTCGTTATTGGGGCGAAAATTTCATCACAACAAGGCGGATTGGTCTCCGCTCATAAGCTCACTTCGCATGGCAAGGTAACCAATGGCACAGGTCAAGAAAACAGAGGTACGTGACGCGATCCTTGCGGCCGCTTTCGATCTTTTTTGCAGAAAGGGCTATTCAGCAACAACGATGGCGGAAATTGCCCGCGTAGCCGGTACGACAGTGTCGAATCTGTATATCTATTTCGATTCGAAGCTGACGGTTCTCTACGAAATCAATACGCCCTGGCTGCTCCGTCAGATCCACACGCTCGCGGAACAGGTGCAGAAGTTCAGAACGCCGGAAACGCGCTTGCGGCGTATCTTCCTCGGTATCTGGCGCGACATACCCCAGGCGGATCATTCGTTTGCGAACGCGATGATCGAGGCACTTGCCGGCGCGCCCGAGGGAGCGTCCAAACCGAACAATCTGCTGAGTCAGGCGGAAACGTTGCTGACGCAAATGATCATTGACTCGCTGCCGCCGGAGCGCAGGCATATCGCGGAAAGCAAACTGCTGTCGCACATCATATGGATGGCGTTCGACGGATTCGTCATCAATCAACGCATCGGCGATATACGTGACGGCGATGCGCTGGCCGATCTGATGATCGACCTGCTGTTAGGTGAAAACACCTAACCCTGCTGCTCCGCTGTCCGTCCCACCTAGCCCCGAAGGCCCTGCGCGGTCTTCGGGGCTTTGTTTTTGCGCTTGACAGAAGCTGCGTCTAAAAACAGAATGCTATTCATTATTGGAAGACGCCGCTATCGAGGTCAAAGTTATGCAAGACACTATGGACACCATCCCCGCGCCGGAAGGTACGGTGACCGCGAAGTATCCGGAACTGGGTTCGGGCCTGATTCCGGTCGAGCCGTACATTTCGCCCGAATACTTCGAACGCGAGAAGAAGCACATTTTCAAAAAGACGTGGCTGCACGTCGGCCGCGTCGATCAGATTCCGAAGACCGGCGATTACTTCGTCGCCGATCTCGAAGTGTGCGATACGCAAATCATCGTCGTGCGCAACCGTCAGGGCGAAATCCGCGCGATGCACAACGTCTGCGCGCACCGTCTGAATGAAATCGTCTATGACAAGAAAGGCAATACGCGCAAGTTCTTCTGCAAGTTCCATGGCTGGGCGTACGACCTCGACGGAAACCTGACCGGTGTTCCGGAAGAAAAGCGTTTCTTCAATCTGGAATGCGAGAAATTCGGCCTGAGCCGGGTGGCGTGCGAAGTGTGGCAGGGCTTTATCTTCGTCAACATGAACCCGAATCCGGAGCAGTCGCTGGAAGACTTCATGAAGCCGGTTTTCGGCAGCATCGAAGGCTACCCGTGGGACAAGCTGACGAACGGTTTCCGCTGGACCTCGGTTGTGAACTGCAACTGGAAGCTGGCACTGGATGCATTCCAGGAGGCCTACCACGTCGCTTATGTTCACGGTAATTCGATTGCCGACGCGATCGACAAGTCGGGCGATGAAGAAGGTATGCCGCCGCTCGATGTGATCTGCGGCGAACTGCATCGCCGTCTGTCGATTGCGGGCAACCAGAAGTCGGTCTACGGCAATCCGAAGGCTGTCACCGAAGGCGGCGCGGCAGCGTCGAATGCATTGTCGGATGCCGCTAGCGCGCGCCCGATTGCCGCCGCCGCGCTGCGCGCCGGCATGGGCAGCGCCAAGGAGCAATTCCCGCTCGACGCACTGCCGGAAGGCGTGAACTGGACGAAGAGCCCGAACTGGCTGTTCGACATGAACGTCATCTTTCCGGATTTCTACGTGTCGTTACGTCCGAACTATTTCCAGGCCTACACGTTCCGGCCGGTGTCGCACAACAGGACGCTGGTCGATGCACGCGTGTTCTACCCGGAAATGACGACACCTGGCGGCCGCTTCTTCCTCGAATACATGAAGGTCGCGCTGCGTGACGTGCTGCTCGAAGATTTCAGCACGCTGGAGCGCACGCAACGTGCGGCGCAAACCGGCGTCAAGACGCACATGATCCTGCAAGACAACGAACTGATGGTGCGTCACGCGTACCACGTGGTCGAAAACATGATTGCGCAGGGCGAAGCGCGGGATGCTGCTGCGAAGCACGCAGTGGGCAACTAATCTTCACGGAATCCAGAAATGACGAATATCGCAACGCCGTTGCCCGAACAGTTTGCCGAACTCGCCCCCTTTGTCGCGATGTGGGCACTGACCACCGAAACCGAACGCAACACGCAACGCCATACAGTCGGTATGGAAGCCATTCAGGCATTCCGCGACGCGATCATGCCGCGTGTTGACGAAATCATCGCATGGGTGAACCAGTTCCAGTTGGACACCCTCGAGCAGGATCCGCAAGCGCTCACGATGATGAAGCTGCTGCTGTCGCTCGCGGAAATCGCTCCGGCGGTCGAGTTCTACAAGCAGCCGAATGTGATCGACGGCTATGAGTCGCGCCGATTTGCCGCCGACGAAGATTTCGTGCTCTCGCCGCGTCCGTAACCAGAGGGGAGATAGATATGCCTAAATGTCGCGTGTTCGCTATCGATGACAACCTGAAGGCCGTTGTCGAAAACGGTCTGTACATGAAGACGATCATCGGCAAGACGATGAGCGTCGCGGTCGTGAAGTTCGTGCAGGAAAAGGGCACGGCGCTTCCGGCCAAGGCACATGATCACGGCGAGGAGGCCTCGTTTCAGGTCAAAGGTTCGTGTTCGATCTTCGAGGTTCATCCGGACGGCAGCGAGGTTGAGCGCCGGTTGCCGCAGGGCGACGCAATGCTGATTCCAGGCGGTCTCAGTCATTACGGCGTCAATTCGTATGGCGAGGAAGGCGTCAGCATGCGTCTGAATGTCGTGTCGCCGCCGCGCGCCGAATACACCGCCGAGGACGATACGCCTTACTATCCGCTCGCGAACCGGGGTGCTGCGTGATGGAAAACAGAATCGGCTGCACGCATGTGCAAGGCGACAGTACTCAAGGCAATTTGCTGTCGATGGGTTTCGATAACCTCGTCAAAGGCGATGTGCGAGAAGCGGAAACGGGCGGCGAGCAGATCGTCGCTATCGTGGAAGGCATGTTCGACATCAATGCCGCGGGGGAGTCGTATCGGTTGCAGACGGGTGAAGTCATTCTGATTCCACCCGGCGAGCCGCGTCAGATCATTTGCGTGTCGGATACGGGCAAGCTGTATCACGTAAGCACGTTGCCGCAAAGGGATCGGTAATGACCGACGTGCTCCATTCCCACATTGCCGTTGTCGGCGCGGGTCATGCGGGCGGACGCATCGTACAGAATCTGCGTTCGCTTGGCCACCGAGGCAAGATCACGCTGATCGGCAACGAAGCGCACGCGCCTTATGAGCGTCCGCCGCTTTCGAAAGCATGGCTGACGGAAGCGACTGTGCCGTCCGTGACGTTGGAGCCAGCGAGTTTCTGGACGGAAGATGCGCTCGCTGCATCGAACATCGAATTCGTCAACGACGCGGTTGTGCGGCTCGATGTCGAAAAGCGCGTGCTGCATCTGCAGAGTGGTCGTGAAGTTCAGTTCGATCAGATGGTGATCGCAACGGGCGGAGTACCGCGTAACGGTGAAATCCCCGGTGCGGATCTCGCGGGCGTGCATGTACTGCGCTCGATTAACGACAGCGTGATGATTCGCGAAGCACTGTCGAAAAGCCGCGGCATCGCGATCATTGGCGCCGGTGTGATCGGAATGGAAGTCGCGTCGTCGGCGCTGTCGATGAATGCATCGGTGACGGTGATCGAGGGCGGTCCGCGTATTCTTTCGCGGGGCATGACGCCATCGCTGGGCAAATGGCTCGCGAACAAGTACGAGGATCGTGGCGCGCGAATCGAGACCAATGTGAGCGTCAGCGGAATCGAGCGCGGCGTAGATGGTCTGGTCGTGCGTTGTCAGCGTAACGGCGGCCAATCGTTTGAAGTGGCCGCGGATACCGTGCTGATCGCGATAGGCGTGGATTGCAATCCGGCGTTCCTGGACGGCACCGGCATTGGCGGTGCGACCGGTGTGAAGGTCGACGAGTGTTGCCGCGTCGATAGCATGCCATGGCTTTTCGCGGCCGGTGATGTTGCGCACGTGATCCATTCTTCGGAAAAGGATAGCGGCGGGGTACGTCTCGAAACATGGCGCAATGCTGAAAAACAGGCGAAGACCGTAGCGCGGAATCTGCTCGGTGCAACCGAGGTCTACAAGGAAACGCCATGGATGTGGACCGATCTTCTCGGCTACAACATCCAGGTCGTCGGTAGTCTGCGCGATGGTGCCGATGAAGTCGTGCGCGGGTTGCCTGACGAAGGCCCGGCATCGATCCTGCTCGTGCGTGATGGCATCGTGCAGGGGGGCGTTTTGATCAACCAGGGCCGGGAGCGTCGTTTCCTGGAAGGGCTGGTCGAAAGCCGCAAGCCGGTTGACCGCATGAAACTGGCCGACCCCGCTATTGCTTTGAAGAGCTTTGTATGACCATCGTACGTTCATTCGAGCCGATGCCGGCGGAGTCGGGCAGCAGTCTGGAAACACGCGTGCTTCGACTCGAAGCCATCGAAGCGATCCGCGCGTTGAAAGCCCATTACAGCGCGCTGGCCGACGCGAAATATACGTCCGACTACGAGCGTATCCCGAGCGATCAGATGGATCGCATTGCAGGCGAGCAGGCCGCATGTTTTACGCACGATGCGGTATGGGCCGGCGGTAATGATTTCGGCGACGATCTGACCGGCCGCGAAGCGCTGCACGCATGGTTCAGGCGCTCGCCGTGGCGCTTCGCGATGCATTACTACACCAGCGAATCGATTCGCGTCAGCGCGAACGGTAACGAAGCCGAGGCGTACTGGCGTCTTATGCAAGTGGCCATTCGCTCGGACACTGCGCGTGCAGTGTGGCTTGGCGCGGTCACGCACGAAAGATACCGGTTCGAAGAGGGTCGTTGGTTGATCAGCTATATGCGCTTCAGCGATCTGCAGATGATGGAACTTGCCGACACGACGTTGCCTGTCTCCAGCGCACTTGCCGGACTCGATGCAATTCGCCAGCGATCCGCATCATGACAGCACATGACAACGTTGAACCAGAGATTGTCGAGCATCTGTGCGAGGTGATCAGCAACGAGCCGGTCAACGCGGAATATCGTCATCTGATTCTGTTGCCACCGCATCGTGCGGCACTCGCTTTGCCGGGGCAGTTCTTCCATCTGCAATGCGGCGATGCATTTCTGCGGCGCCCAATGAGCGTTTATCGTGCGGCGCCTGACCAGCTTGAATTCCTCTACAAAGTTCACGGTGCCGGTACGCAGGCACTCGCTGCGTTGCGGCCGAAAGACATTCTCAACGCGCTCGGGCCTTTAGGAAAAGGCTTTGCCCCACCGGCCGCAACGAAGCACGTATTGTTGATTGCACGCGGTGTTGGCCTGGCGACGCTCTGTCCACTCGCCGCTCATTCCGCAGCGTGCGGTGCGGAAGTGACAGCAGTATTGAGTGCGCGGACACGTGCGCTCGTGATGTCCGAAGCGCGGTTGCGCGAATCATGCGGCCATGTCGAAGTGGTTTCCGACGAAGACGGTACCAGCGATATCAAACAACTCGAAGAACAACTGCGTTGGCTGCACGCGGCGCGTCCTTTCGATTACATCGCCACATGCGGATCGAAGCGGATTACCGCACTGATGCATCGGCTTGCCAGCGAATGGGGAATAGCCGGTGAAGTCGCGGTGGAACAGAGAATGGGCTGCGGCGTTGGCTCATGCTACGCGTGCGTGCTACCGATGCGCACCAGCTGCGACGACTTCACCTATAAGCGGGTGTGCTGGGATGGTCCTGTCTTCAATCTCCGGGAAGTAGCGTGATGTCGGATTTAAGCGTCGAGATTGGCAGCGTGCAACTGGACAATCCGGTGATGCCTGGGTCCGGCACATTCGCGGAGGGTCATGCCCGGGTATTCGACCTGAACCGTCTTGGCGCGATCGTCACCAAGACCATCACACATGATGTCCGTGAAGGTGTGCCGCCGCCGCGCGTCGCCGAATTTCGTGACGCCACGCTATTTTCGATCGGTATTCCGAGCAAGGGCGTCGATTACTACCTGAATACCACGGTGCCGTTTTATCGGCGCTTCACGCCACCGCTTATTGGCAGCATTTCGGCCGACACGGTCGAAGAATTCGGCGCGCTCGCAACCAAACTGGCCGGATCCGGAATTGCAGCGCTCGAAGCCAATGTGTCGTGTCCGAATCTGAAGAAAGACGGCAAGGCGTTCGGCATGGACCCCGAGGCGACGTATCTGGTTGTGCGGGCCATGAAGGCAGCCGGCGTGCCCGTGTGGGCCAAGATGACCCCGAACGCGGGCAACCTTATCGACGTGGCGAAGGCGGCGCAGGAAGCCGGCGCGGATGCGCTTATCGTGGGTAACGCAATTCTCGCGATGGCGATCGACGTTGAAACGTGCATGCCGCGCGTCGCCAACGTAATGGGCGGAATCACGGGCGCGGCGACGAAACCCATCATGCTGAGAATGGCCTACCAATGTGCGAAGGCGGTATCCATTCCGGTGATTGGTTGCGGTGGCATCGGCTCGGCGGAGGACGTCGTCGAATTCATGCTGGCAGGCTGTACCGCGGTGCAGGTAGGTACCGCGAATTTTCGCTCGCCCGGCATCATGCCGACCATCATCGATCAACTCCATGCGTTCTGTGAACGTCGCGGCATCGAGCATCTTCGCGACCTCATTGGCGCAATGAAACCATACGAATAAAGGATTTACCGTGAGCGTTATTCCTATCATCCCGGCTGACGAAACACGCACTGCGCCGCCGGTGGATGGCTGGTACGCGGTCGGGTCGCCCGAGGAATTGTTCGGTGACAACGACTGTAAGGGCCTCGTACTCGAGGGCGTCAAGGTCGGTGTGTTCCGCGTGGACAACGATATTTTCGCAATCGACGATATCTGTACCCATGGCTACGCGCTGCTGAGCGAAGGGTATCTGGAAGGTCACGAGATCGAATGTCCGCTACATGGCGGGCTGGTCGATGTGCGCGACGGCAAGGCCTGCACGGCGCCCATCGTTCGGGATACGCGTGCTCATCAGGTGCGTGTCGAGGACGGTCAGATCTTCATCAAACTCTACGGATAAGCATGAGCATTCAACGCAAACCGCGTGTCGCGGTGATCGGCACCGGCGGCACCTTCGCCATGCATGCGCGAGACCCGTTCGACTGGGTCGAATACGCCGACAGCGGCATTGTGCATCCAATCGGGCATTTGCTGGAAACGCTCGGTGAATTGGCACCCGGCGTTGAAATCGTGCCGATCGACTTTCGCAGCCTCGGTAGCGTCGCGATTCAGCCGACCGACTGGCTCGAACTCGCGCGTCTGATCGACAGGTCTGCAAAGGCCGATCCGTCGATCACCGGATTTGTCGTCACGCACGGCACCGCGACGATGGAGGAAACCGCGTGGTTCCTGCAAATCGTGCTGGATATCGAACAGCCGGTGATTATCACGGGTGCGCAGAGACCCGCGAATACAGCGGGGAGCGACGTACCTGCCAATCTGCGTGCCGCCATTAGCGCGGCGAGCACACCGGGCTCACGCAATGCCGGCGTGCTGGTTGCGATGGATGGCTGGCTCTTCGATGCACGCGATGTAACGAAAGCCGCGAGCTTCGAACTGAATGCATTCGAAGCGCCGCCATTCGGTCCGCTGGCGCGCGTCGAGCCCGACGGTTCGGTGACGTGGCGGCGCAAGGCCGCGCAGATCAATTCGTTTGCACACAAGCTGCTCGACGACGAATCGATCACGTTGCCGCGTGTCGATATCGTGTTGTCATATGCGGGCGCGGACGGCACCGTTATTGACGCGTTGGTGCAAGCGGGTTCGCGCTGTATTATCAGTGCCGGGCTGGTGCCGGGGCGCCCCGCATCCGGCGAGATTGCAGCCTATCGGCGGGCCGTCGAGCAGGGTGTAGTCGTGGTGCAATCGAGTCGTGCCGCGCGCGGCTGTGTGCCGGTGCAGCGCTTTCTGAAAGCCGATGGCATCCTTTCGGGCAATGATCTTGCGCCGCAGAAACTGCGCATCGCAATGATGGTTGCGCTTGCAGTCTACGAGTCGACTACTGCGGAGCAGTTGCAGGCGCAATTACAGGCGCTATTGAGCGCACTCTGAACGAGGTATTCACGATGTCGCAGGGATTCGGTTGGCGAGCAAAAATCGGACAGTTATATCCGTCCGGTGGGCAGTGCGATTTCGAGACTCAAATCATGGCGCCGGAAGGCGTGCAATTCGTGACGACGCGTCTGCCATTCCGTAAAACGGGTCTTGAAGACGATGCGGCACTCGTGAACGATATCGAGAAGCACGCCAGTCTCTGCGCCGATGCCGAAGTCGATTTGATGCTGCTGAACTGCACCGCGGCGGGCATCGTGGTCGGCCCCGAAGTGATCAACGCGCGCGTCGAGCAGGCAACCGGCGTGAAATCGACCACGACGATTGAAGCCGTCATGGCCGGCATGAAGGCGGCGAAATTCAGGTACATCGGTTTGATGACACCGTACCCGCAGGAAGTGGTCGATCATGAAGTCGAATTCCTGAGCAGCCAAGGGTACGACGTGGTCGTATGTGCGGGTACGCCTTGCGGTAACCCCGTCGATCAAGGCCGTATTTCACCCGCGCAGTGGGTCGAGACGGCAAAGTCGATGCTGGGGTGGCAGATTGATGGCCTGCTGGTTAGCTGCGCCGGTATCCAGATAAGCGGCGTGATCGGGCAGATTGAGAGCCTGCTCGGCGTACCTGTCGTCGCAAGCAATCAGGCAGCGGTATGGCACTGCCTGCGAATGCTGAATATCGAGGAGCGCCCCAAGCAATTTGGCGCGCTGCTGGCCGGCAAATTCGATTAGTTTGAAATCCCGTTTCCCCCACTACCCGCCCTTCGCCAAATCTGGCGTACCGCCCAAAAGCGTCGTTGCCCTGGCGTTGCTTCGAGTAACGCCCGAACAAGATGGTCTGATAACTGACCGATACGAATAACGGCGGCAATGGCTTCGCACTGGCTCTCCAGAGCGTCGGTGACAAAATCTCAAGCATGTCCAGCAGCGGGGTAACACGCCCAAGGCGTGTGCGTACCCCCTGTGACACGGGCGACTCTCGCGCCATTCGTATCGGAAGACTTAACCGAAGTGGCAAGCCGGCGGAGGACAAATTCATTCGACTTCGGCGGGTCCCGTCACGATACTGGCGTCGATAGTCACCTCTGGCCGAGCGACCGGGGTCCACCCGATCGCGCCGCGAGCGACATCAGCGGAGTTTCAATTGGATAAGTTTTTCTTCGTATTTCGCGGCATCGATCACGCCGAGTCGCAGCGAATGCGCGACGTGCTGATCGACGCGCATCGCGAGTACGTTCGCCGGCCCGCGCCGGTGACGATGGTTCATGGAGGCCCGCTATATGACGCCGAAGATCGGGTTATCGGCACCTGCCTGATTCTCGAAGCCGGTTCGAAGCCGCAAGTGGATGCATGGCTTGGCGACGAACCGTTCTATCGCGCCGGGCTGTTCGCGATTGCCTCGCTCGAGCGATGGGGGTGGTCGTATGGCCGATAGCGCGAGCGCTGCCAATTTCGCAATCGATCTGTTCGAGCATCGCATCGTTTGGTGCTCACCGTTTGCCGAAGTGCTGGCGGACGAGCTTACTTCGGTGGGTATTCGGCGGTTTCTGCTGCTGAGTTCTGAAGAGCTGGCACGCCGTTTCGATGCCGTCGCGGGCGACGCCGTGCAGCGTCTGATCGCGGACCGTTTCACCGGCATCGTCTCGCACGTACCCGAAGCCAGTGTGATCAATGCGACCGATGCAGCGCGAAATTGCGACGCCGATGGACTCCTTGCGTTCGGCGGCGGTTCTTCGCTCGATACCGCGAAAGCGGTTAGCGATCGTCTGGGTCTTCCGATTATTGCAGTACCAACCAATTTTTCCGGTTCCGAAGTCACGTGGAATTTCGGCCTGACGGCGAACGGCGCAAAGCAGACCGTGAGAAATCCCGCGGTGCTGCCGAAAACGGTCATCTACGATCACTCGCTACTTCGGAGCCTGCCACTCGATGTCGCGGTATGCAGCGGCATCAATGCGGTGGCTCACGCAATCGAAGCGCTCTATGCGCCGCAGGCTAATCCGCTCACACATGCTCTGGCTGAAACAGGAATTCGAAAGATGATCGGCGGGCTGCGGGAGTGGGCGGCATCGCAGCAATCCTCCGATCATGCGGCGCAGCTTTGCCTGACCGGCTCCTGGCTTTGCGGCGAAGTGTTATCGCAGGTGGGGATGGGATTGCATCACCGCATCTGCCACGTCCTCGGCGGCGCCTTCGGCCTTCCGCATGCGCAGACTCATACCGTGCTTTTGCCGTATTCGGTCGAATGGAACTTCGATCATGCGGCGGCTTTGGCACCGCTCGCCGACCTGTTCCCCGAACAGACTTTCGCCGGAGGCCTTGCCGGATTTTCCGCGCTGCACGGTGCACCCAGGTCGCTTCGGGAATTGGGTCTGACGATCGAACAGATACCGGAAGTGGCGCAAAAGGTTCTGGAAACGCCTGTGGCGAACCCGCGACCCGTCAATACCTGCGACGTTCGCGCGCTCCTTACCCGGGCGTATACAGGCGCACTGTCGGCATAGCGCCGGCACATCGATTCAAATCATCATGCAGGAGCAGAACATGAAGATACCTGAGGCATTTAATCTGGAAGCGTGGACGGAGGAGAATCTGCCGACTTCGCTCGGCGCCATTGGCAATCGCGAGGTCTTCAAGAAAACCGACTTCATCTTTCAGGTCATCAAAGGTCCGAACGCGCGCAACGATTTTCATATCGATCCGTGGGACGAAATCTTCTATCAACTGAGCGGGCATATCTTCGTCGACACCGTCGAGGACGGTAAGGTCATCCGGCATCGCATCAATGAAGGCGAGATTTTCCATTTGCCCAAGAACGTGTTTCACTCGCCGCGTCGTCCGCCGGGCAGCGTGGGGGTGGTGATCGAGCGGCCGCGTGCGGAAGGCGAAGAAGACGGCATTGCGTGGTTTTGCGAAAACTGCGGAAACATGCTGCATAGCGTGTATTTCTGGTGCGAGGACATCGAAACGAATCTCAGGCGCTACGTTCAGGAATTCAACGACGACGAGCATCTGCGGACCTGCAAGCAATGCGCCACGGTGCTGCCCGATCCGACGAAAACGCCGCAATGGGAAGGCGACGACTGGAGATAAGCGATGCTCTACATTCTTTATTGCCGGGACGATCCGGTCGTGTCGGCGCAGATTCGCGCGACGTATAAGGACGCGCATCTCGCGTATCTGGCCGAGCATGCGGGCGTGATCGTTCTCGGTGGAGCGATGCTTGCCGAAGAGGGCGACACGCGAGTCGGCAGCACGCTCGTTCTGAATGTCAAAAGCCGCGCTGAAGCAGAAGCATTTTCGTTGAACGAGCCTTTTCGCCGCGCGGGACTGTACGCAAGCGTCGACATTACGAGGATGCGCCGTGCTCAATGGCGTCCCGAGTTGGCGCCGCAATCGGTGGACGGCAATTAGATCGGATGGCGATGACTGGAACGATCCTGCAGGCAATCGAGCAGGCGCTCGATCGCGCCCGCGCCGATGAATGGAACTGCTTGTCCGATGTATTGCGCGACCGCGCGCTCGATCAGGCGGCGCAACTGGACCGCCGGATCGCGGCGGGGTTCGCGGTGCCGCCGCTTGCCGGGCTGCCGTATGTGGTCAAGAGTCTGTTCGATGTAAAGGGCGCTTGCACCCTTGCGGGGGGACCCGCAGACGCCAGCTTGCCGGTGGCCGCCGATGATGCCCAGCTCGTGCGCGAGTTGACGGACGCAGGCGCGATTCTGATCGGCATCGGGCAGATGGACGAGTACGCGTATGGCTTTTTCGGCAACAGTCCGCACCACGGCCGGGTACTCAATCCGATCTATCGGGAACGGGTCAGCGGCGGCTCGTCGAGCGGTTCGGCGGCCGCGGTGGCGGCGGGCATCGTGCCGTTTGCGGTGGGCTCCGACACGAACGGTTCGGTACGGGTGCCGGCCGCTTTTTGCGGCATCTTTTCACTGAAGCCGAGCTATGGCCGTTTGCCGTTGGCGGGCAGTATGCCGCTTGCGCAAAGCCTCGATCATGCGGGCATTCTCGCCGACTCGCTGGATACGCTCGCATCGGTGTGGTTCGCGCTGGACCCCGCTGGTTTGCCGTCGGTGGACCGCGACACGCTGAGGCTGGGATGGGCGGCGGGCGACTATCGCGATCTGAGCAGCGCACCTGTGCGCGCAGCTCTGGTTCAGATCCAGTCCCAATGGCCCGGCAGCGCGGAAGTCGAATTGCTGCATGTCGAAGAGAGTTTGGCTACCGCGTCGCGGCTGACGGCGTTCGAAGCGGCGGCGAATCATCGGGCGAGATTGCGTGACCAGCCCGGCCTTTATAGCGACGCTGTCGCACGCCGGCTGGCGGCGGGAGCCCGGATCCGCACCGCCGATTACGAACTCGCGAAGCATGCGCAGAATCGTATCGGGCGCGCGGTGCGCCAAACCTTCAGTGCCGACGGGATCGACGTTCTCATCGCACCTGTTGCGCCGGTGAACGGGCTCGGACTCGATGAGCCTCATGTGACGCTTGGCGGCAACGAGGTCACAGCCGCCGATGCCGCGGGTCTATTTACCCGGCCGTTCTCGCTGACCGGATTGCCGGTGCTAACGATCCCGGCTGCGCGAGACGATCGGGGCGGCCCGCTCACTGCGTTGCAATTGATCGGGCGACCCGGCGAAGAGCGGACGCTGTTTGCTTGCGCGCGGGAACTATTGCGACCTGTGGATTAGTGCGAATAGCAAAGCGCGAGGAAATTTGTCATTCTGGCGTCACCCGAAGACTTCCTGCGAGTGATCGATATGAATCCGCTTCGTTCGCGCCTGAAGATACGACACATTCAGGTGACGCTGGCGATTGCCAACATGGGCAATCTGCTGCGCGCGGCACAATCGCTGAACATTACCCAACCCGCTATTTCGAAAGCGCTTGCCGAAGTCGAGGAAGTGATCGGCGAGCGTCTGTTCGACCGCACGCCGTTCGGCACGAAACCGACACCCGCCGGCGAAGCGCTGATTCAGTACGGCCGGAACGTACTGACCGACATGGACCGGATGTACGACGCGCTCGAAGCGGTGCGGCGAGGCGAAGCCGGCACGCTGCGTGTCGGCGTGTTTTCGCTGATCGCGCAATGGGAGCCGATCACGCGCGCACTGATCCGTTTGCGCGATGCGTCGAGAGGTCTGTCGCTGGTGATCGAAGACGGCAACATGGAAGACCTCGTGCCGAAACTGGAGGCGGGGAGTCTCGACGTGATCGTGGGCCGCTATCCGTACGCGAGTCAGCAGCAGCACCACACCGTCAGAGGCCTCGGACCGGATGGCATCGTCGCCGTCGTGCGCACCGGGCATCCGGTGCTGAAGATCGAGTCGCCCGATCTGGCGAGTCTGATGGCCTACACGTGGATTCTGCCGCCCGAACGGAACATCGTGAGAATGCAACTCGAGATGGAGATCGCCGCAGCCCGCCTGTCGCTCACCGCGACGCCGATGACTTCGCTGGCCATGCCGGTCAACGTGCGCCTCGTGCAGTCGACCGATTGCATCATGTTGATGCCGCACTGCGTGGCCAGAGAGGAGACGCGCGCGCGACGTCTTGCGATCGTGCCCGTCGACCTGCCGGTGAGCGTGGGGCCGTTAATCGCGATGTGGCGAAGCGAACGCGTGATCGACCGTCTGCGCGACACGTTCGTCGATCTGCTCGTGGATGAGACCGCCGCGTCGGCGCCAGAGCCCGCGGAGTAGCAACGCGTGTGAGCCGACTTTGCCATCTGGTTAAGTGAGCCCACCAGTTTTTCATTATTGTTTCTCGATCCGGACATCTACAGTCTCCCCATGCCCGCCGCAGGAAAAAAATCAGGGCGTGTCAATCGGCGTTTGGAGACAGAGATGAGAAAAAAGTATGTGCCTCTCGCGTTACTGGGTTTTGCGGTTGCTTCGGGCCCCGTAGTATGTGCCGCGCAAAGCTCGGTGACGTTGTATGGCATCGTGGATGAAGGCATCACCTATTCGAACAACCAGAACGGCCACGCTGCCTTTCAGATGCAAAGCGGCGTGGCATCTGCTTCGCGCTGGGGCTTGCGCGGCACCGAAGATCTCGGCGGCGGTACCAAAGCGATCTTCGTGCTGGAAAACGGCTTCGATCCGTCGACTGGTTCTCTTGGCAATAACGGCCGGCTGTTCGGCCGCCAGGCGTATGTGGGTCTTTCGTCCAGTTACGGTTCGCTGACGATGGGACGTCAGTATGACGCAGTGGTCGATATGCTGGCGCGAATCGACGCGAGCCTGCAGTGGGGTATCTATTTCGCGCATGCGGGCGATGTCGACAATACGAGCGGCAGCGTCCGTATCAACAACTCGGTGAAGTACACGAGTCCGTCGCTGTACGGCATCACGTTCGCCGGGCTCTATAGCTTCGGCGGCCAACCGGGGCAGTTTTCCGCGCAAAGCACTTCGTCGGCGGGCGTGAGTTACACGCGCGGGCCGCTTTACGTCGCAGCCGCGTATCTGTATATGAAGAATCCGCTGCAGGCGGGTTTCGACGGTCTCGCGCCGAAGAACATCATTTACTCGGCCTATGTACCGTCGGCGAGCAGTTGGCGAGTCATCGGCACGGGTGCGTCGTATGCGATCGGGACGGTTACGACCGGCTTCGAGTTTACGACGACGCAGTTCGCTCACGGCTTCGACGGTGCCGATGTGAACTTCGACAATTACGAGGCTAACGTTGGATGGTTCGTGCGGCCTGATGTGCAGCTCGGCGCTGCGTTCGACTACACGCACGGCAAGCTCGACGCCAGCGGTGCGGCGCCGAATTACCGCGCCATCGATCTCAACGCGGACTATCTATTGTCCAAGCGCACGGACGTGTACATGTCCGGCGTGTATATGAAAGCCGGCGGCGCGGCAAAACAGGCCGCCATCACGTATTTGCCGGCCCCGTCGTCGACGCAGACCCAGATCGCGGTACGCGTCGCGATCCGGCATCGTTTCTGATCTGGCCGCCACCGGCGTTCCCGCGGCATCCCGGAGAGTTTCATATGAATCGGCCTCATCAGGCAGCAACACAGTCTATTCACGACGTTTTCAATTCCGTGCCGTTCGGCGCATGTCAGTGGGCAGTGTTCATTCTCTGTTTTCTGGTCACCGCGATCGAAGGCTTCGATACGACTATTGTCGGCTTTATCGCACCGGCTATTTCCGCCGAGTGGTCGTTACCGAGAGTCGCGCTGGCTCCGCTGGTCGGCACCGGACTGGCGGGAATTCTGCTGGGTTCCGTCGGCGGCGGCATGCTGGCCGACCGGTTCGGCCGGAAATGGGTCGGTGCCGCGGCCATTGCGTGGTTTAGCGTGACGACGCTCGCTTCGAGTGTGGCGACATCGGTTTCACAGCTTGTTTTATGGCGCTTCGTCACCGGCATCGGCGTCGGCGCCGCAATGCCGGTGATGTCGGCGCTCGTGGCGGAATACTGTTCGGACAAAGCACGTTCCGCAATGCTCGCCGCGACGTTCTGCGGCTTCCTGCTCGGCGCGACAGCCGCGGGTTTCGCGACGGCCGCACTAATCGGTGCGGTAGGGTGGCGCGGCATGCTTGCGTTGAGTGGCGCGTTGCCGCTCGTCGTGCTGGTGGTGTTCGTGTGGCGCGTGCCGGAGTCGCCCCGGCATATGCTGGTACGGGCGCAACCGCGAGAAGCGATTCAGCGCGCGATGACGAGAATCTTTCCGCGCATCGATCTGTCTCGGGTTGGGTATGGCGGCGAAGTACCCAGCACTGTCGACGGCAAGCGCGTCGGTCTTCTGTCTCGCGACTTTCGCCTCGGTACGCTGCTCACGTGGAGCGCCGAATTCTGCGGATATCTGGTGTTCTTTCTGGTCGGTAGCTGGCTGCCCTCGCATATGCGGCTGCAGGGACTTTCGATGGTGGCCGCGTCGCAGCTATCGTCGATGTTCCAGTTCGGCGCGCTTGGCGGAGCGGTGCTGTTTGCGTGGGCAGTGCGGCGCTTCAATGTCGCCACGGTGGTTGCTTGCGCATTTGGTTGCGGCGTGGTGACGATGATGGCGTTGGGGGGCCTCGAGTCGCAGAGCTGGTATGCCGGCGTCGTGTTTCTGGCCGGCCTGACCGTCGGCGGTCCGCTCATCTGCATCAATACGATCGCGGGAATCTTCTATCCGACTTCGTTGCGTGCGTCGGGTGGCGGATGGACGCTTGCGATGGGCCGGCTCGGCTCGATCGTGGGCTCCGCGCTGATCGGCGTCATCGTGTCGTCGAGCGCGTCGTTCTCCGCGGTCTGCATGCTTCTCTCCGTGCCGTTGCTGCTGGCCTGCGCGGCGATGGCGCGGATGCGCGGCGAACTGAACCGAAGCGCGGACAACGTCGGGTCGTGCCAGATGGACAGCGCGCCGAGTCGTTCGCTCACGGGCGCGGAATCCCACCACTAGCGAGCGACCAGAATCATGCCGACGATTCACGATCCATCTGTGACGATTGAATGCCGACAGGGTTTGCTGTCAGGAACCCGCGTTGATGGTGTCGACGCGTTCTTCGACATTCCGTACGCCGCCGATCTCGGTGCGAAGCGGCGCTTCTCGCTACCGGAGCCGCCCGCCGCATGGACGGGCGTGCGCGATGCAAGCCACCCTGGTCCGGTGTTTCCGCAGACGCCCAGCCGCCTCACCGCGGTGATGGGCACGACGCCGGAATTCAACCATCAATCGGAAGACGCGTTCCGCCTCAACATCTGGGCGCCGTCGCGGCGCGAAGCGAAACTGCCGGTGCTGGTCTGGATTCACGGCGGCGGCTGGCTGACTGGCGGCGCGCCGCTGGCCTGGTATCACGGCGATAACCTCGCACGCAGCGGGCGGGCGATCGTGGTGAGCGTCAACTATCGGCTGGGTGCGCTCGGCAATCTCTATCTGCCCGGTCAGACGACCGGCAGCATGGCTTTGCACGATCTGCGTCAGGCGCTTTTCTGGATCAACAGTAACATCGCCGCATTTGGCGGAGACGCGTCGCGCATCACGCTGTGCGGACAATCCGCGGGGGCGTGGTACACGGCGGCGCTGTCGGCATGGAGCGAGTCGAGCGATCTATTCGCGCAGGCGATTCTGCTGAGTGTCCCAGGATCGATCACACCGCAATCGCCCGACGATGCCGCCGCGCTCGCCGGGCACTATTGCCGATTACTCGGCGTTTCCGCCAACATTGAAGCGTTGCGGCAATTGCCGCTGGAAAAGTTACTGGAGGGTCAGGCGTTACTCGCTCGCGCGACACCTGTATTCGCGGATATTCCCGAGACGTTCCTGCCATTGCAATCCGACTCTCTGCCTGCCGATATGATCGCGGCAGCGGCCGCGCGCTCGTTTCGCAAGCCGCTCCTTATCGGCTCATTGCCGGATGAAATGGGCGTCTTCTTTTCGCACGACAAGGCGGTATTGGACGCGACGCATGCAGACGCGAGCCGACGCTTCGAGACGGTATTGGGCGCCGAAGGCGCCGCAGTCTACGCAGGATGGCGTCGCGAACATCCTGACGTGGGAGCCTACGAGCATCTGCTTCAGTTCGTCTCCGACCAGATCTTTCGCAAGCCCACCGCGCGGCTGGCGGACACGTTAGTCAGCCTGGGCGGCCGCTGCTATATGTACGAGTTCGCGTGGCGATCGAAAGCAGATCGGGTCGGAGCGTGTCATTGTCTCGAGCTTCCGTTCCTGTTCGACAACTTCGAAGACTGGTCGGATGCCGCAATGCTGCGCGATCTCGATCTGACTGGCGCACGCGCGGTCGCTCAGGCGTTTCAGGCGGCGGTATTGAATTTTGTCGAGCGAGGCGACCCGAACGGAGAGGGTCTTCCAGACTGGCCGAGCTATTCTCGCGGTTCACGGCAAGCGGTAATTTTCGATACCGTGCTGCGCGTCGATTCGTTTTATGTTCGGAATTAGCGTCAACGTCTGACTGTCTCGCGGCGACTTCCCGCCTTGCAGCAAGCACTTCCACAGGTTTGCAATTGTCATGCGAATGACTTGAGCGCCGCTTACATTGGCGGCTCAATTTAATCCCAAAGAGGACAAACCTGTGAACCCTACCTGCCGCATCGCGGCGGTCGGCTGCTGTCTGGCCGTCTGCGCGAGCTTTTCCCCGGGCGCTCTAGCCGCCACCGACGATAACTCCGGATCCTCCGTTGCCCTGTACGGCATCCTGGACTCCGGCATCGAATATCTGACTCACGCTTCAGCCGACAAGAACGGTACTCACAGCGTCACACGCATGACGTCGGGCGACATGTCCGGCTCGCGGTGGGGCTTCACCGGCAAGGAGGACCTGGGCGGGGGCACGCAGGCGTTCTTCCTGCTGGAAAGCGGTCTGAACGTCAATACGGGCGGCCTGCTGCAGGGTGGACGCCTGTTCGGACGTCTCGCCTACGTTGGCCTCAGCGACAAGACCTACGGGACGGTCACGCTCGGACGCCAGGGCGGCCTCTTTCTCGATTGGGTCAGCGAGTACAACCCGCTGAAGAACGCGGTCTACGCGATCAAGATGCAGGACTCGGCGTTCTCCGATCGTCTGGACAACACCGTGCGTTATGAAAAGCGCTTCGGTCCGCTGACCGCGCTCGCACAATACAGCTTCGGCTACGACAACGTGACTTACGGTACGCAGCCGGCTGGCGATACGCGCGAAGCACGCGTGATCGAAGCGGGTCTGCGCTATACGGAAGGTCCGTTCAGCGCGACGCTCGTCTACGACCAGAAGAACGGCGGCAGCACGAACCCGGCGGCGGCTCATACGACGAAGGCGGGTGGCTACGAAGGCGACATGGACCGTCGTATCGGCGTTGCTGCCAGCTACCGCCTGCCGAGCGTGATGCTGTACGGCGGCTATCGCTACCTCAATTCGCAGGCGATTCACCTGACCACGCTGTCGACCGGACCCGTCGAGTCATCGAGCCTCTACTGGACCGGCGCGACCTGGTACGCGACGAAGGCGCTCCAATTTTCCGGCACCGCGATGTACCAGAACTTCTATGGCACCGCGCGTGATCCGTGGTCGTTCCAGGTCGACGCCGACTACTTCCTGTCGAAGCGCACCGACCTGTATGCGAACCTGGGCTACGTGCTCAACCGTAACGGCTCGAATCTGGGCCTCAACGGTTTCGGCACTGACGTCGTCGCGGGCTCGAACCAGTTCGGTCTGATGGCCGGCATCCGCCACAAGTTCTAAGGACCCGGTCAATGACGCAGGCGAGCGCGAAGATCGAAGCACGTGGGCTTACGCAGGCATTCGACGGTCAGCCCGTGCTGGACGGTATCGATCTCGACGTGCCGGCCGGCACGACGCTCGCGCTGCTTGGACCGTCCGGTTGTGGCAAAAGCACGTTCCTCAAGCTGCTGGCCGGACTATCGCGACCTGATGCGGGGCACCTGTCGTTCGGCGGCGATATCGTCGCCGACGCAACGACATTCGTGCCGCCCGAGCAGCGCGGTCTCGGCATGGTGTTTCAGGACTACGCGCTGTGGCCGCATATGACGGTGGCCGGCAACGTGTCGTTTCCGCTGGAAATGCGGCGCGTCGCGCGCGCGGAGCGTCTGCATCGCGTCGAAGAAGCGCTGACACGCGTGGGGCTCGCGGGCATGGGTGCGCGCCGTCCGTCGGCACTATCCGGTGGCCAGCAGCAACGCGTTGCACTCGCGCGCGCGATCGTTGCGGAGCCACGCATCATGCTGTTCGACGAACCGCTGTCCAATCTCGATACGCCATTGCGTGCGAGTCTATGCGACGCAATCGGCGAACTGCTCGCGCAACTCGGTACGACAGCGGTCTATGTGACGCACGATCGCGGCGAGGCCGATGTGCTCGCACATACCATCGTGACGCTTGCCCACGGACGCGTGGAAAACATCATTCACCGATAGTGGAATGGCTACAATGTCCAGATTCATTCATCTCATTACTTTCGTTATGTTGTCGACTTTCGGGCTCGGTACATCTCATGCCCAATCGCTTACTGTTTACACCGCTGGCCCTGGCAATCTAGGCAAGAAACTTGCGCTCGGCTTCGAGCACAAGACTGGCATCAAGGTCGATCTGTTCCAGGCCACCACGGGCAAGGTGATGGCCCGCATCGAAGCCGAGTCCGGTAATCCGCGCGCGGACGTGCTGATTTCCGCGTCGTGGGACACTGCTCAGGATCTCGAGAAGCGCGGCTGGCTGCTCGACTATCAGAGCCCCAACGCCGCGCATGTGCCGCCGATGTTCAAGGGACCTTCGTACGTCGCGCAGGGCGTATCGGCGCTCGGCATCGTATGGAATACGCGCTCGGGCAAGCCTGAGCCGCGCGACTGGAGCGACCTCGCCGCACCGGCGTATCGCAATCAGGTGACGACGCCGAATCCCGCTTTGTCCGGTGCTTCGCTCGATCTGATTCTCGGCTTGCAGGAGCGTCTCGGCGATAGCGCATGGAAACTGTTCAGCAGTCTGCACGCGAACGGCATGATCGTGCAGGGGCCGAATGCACAAGCCATTACGCCGGTGCTGCAAGGTGCGAAGGCCGCGGTGTTCGGTGCGGTCGATTACGTCGCCTATGGCGCCGCTGCAAACGGCGAGTCGGTGAAGGTCATTTTCCCGAGCAGCGGCACGGTAATCGCACCGCGGCCGATGATGATCCTGAAGACGTCGCACGAGCAGGATGCCGCGCGTGCGTTCGTCGACTACGTGCTATCGGATGAAGGGCAAAAGCTCGTTGCCGCCGCATGGTTGATGCCGGCACGCGACGATATTTCGACTTCCCGACCGAAATTCCAGGACCTGAAACTGCTGCCTCAAGGCGGCGAGTCGAATGCGAAGTCGCGCGCGGAAGTACTCGCGCATTTCAACGCATTGTTCGGCGAGCACTGATGAACACGGTCGCAAGACGCGTGCGGCAGCACGCGTCGCACGCGCGGCCCGGCTTTCCGATCGCAGTCGCGCCGCTCCTCGCGGCGCTCGCGATACTGGTCGCATTGCCAATCATCTTTGTCGTACTGCAGGCCGTCTTTCCGCATTTCGCTCTTGGTGCGTTCGATCACCCGTTCGGTGTGTTCGGGCAGACCTTCGGCGATGCGCGGACATGGACGCTGCTCGCGCATACCGTCGGCTTCGGCGGCGCGGTCGCTCTGTCGAGTATCGCGTTGGGCGTGCCGCTTGGCGCACTGCGCGCGCTGTTTCGCGTACCGTTCGCACGTGTGTGGGATTTGCTGATTGCCGCGCCGTTTCTGATGCCGCCGTATCTCGTCGCGTTGGGGTGGATTCTGCTGATGCAGCCGCGCGGCTACCTCGACCAGGCCACTGGCGTGAACGGCGGCCCGTTGCTGTTTTCGTTCGGCGGCATGGTGGCATCGATGACGTTGACGGTGTTTCCAGTCGTCTATTTTTCGGTGTCGCGCGCGCTGGCCGTGACGGGCGGCCGGCTGGCCGAGGTTGCGCGCGTATATGGCGCGGGGCCGTGGCGCGGTTTTGTACGCATCACGTTGCCGCTCGTCTTGCCGGCGATCTCGGCGAGTGGCTTGCTCGCGTTCACGATGGCGATCGAGGAATTCGGCATTCCGTCCGCGCTTGGCGCCAACTCCGGTTTCGATGTGATGGTGACATCGATCGAGGCACGGTTTTCCGATTGGCCAATCGATTTGCCGGGCGCGTCGGTTCTGTCGCTGATGCTCGCGTGCCTCGCGCTGATCGCGTTCTGCGCGCAGCGCAAGGTACTGGCCGGGCGCGATTTCGAAACGCAGAATGGCAAGCCGGCCGCCGCCACGCGGTACGTGTTGCGCGGTTGGCGTTGGCCCGTGCTTGCCGCGTTCGGCATCGTCGCCATCTTCACCACACTCGCGCCGCTTTTCGCGATCATCGCTACGGCATTTACGGGTTCTCTGTCGGCGGGTTTGGCGATGTCGAACCTGACGCTTTTGCATTTCCGCGCGTTGTCGGCGGGGAGCGAAGGGGCCGGTGCGTTGGCAACCAGTGTCGGGCTCGCGGCGGGCACGGCGGCAGTGACGGGCGTGTTGGGTTTCGCGAGCGCGTGGTACGTGGTCAGGACGCGCATGCGTGGGCGCGCGGCACTGGATGCGCTGACGTTGCTGCCTCATGCATTACCGGGGATCGTCGTCGGCGTCGGGCTGATCCTCGCATGGAACCGCTCGTTCTGGCCCATTACGCCCTACAACACGTGGGTGATTCTGCTGCTCTCGTACAGTTGTCTGCTGTTGCCTTATCCGGTGCGTTACACCGGTGTCGCGTTGACTCAACTGGGTGCGGGTCTTGAAGCAGCATCACGCGTGCATGGCGCGACGGGCATGCGCACGATGATGCGCATCGTGCTGCCGCTCGTGGCGCCGACGCTTCTGTGGTCGATGCTGATCGTGTTTGCCATTGCTTCGCGCGAGCTGGTGACGTCGCTGTTGCTCGCACCGAGCGGTGTCGAGACGGCGTCGATTTTTATCTGGCAGCAATTCGAGCAAGGCTCGATTGGCGACGGCATGGCGATGGGTGTGGTGACACTGGCAATCAGTGGCCTCGTGCTCGGCGCTGGCGCGTGGTTTGCGAAGCGTTTCGATGCCGCGCCTTGAGAGTGGATGCCTGAGCGTGGATGAGTGGTCAGATCCCAGGCGGGCAACCAGCTTGCGCTGTGTTGCCCGCATCTACTGCATCTACCGCGTCTAACGTGTTACTGGCTGGACGTGCAGAAGCTCGGTTGATACTGATAGACCCACGCGGTCTTCGTCGTGCTCGGCGTGAGTGTCCAGTTCGTCATCCCTTGAATTACGTTGAAGATGAGTTGCGAGCGGGCCGTGACCTTGTCGGTGAAGTCGCCGTCATCGGTGGCGTCCACATCGAAGGAAATCTCGGCGAGCGACGGCGTTGTCGAACCATTCGCATACCAGACGGTCATCGTGAAATCGGCGGTTTCCTGGCCGATATCGCTCTTGGGGCCTTCGTAGGTCAGCTCGTGAATCGACAGACCGCTGACCGGCACGAGCGGGTTGCTCTTGATGCTGTTGAACACCGTTGTGGTCGGGAAGAGATCGTTGATGTCATCGAGGATGTTGATGTTCTTCGATGCCTTCAACGGTTCACTGGTCGAGTGAGAGAACGTCTCTTTCGCGGGCGGCGTGATGTCGTCTTCGAGCTTGCTGTCCGCATCGGACGAACTGCCGCTGACGTCGGTCTTGGCTGACGTAGTTTCGTTGGCTGAACCAAACTTCAATTCAATATCGAGGTCGCCGCTTTCATTACGTTCGCGGAACGAATAGCCGGTTTGACGCAGCGGGCAGGTACCCGGCGAATCGTAGTAAGTCACGATGCGGTCGTGATCCGCCGCGAATTTGCCGGTCACGGTTTCATCGAACCCGTTGGCGGCGAGGCTCGCCTGCAGGTCCGTTAGAAACCGGTTGGCCGCGTCGACAGGTTGGTTCTCGAAGGCGACCGGGTTGAGCAGAACCTTGTATTCACGGCTGCCAACGGACGGGGTTCCTGCAAAGGCGACAGCGCTACTCGTGCATAGCAATGCAGCGGCAACGCGATTCCATCTGATCTTCGTCATTCTGGGTCTCGCTAAATAAAACATTAAAGGGGTACAGCGAGATCAATTTAATAATACGGAGTGACAACAAGATGAAGTGATCTTCGCCAGATGAATTAATTGCTATTAGCGAAGATGTGCGATGCAGGCTGGGTAATCGCGTGGGAATGAAGCCGGGTAATGTGAACCTTGATGCGGACAAGCTCGATGACTTTGTTATTGAGTCGTGCGGTTGCGTCAATCATGCAGCGGGTCGGATATGCCGCGATCATCGGGCGCTTATCGCATTGCGGCCGGACTACGCGATTTCGTGAACGCTTGCCCGCTCTACGGCAACAACCCCTGAGCACGCGCCTCGAAAATAGCCTCTGTACGCGAGCGAACATGCAATTTCTTGAACATGTTCTTGATGTGAGACTCCACGGTCAGTTTGGACAGAGACAACAGATCGGAGATTTCCCTGTTCGCGAGTCCCTTGCTCACCAGCGTGAGGACTTCGGTTTCACGTCGACTGAGCTTGACTGAAATCGGCGCCGGCTTTGAGCCACCAATTGACGAAATTGCCGGAATTGCCCGAACTACCGGCTGAGCAATCACGCTGCTTGTTTCGAGCACATATCGCGCCACGAACGGATCGATCGGCGCGCCTCCGCGCAGCGCACTGCGCACCGACAGTGCGATTTCGATATCGTCGCGTTCCTTCAGCAAGTACCCGACCGCACCGGCCTGAAGCGCGGCCACGATCACGGTGGCCGCGTTCGATGCGGAAATGACCAGAATCGGCAAAGCCGGATCACAGGCATGCCATGTCCGGATCAGGTCGATGCCCGAGCCATCCGATAGACGGATGTCGATAAGGGCAATGGCGCACGGGTGCTTCGCGTGCGTTTCGAGGGCATCCGCGATATTGCCTGTGACCAGCAGGTCTTTCTCCCCATAACCGAGCGCAATCAATATCGCGCGCAGTCGGTTCTGCATGGGCAATTCGTTTTCGACGATCAGTACCGGGCTGGGTAACGGCTTCTGGTTGGAACGGAGGGTAGCGAACATACGTTTTCTCGTGGCCTCGCCGGATGTCTTGTTCTTTATTGAGTTTTGACAATCCGGCAAGGAACGGGAATGTACAGCGTATACCCCTGCAACCTGGGCTTCGCGTGTCCAGTTTTAGTTGACGCTGGTTGTGATATAGGCGCCGCGCTGCTACCCCATGTCGCTCCCCGATTCCAGGGATTGCACGTCGACCTTCACGCCGTTAGTTTTACGGCGCCTAAATATTCATACACCGCGATGGTTCGTCTCACCGAAAGCGAGGAAAGATGTATCAGTTAAATACCTATGTCTTCGAGGTCAAGCAGATCTTGCCCAGTTACAAGACCGACAATGCATGGTTCAAATGGTGGGATGCGGACGATACGATCAACGTCCTCAATGGCTGGAGAATGTACCGGCAAGCGTCGATGAACGCGTTGGGCTTTCTGCTGCTGGGCGATACCGGTATTCGCACGAACAAGGAGCTGTTGCTGAATTTCGGCCTGACCTCAGCGCATGGTGTTCAGGAGCAGAAGGACATCAATCTGATCGATTCGATCATGAACGACCGGCGGCGTATTGGGATCTCGGCGGGACCGCGCGCGCGGGTGGTCGACGTGCTGGGTCCCGGCAGCATTCTCAGTGACAAGAACTGGAGTCCGCTGCTCAACGACAGCTTTGTTCTGGGGGGAGTGCGGCGCTTCCAGGATTTCCATCTGGCCGACGAGGCTTTCGATGCATTTGTGCCGCCAGCGCCGGTGCCGCAGGCTCATGCGCCGAAGATGCAGGCAGGATTTGGAATGGTGCGCACGATCTTTGGAACCGCGTCAAACGCGTATGGCGATCCCAGCAGGGAGAAGTGGAAAGCGTTCTTTCGCGCGAATCCCCAAACGTTCTTCAGAGATGGCGTTCCACGCGTATTCGCGCGCGAAGTCATCGGCTTGATGATGTTCGGGTACAAGCCGGTCTTTTCGAACTATGAACTCGGCTTCGTGTGCGCCGATCGGGTCAAGGCCGCGAACGCGACGTTCACCAGTTATTGCGCCGCGTTGCGAGGCTTGTGTTTCGGGCAGAACGATCGCGTGAAGATCATGAGCGCGATATCGGAGTACCTGTTCGGCGCTCGCGACGCATTGCTCTGATTTGCGCGCAAGCCGGCAGCAGCGCCGCCGCTGCCGGCTAACTAGAGCTAAACAAACTACTTCAACCGGAACACCGCTACAGCATCCCGCAACATACTCGCCTGATTGTCGAGAGAGGAGGCTGCCGCGGCGGCTTCCTCGACCAGCGCCGCGTTCTGCTGCGACACCTGATCCATCTGCGACACGGCGAGGCTGACCTGCTCGATGCCTTCGCGCTGCTCATCGGATGCGTTGGCGATCTCGCGCATGATCGTCGTGACACGCGTGATCGAGTCGCTGATTTCCTGCATCGTTTCGCCGGCGACGTTGACGAGCTGCGAACCTGACGCCACGCGTGCAACCGAATCGTCGATCAAGGTTTTGATTTCCTTCGCAGCCGCACCGGCGCGTTGCGCGAGCGAACGCACCTCCGATGCAACCACGGCGAAGCCACGGCCATGGTCGCCGGCACGGGCCGCTTCCACGGCGGCATTCAACGCGAGGATATTGGTCTGGAACGCGATGCCTTCGATCACGCCGGTGATGTCGGCGATCTTTTGCGAGCTGCGATCGATTTCCGTCATCGTATTCACGACGTCGCCCACCACTCGCGAGCCGCGCTCGGTCACGTCATGCGCCGACTCCGTCAACGTTTGCGCGGTACGCGCATTGTCTGCATTCTGGCGCACTGTAGCCGTCAACTGTTCCATGCTGGCCGCCGTTTCCTGCAGCGATGCCGCCTGTTCCTCGGTACGCTGCGACAGGTCGTTGTTGCCGGCGGCAATCTGCCCGGTCGTGGTGGCAATCGATTCGGAACCGTCGGTGACTTGTCGAACCATCTGTTCGAGGCCGCCTTGCATCTGTTCGAGTCCGTGAACGAGCTGGCCCATTTCGTCGCTCGTGCGTGCCTTCAGCGACACGGTCAGATCGCCCTGTGCGATACGCTGAAGCGCCGCAAGCAGGCTCGCGAGCGGCATCACGATCGCACGGCGCAATCCGTACGCGCAGGCCACGCACACGACCAGCCCGAGCACGATCAGCACCACGCCCGCAATGCGCAGTTGTGCATGGAAATGTTCGGCGGCGGCGAATACCTGCTGGCCGCGCTCGCTCTTCCAGCGATCGAGTGCGTCGCTGTTATTCGCGAGCACAGTCGACAGCGGCGACATCGTCTTCGATACGATGTGGTCCGCCGTGTCGCGATCGCCTTTCTTTAGCGCCTCGGCCAACGGCACGATGCCGCGTTGCTCCAGTGCGGAGCGCGCTTCGTTCACGCGGTCCGCGAGCGCGCGTTCTTCAGCCGGAAGGTCGAGCGCACGGTAGGTTTGCCACGCGCGATCGGAGTCCGCAAGGTGACCGAGTGCCTTCGTGACGGCCTCCGGCACATTGGCGGCTTCGGGGTGCATCAGCGCGCGATTGAGTACCGCGCGCGCGATCTCCAGCTTCAGATTGGCTCGCCCCACGGCAATCGATGCCGCCAGCTGGTTCGAGTAAGCGTAATCCAGCTCTTCGTTCGAACGTTCGATGGCGAGCTGCCCGAGCATGCCGACGGTGACGATGAGCAGGCCCAGCACGGCCATCACAGTCGACAGCCGGCCGGAAATCGATAGGCGAGAAAGCATGGTGTCCCCCGTTTATTATTTGGTTTGGTCTGATCAGACTGAAGCAGTCTGAATTTCTATCAGTCTGAGTTTCTACTGCAAGCCCCGCTACTCCCGTTCGCGAGGTTGTCCACGATCCGAATCGCGGCGCGATCTTATCGCGAAATTAGTACTATTTGCGTGAATCAGTGACGCGTCGTAATGGCGCAACTCGTCTGCTCATCCACCGCTATATCGAGCATTGTTTTTGCCTGCTCGATCCGGAATTCCCCTGGCAATGCGACACCGTTCTTCACCGCTGTTACTTCGGCCAGTATCGACACTGCGATCTCCGGCGGCGTACGGCTGCCGATATAAATGCCAACGGGCCCACGCAAGCGGCCCAGTTCATCCTTGTTCAGATCGAAGTGCGTTTCGAGCCGCTCGCGTCGTGCCGCATTGTTGCGGCGCGAGCCCAGCGCGCCAACGTAGAAGGCGCGCGTTTTGACGGCTTCCATCAACGCGAGATCGTCGAGCTTCGGGTCGTGCGTCAGCGCAATGACCGCGCAGCGTTCGTCGAGCTTCATGTCGAGCACGGCGTCGTCCGGCATCGTACGCACGAGCGTCGTGCCCGGAACGTGCCACGTGTCCGTGTACTCTTCGCGCGGATCGCAGACGGTCACCTGATAGTCGAGTCCGAGTGCGATCTGGCAAAGATAGCTCGACAGTTGACCGGCACCGATCACGAGCATCCGGTAACGCGGACCGTGAATGGTCAGCAGCCGGCGGCCATCGAAATCGACGCCTTCAGTAGAGTGGGCCGGCACGAGCTTCACCGTGCCGCTCGCCATATCCAGCGAGCGGGCGGTGAGCTGTCCGGCGATCACGCGGCGGCACAATTCGTCGATGCCGCTCGCGCGTGTCAGCGGTTCGAGCACCAGCTCGATCGTGCCGCCGCACGGCAAGCCGAAGCGATGTGCTTCGTCGGCGGAGATGCCGTATTTCATGACTTCAGGGCGGGTCTGCTCGATACCCAGTTGCCGCACGCGGTCGATCAGATCGTCCTCGATGCAGCCGCCGGATACCGAGCCCACCACCGAGCCGTCTTCACAGATTGCCAGCATCGATCCTTCGGGCCGCGGCGACGAGCCCCACGTCTTGACGACGGTGACGAGCAGCACGCGACGTCCGCTGTCGATCCAGCGAACGCTTGCCTTCAGTACTTCGAGATTGACGCTATCCATGAAAATGACCGGGTGGTTGCGTTGACCCTTAAGTTGGGCTTCCGAAGAAGCCCCTTAGTGCTTTAATGCCGCGACAGTGCCGAGCGCAACGACATTTCCTTCGCTGCTTCCGGCGTGATGGTCCGGTTCAGCATGAAGCACGCGATACCGGAGGCCAGCAGCGGCAGCGCGCCGAGCAGGAAGATCGTGCCGATCGGCGTGCCGACGGCGATCAGCAGACCGGCGAGCAGCGGGCCGATGATGGCCCCGATGCGCGCCACCGCGAACGATGCGCCGGTCGCGGTCGAACGGATGAAGGTCGGATAGATCATGCTCGATACTGCGTTGAGGCCGATATTGCCGCCCAGCACCAGCAGACCCGAAGCCATCGCCATCATCATCGTCAGGCTGGCACCCGAACCGACTGCCACGCCGAGTGCCGCCACCGGAATCGCGCCGAGGATCATCGTCAGCGTCATCACCTTCAGGCCCTTCTTGTCGATCATCCAGCCGAAGAACCAGCTGAAGCCGGCGCCAAGCTGGAACAGCGCCTGGCTGCGGGCTGCATTCGCATAGCCGATCTGGTCCGACAGCAGCGTCGTCATCCACTGCGACAGGAAGAAGTGGGTGACGAACGACAGCCCCAGCCCCAGCCACAGGAAGATGGTCATCGCCGAGCGGCCTTCGGTGAACAGGTGACCCACCGGCACACCCGTGCGCACCTGCTCCTGAATCGTGAAGCGCGTGCCGTCCGCGAAATGCGCGCTGGGCTTGAGCCTGCGTGCATAGCCGAGGATGCGCTCGCTGTTGGGCTTGCGCAGGGCGAGGTAACGGATCGATTCAGGCAGGCCGGCGAACAGAGCGAGCATCACCAGCACGGCGCCCGCACCACCGACGTAGAACACCGAGCGCCAGCCGTAGGCCGGAATGATCTCCGCCGCGAGCAGGCCGCCGCCGGCCGAACCGGCGGTGTAGCCGAGGTAGAGCAGCGTGATGATCAACGCCCGCTTACCCGAGCGCGCGTAGTCCGTGATCAGCGACACCGCCATCGGCATACCGCCGCCGATGCCGAGCGCCGCGCAGAAGCGCAGGATCGACAGTTCGACCAGGTTGTGGGCGAACGGTACGGCGAAGGTGAACGCGCCGAACAGCGCGGTCGCCATCAGGATCGCGCGCCGCCGGCCGATACGGTCGGCCAGCATCGCGAACACGACCGAACCGGCCATCCAGCCGATGATGCTGATGTTGAACACCGGCGTCATCAACGCACGGTTGATGCCCCACTCCTTGATGATGCGAGGGGCGGCGTAATTCAAAGCCTGGTTGTCGAAGCCATCCGCCAGCATCACGAGGGCGCACAGAACGAAGAGGGTGATGGTGAACCAGCTTCGTTCCTGCGTCTCGACGACGTCAGCGATATCGACAGTATTGTTTTGAGTCATGGAGTCTCCAGATGCCTCTGCTCCAGGGTTATTGACATTCAGCAGGCGCGTTGGCGCTTACTCGCCGTGACCACCACCCGAAGCTTCGCGAACCGGCGTTTCCGGTTTCACGCCGCCGCGCCGGTTGGCCCACGTACGCTCGCCGGTTTCGCGCCAGCCGCCCGAAGTGGCTGCCTCTGCATACTCATCCCAGCGCTTGTCCCAGTCGCCGAGGTGATAGCCGTGCCACGGCGATTGCGGCGTGAGGCCCGGCAGGTTCAGCTCCTCCCAGATCTTGCGCGCGGCCGTCATGTACGGCTCCGTCGGCAAAGCCAGCGGCGGCATGTCGTGCTTCAGCGTGGCGTCGATCAGCAGCGTGCTTTCGAGCGGCGCGCGACCGGACTTCGGGCCGTGCCCGCTGGCCCGATACGGCGTCACGTGCACGTCGTGCGTGAAGTCCGAACGATAGGCGAGCGACCAGAACACGGCGTCGGCATTTTCCGGGTTGATGTCTTCGGAGACCGCGATGACCAGCTTGCCGCACTGCGCCTGCAGCGTCGCCGCGCCTTGCAGGCCGCGCCAGACTTCAGCCTGCGGCGTTTTACGGGCGAACTGAACGAAGATCACCTTGCGCAGGTTGGTCAGCGGCTCATGCATCACCACGCGCTTGACGCCACGCACGCCCATCACCTTCTGCAGATGCTCGAGGTACAGCGGCTCGTAAGCCACCTTCTTCAGCACCGAGCTTTCGCTCGGCGTCACCTGGCTGATGATCGACACGAAGACCGGCTTCTTCTTCATCGTGATCGCGGTGACGTGCATCGACATGTTGTAGTCTTCGAGCGCGATATGGCCGTGGCTTTCGCCGAACGGACCTTCCGGCTCCAGCGCATCGGTGTCGATCAGGCCTTCGATGACGATTTCGGCGTCGGCCGGGACCACGAGATCGATGGTCTTGCAGCGCACGACGTCGACCGGCGCGCGCATCAGGCCGCCGGCAACCGCCATTTCATCCTGGTCGATCTGCAGCTTCTGCGGGCCGGTGAACAGCACGGCCGGCGCGCAGCCGAGCACGATCGCGCACGGCATCTTCTCGCCCTTGGCGCGATATTTTTCCCAGTGCAGATAACCGCCGGCGCCCGACAGACGGCTCGCCATACGCACGCCCAGCCGGTCTTCGGCTTTCAGCGCCGCGCGGTACGTGCCCATGTTCTGGACGCCGCTCTCGGGATCTTTCGTTACGCACAGCGTTGCGGTCAGGTAGGGGGCGCAGTCGAAACCCGGCGTCGAAACCGGCACCGGCAGACGCGACAGACCGCGGGTCTTCAGCTCGTCGCCGGTGATCACGACTTCCTGGCACGCCGCGGTTTCCGTCATGACCGGCGGGACGGGTTCGTTGATCGCGTCCATCCACACCTTGCCGATCTGCTCGACCGGCAGGCCGAGGCCCGTTGCATAGATTTCCGGCGAAGCCGCGAGGCCGCCGATCAGCACCGGGATGTCATAGCTGTTGCCCTCGCCGTCCACCACATTGGTGAACAGGAAAGCGCGGCGCTGATCTTCGTGCAGGCCGCCCTGGAACTGCCAGCGTGCCAGCGGGTGCAGTTCCGTGTCCTTGTTGATCGGCCGCTCGATGCGGGTCAGGAGGCCCTTGGCTTCGAGCCGGGCGATATGTTCCTGCAAGTCGCGCGGCGCACCGCCGGCAGGCGCCGTGCGCGAAAGATCTTGAGTCGATGATGACATTCTGTCTCCTTAAAATGAGACCCAGCGGATGGGTAAATCGGTGTGATTGTATGATTGCATAGCAGTATTACGAGTGTCAACGCGTGGCTTCACCGACCGATGCGCGACGGCCCGGCGCCGTCGGACTGCTGTCCAACGACTGCCGGGCGGCGCGTGGGGATCACGAATCCCGCTGTTGGCAAGGTGTCGGCCTGTTACCGAAGCGGCGTCGCTCAGAGACCGCCCATGCACAGATACTTGATCTCGAGGTATTCCTCGATGCCGTACTTCGAGCCTTCGCGGCCGAGACCCGATTGCTTGACGCCGCCGAACGGCGCGACTTCATTCGAGATCAGGCCGGTATTGATGCCGACCATGCCGTATTCGAGCGCTTCGGACACGCGCCAGACGCGCGCCATGTCGCGGCTGAAGAAGTAGGCGGCGAGACCGAACTCGGTCGCGTTGGCCGCGGCGATGGCTTCCTGTTCTTCGTGGAAGCGGAACAGCGGCGCAACCGGGCCAAAGGTTTCTTCGGTCGCAAAGCGCATCGATGCGGTGACGTCGCCGACCACGGTCGGTTCGAAGAACAGCTTGCCGGCCGTATGACGCGCACCGCCGGTCAGCACGCGAGCGCCGTGCTCGACCGCGTCGGCGATATGCGCTTCGACCTTCTCGACCGCGGCTTCGTTGATCAGCGGGCCTTGCGTGACGCCGTTCTCGAAGCCGTTGCCGACCTTGATACGGGCGACCGCCGCCGCGAATTTCTCGGCGAACGCGTCATACACGCCGTCCTGCACGTAGAAGCGGTTCGTGCAGACGCAGGTTTGGCCGGCATTGCGGTACTTCGACGCGAGCGCGCCTTCGACGGCCGCATCGAGGTCGGCATCGTCGAACACGATGAACGGCGCATTGCCGCCGAGTTCGAGCGACAGCTTCTTGACGGTCGGCGCGCACTGGCTCATCAGCAGACGGCCCACCGGCGTCGAGCCGGTGAACGACAGCTTGCGCACGATCGGGTTGCTGGTCATCTCCGCGCCGATCGCGCGCGGGTCGCCGACGACGACGCTGAACACGCCGGCCGGCACGCCCGCGCGATGCGCGAGTTCGGCCAGCGCGAGCGCCGACAGCGGCGTGGCTTCAGCGGGCTTGACGATCATCGCGCAGCCTGCGGCGAGGGCCGGCGCGACCTTGCGCGTGATCATCGCGGCCGGGAAGTTCCACGGCGTGATCGCGGCGCAGACGCCGATCGGCTCTTTCGTTACCAGCATGCGCTTGTCGGCGGCCGGCGACGCGAGCACATCGCCGTCGATCCGTTTGGCCTGCTCGGCGAACCATTCGATAAAGGATGCCGCATAGCCGATTTCGCCTTTCGCTTCGGCGAGCGGCTTGCCTTGCTCGGCCGACATGATCACGGCGAGGTCGTCCGTGCTCGCGACCATCAGCGCGTGCCAGCGCTTCAGGATCGCCGCGCGTTGCGCCGCGGTGAGCGCGCGCCAGCCGCGCTGCGCGCGTTCGCCGGCTTCGATCGCGCGACGCGTTTCGGCGCCGGTCATCAGCGGGACGTTGGCGAGGGTCTCGCCGGTGGCGGGATCGTCGACGGCGAACGTGCGCGCATCGTCGGCGCCGCACCATGCGCCGTCGACATAGGCGAGCGTGCGCAACAGGCTCGGATCGGCGAGCCGGGACAGCAGATTGGATTCAGTCATGGTCGTCGCAAAGAGGGGCCGCCGGCGCGCGTGGCGCGGCGGTCCTGTGAAGTGGGTGATAGCGGCGCGGTGCCCGAGTTACCGAGCCATTACCGCGCCATTACTGCGGCACGGCTACTCTTCCGGCTGCTCCGGCTGGTCTTTCCAGCGCTTGACCACACCGGCGTCGATGTCGAACAGATCGAGCATGCGGCCGACCGTGTGATTGACGATGTCGTCGATCGTCTGCGGCTTGTTGTAGAACGCCGGGACGATCGGCGCGATGACCGCGCCCATGTCCGACAGTTGCACCAGCGTGCGCAGATGGCCGCCGTGCAGCGGCGTTTCGCGCACGCCGAGCACCAGACGGCGGCGCTCCTTCAACACGACGTCGGCCGCGCGGCTGATCAGCGAGCTCGTGATGCCGGTGGCGATTTCGCTCATCGAGCGCACCGAGCACGGCACGATCAGCATGCCCTTGGTCCTGAACGAGCCCGACGAAATCGCCGCGCCGATATCGCCGGCCGAATACCAGCGCGACGCGCGCGCTCGCAGATCGGCCGCGCGGATGTCGGTCTCGTACGTCATCGTCAGCTCGGCGGCCTTGCTGATCACCAGATGCGTCTCGACGCCCGCCTCGGCGAGCAGTTCGAGCGCGCGAATCCCGTAGATCACACCGGACGCGCCGGTAATACCGACGATGATCCGGTCCGGGGTGCTGTTATGCGTCGTCATGATCGCCACTCTCGTAACCGCGCACCGGCGAGTTCGGCTCGACGCCGGCACGGCGGCGGGCCTTGTACGACTCGTCGCGCTGCATCCATTCGCCGCGCGTCGCCTGCGCGGCGTTGCGGTCCCATTCGTCGGTCCAGTCGCCGAGCGAGTAGCCGTACCACGGCGACTCCGGCTTCAGCTTCGGCAGATTGAGGCGTTCCCACAATGCCTTCGCGTTCTCCATGTATTCCTTCTTCGGCAGCGCGAGCGGCGGCATCGGGTACTTCATCGTCGCGTCGACCAGCATCGCCGAATCGAGGCCCGTATCGTGGTCCGAGCGCGGGCCGTGGCCGTGCTCGCGATACGAAATCAGCTTCACGTCTTCGACCGGGTTGCAGCGATAGCCCATTGCCCAGAACACTGCGTCCGCGTTATCCGGATCGATGTCGTCGTCGACGGCGATCACGTACTTGCCGATCGCGGCCTGCAGCGACATCGTGCCGTACAGCGCGCGCCAGATTTCGGTCTTCTTCGAACCGCGCTCGAACTGCAGGAACACGAAGCGGCGCAGGTTGGTGAGCGGCTCGTGCAGGAACACCTTCTTGATGCCGCGGATGCCGAGATGATCGCGCAGATGGCTCAGGAACATCGGCTCGTACGCGAGACGCTTGATCACGCTCGATTCCGACGGCGTGACCTGCGAAATGATCGACGTCAGCACGGCGTCCTTGCGGCGCGTGATCGCGGTGATTTCGATCGACATGTTGTAGTCTTCGAGCGCGACGTAGCCGTGGCTTTCGCCGAACGGACCTTCCGGTTCGAGGAACTTCGGATCGACGTAACCTTCGACGACCACTTCCGCTTCGGCCGGCACCAGCAGATCGACCGTGCGGCCCTTGACCATGCGGATCGGCGCACCGGCGAGAGCGCCGGCCACAGCCATTTCATCGACGTTCGGGCGCAGCTTCTGCGGGCCCTGGAACGCGACGACCGGCGGCGCGCCGAGCACGATCGCGACCGGCATCTTCTCGCCCTTGGCCGCGTACTTGCGCCAGTGGTCGAGACCGCCCGCGCGCAGGTTCACCAGCATCATCATGCCGAGGCGCGTCGGCGACTTCAGGTGGCCGCGATAGGTGCCCATGTTCTGCACGCCGGTTTCCGGATCGCGCGAAATCACGCCGGTCATCGTCATGTACGGCGCGGCGTCGAAGCCCGGCGTCGAGATCGGCAGCGGCAGCGATTCGAGGCCATTGCCCGGACCTTCGAGGTCCTTGCCTTCGATCACGATGTCATGCACCGGGCCGCTTTCGACCACGACCGGCGGGAGCGGATTGTTGATCGCGCGGTTCCACGCGTCGCCGATGTCGTCGAGCGACGGCACGTTCATGCCGATGCGGTAGATCTCGGGATTCGCGGCGATACCGCCGACGATCACCGGAATGTCGTACTTGCGCCCCTTGCTGTCGACGATATTCGTGAAGAGGAACGCTTTGCGCTCCGCTTCCGGAATGCCGCCGCGGAACTGCCAGCGCACGAGCGGATGCATTTCTGTGTCCTTGTTGACCGGCTCGTCGATCCGGTACAGCAAGCCTGCCGCGTCGAGGCGTGCGATGTGGTCGTGCAGGTCCGCGTAACCGGGGGTCGCGGAGGACGTGGAAGTGGTGTCTTGATCAGCCATGGCTAGAGGTCCCGTGAAGCGTCGCGTTGCGCGGCGCCCTTATTGCTTGAAGATTGCCCGAAGCGGGCAGGGTGTTGCGACGTCCGATCCGTCTCGCGGGTGCCGCGCGCGGATGGCGCGGCACGTCGTGCGGCGGATCAGTGGTACATCAGCGTTTCATCGACGTCATTGCATTCGCGAGTGCCGAGCCCGCGACTTCGCTCGCGAGCGAGAAGTTCGGAACCGTGATTTCGCGGAAATACGACTTCAGCGTGGCGATCGCGATGCGGTCGCGCGAGCAGATATACGCGACCATTGCGTCGGCGCGCTCGGCCAGTTTGTCGGCCGGCACGACTTCGGCGACGATGCCCCAGTCGCGCGCGTTCGCGGCGTCGATCGTCTCGGTCAGGTAGACCATGTGCGCGGATGCCTTGGTCGGCACCTTGTAGCGCAGCACGGACAGCACGAGCGTCGGCGGCAGGTTCTTCTGCAGTTCCGGCAGGTTGAAGCGGGCGGTGTCCGCGGCGACGGCCAGGTCGGACGCGGTGACGAGCGCGCAGCCGAAGCCTTCCGCATCGCCTTGCACTTCAGCGAGGATAGGCACTTCGCTTTCGTGCATCGCGCGGTAGACGTCCAGAATCGGATCGGCCACGTTGCGGCGGAATTGCGCGGCGCTCGGCGGCGTGGCCGGCGGTGCGCTGACCGCGCGGCCGCGGCAGAACCCGGAACCCGTTGCGCGAATGCGGATGATCTTCACGTTGCTGTCGCGGCCGGCCTTGCGGATCTCGGCGGCGAGCTCGCGCATCGCTTCGAGCGTCAGCATGTTGCCGGTCTCGGGTTGAGCAAGGGTGATCCGGTATTCGGATTCGTGGAGCGCTGCGGTGAATTCGGTCGTCATGGAGAAAAGGTCCAAACAATGAAAACAGGAAAGGGCGCCCGCGTTCAGCGAGCGCCCGCGCAGGTCAGCGCGCGTATGCGCCGGCCTCCTTGAGCTTCTGGAACACGCGTTGCGGGACCAGCGGTGCTTCGGTGAATTCGACGCCGTACTCCGACAACGCATCTTCCATCGCCGCGACGATTGCGGCTGCGGCCGGGATCGTGCCGCCTTCGCCCGCGCCCTTGACGCCGAGCGGGTTCAGCGGCGACGGCGTTTCGAGGTGGACGATGTCGATGTTCGGCACGTCGGTTGCCATCGGCAGCAGGTATTCGCCGAAGTTCGTCGTGGTCGGCTGTGCGTTCTCGTCGTACTGCATCCATTCGAGCGTCGCGTTGCCGATGCCGTGCGCGACCGAACCGATCACCTGGCCGTCGACGATCAGCGGGTTGATCAGCTTGCCCGAATCGTGCGCCATCACGTAGTTGAGGATCGTGATGTGGCCGGTTTCGCGATCGACTTCGACTTCGACGACAGCGGTGCCATTACAGTACGTCGACTGCGCCGGCGAGAAGTACTTCGTCTCTTCGAGGCCCGCGGTGAGGCCCTTCGGCATCGTGAAGCCCGGCATGCCTTGCGAGATCTTCGCCAGCTCGCCGTAGCTCATGCGCTGCTCGATACCCGAGCGGCGCGCCACGTGACCTCCGATCAGCAGCAGGTCGGCGGGCTCGCACTTCCACAGGTGAGCGGCGAGCGTCAGCATTTTCTCGCCGACGGCCTGCGCGGCGATGTACACCGAGTTGCCGGCATTGACGGTCGCACGGCTCGCGAACGTGCCGACGCCCATCGAGATGCCGCCGGTATCGCCGGTAATCACATCGATCGTTTCGAGCGGGACGTTCAGCTGCTCCGCGCAGATCTGCGCGAAGGTCGTCTTGTGGCCCTGGCCTTGCGGCGACGCGCCGGTGATCACGACGACGCGGCCGTTCGCCTGCACGCGCACCGTCGCGCCTTCGAACGGGCCCATGCCGGTGCCTTCGACGAAGCTCGCCATGCCGATGCCGATAAAGCGGCCCTGACTGCGCGCTTCAGCCTTGCGGGCGGCGAAGCTCGCGTAGTTCGCACGTTCGAGCGCGGCTTTCTGGCAGGCCGGATAGTCACCGCTGTCGTAGCGCAGCGGGCTGCCGTCGCGATAGATGAAGCCCGCGTCGTATGGCATCTGTTCCGGCTGGATCAGATTGCGCCAGCGCAGCTCGGCGCGGTCCATCTTGAGCGCGCGCGCGGCCTTGTCGAGAATCCGCTCCATCGCGAACACCGCTTGCGGACGGCCCGCGCCGCGCACCGGCGAAGTCGCGCACTTGTTCGTATAGACGACGTCGAGCTTCGCGCCCATCGCCGGGATCACGTAAGGACCGGGGGTCGTCGTGATCGAGATGTACGGCGTGATGATGCCCCACGGCAGGAACGCGCCGTTGTCGTGCACCATTTCGAGCTTGACGCCGCGGATCTTGCCGTCGTTGTCGAGCGCCATGCGCACGGTCCACCACTGATCGCGCTCCTGCGTGACCGCGAGGAAGTGCTCGCGACGGTCTTCGATCCACTTGACCGGACGCTTCAGCGCGACCGCCGCGATCGCGACGAGGCCTTCTTCCGGATAGAACGGCAGCTTCGGACCGAAGCCGCCGCCGACGTCGTTCATCAGCACGCGCAGCTTCTCGGCATCCCATTCGAGAAGTTCAACGAGGTTCTTCTTCTCGTGGTGCGGCGCCTGACCCGACGACCACACGGTCAGCTCGCCGTTGGTCGCGTGATATTCGGCGACATAGCCGCGCGTTTCCATCGGATGCGCGGAACCGCGGTTCTGCCAGTAGGTTTCCTCGACGACGTGCGGCGCGCCGTTGAAGGCTGCGTCGATGTCGCCGAAACCCATTTCGATATGGGCGACGACGTTATCCTTCGCGTCGGTGTGGCACAGCGGCGAGTCGGCGCGCAGACCATCGCGGCAGTCGGCGACGGCCGGCAGCGTGTCGTACTCGATCTCGATCAGACCGCAGGCGTCTTCCGCGATATAGCGGTTGTCGGCGACGACGAAGGCCACCGCTTCACCCGCGAACGTGACTTCCGTCGAGGCGAGCAGTTCCTGCGTGCGCTCGAAGCGGATTGCCGGGTTCGGCAGCATCGACGGCACGCGGCCGCTTGCGCGGCCGCTCAGATCCGCGTGCGTGTAAACGGCGTGCACGCCCTTCAGTTCGCGGGCGGCCGTGCAGTCGATCGAGACGATCTTCGCGTGCGCGTGCGGGCTGCGCAGCACCGCGGCCTGCAGCATGTTCGGCAGGTGCAGGTCGTCCACGTAGGAGCCCTGGCCCTGCAGCAGCTTCTTGTCTTCGGTCCGCGCGACACGCTTGCCGATGAAGCGCTGGTCGGTCGTGGCACCCTTCAGATCGGAAATTTCCATCGTGTTACTCCGTAGCGTGTGCCGCCGGTGTGTTGGCGCGCTGTTCGCGGATGCGCTCTGCCGCGAGCAGGGCAGCGGCTACGATCGGTTGATAGCCGGTACAGCGGCACAGATTGCCCGTGATCGCTTCGCGGATCTCGTCTTCGGTCGGCGAATCCGTTTCGTTCAGCAGTTCGGTCAGCGTCATCAGCATGCCGGGCGTGCAGAACCCGCATTGCAGCGCGTGCTTTTCGCTGAAGGCTTTTTGCAGTTCGTTGAGCGTGCCGTCCGCCTGGGCGAGACCTTCGACGGTGGTCAGCGAGCGGCCGTTCACCTGGGCGGCGAGCGTCAGACAGGCGCGCGCGGTGCGGCCTTCGATCAACACGGTGCAGGCCCCGCATACGCCGTGCTCGCAACCGTAGTGCGTGCCGGTGAGTTCGAGGTCGTGACGCAGGAAGTCACCGAGCATGCGGCGCGATTCGACTTCGCGCTCATACGCTTGACCGTTGACAACGACTCTGACGATACGAGTCTCCATGTCCTTCTCCTCTTACGATTGTCGTGCGACGCGCGAGAACGCGGTCTTCAGCGCTCTTTCGGTCAGAACGCCGGCGAGATGCTGGCGATAGTCGGTACTTACGTGCGCGTCGGTCATCACGTCCAGCTCGCGGGCGGCGTCGCTGGCAATGCGCAGCGAGCTTTCGTCCATCGGGCGGCCGTGCAGCGCGGCTTCCACTTCGTGCATCCGGACCGGGCCGGGTGCGACGCCGCAGATCGTCAACGAGACGCGGTCAAGGCGTCCTTGCGCATCGGCGGTGCAGAGCGCCGCGACGCCGACGATCGCGTAGTCGCCATGGCGCCGCGCGAACTCTTCGAATGCATAGCCGTGGCCTTCGGGCCAGATCTCGAGCGAGATGCCGGCGAGCAGTTCGCCTTCTTCGAGCGCGGGCGTCATATACATCAGCGCCCAGTCGGACATCGGCAATTCGCGGGTCGTGACCGCGCCGTCTTCATAGCGGGCGATCGTCAGGATGCCGTCGAGCGCGGCGGTGAAGCACGGCTGTTCCGACGACGGATCGAGCTGGCACAGGCTGCCGCCGAGCGTGCCGCGATTGCGGATCTGCTTGTGGCTCACCAGTTGGTAAGCCTCGCGGATCAGCGGTGCGCGCCTGGTGACGAGCGGCGACAGTTCGATGTCGCGCTGGCGCGCCACCGCGCCGATATGCAGACGGCCGTCGCGTTCTTCGATGCGGGTCAGTGCGTCGACGCCGTTCAGGTCGACCAGGTGACTCGTCATCAGATACCGGAAGTTCATCATCGGCATCAGCGACTGGCCGCCGGCGAGTACTCGCGAATCTTCTAGCGTGCCGAGCAGTCGCACGGCTTCGTCGACGGTGGTCGGCGCGTGATACTGGAATTCACTGGGTTTCATGCGTGCTCCGATAGTGCGGCGGTGACTTCTTCAGTGCTGCTGCTTGGCGCCGAAGAGCCGCGCGAAGAAATTCCGGACCGACTGCCACATCGCCTTGCGCACCAGCGCGCCGGCGTCGAGCGGCACGACCGGTGCCGGCGGGGGAGGCGGACGACGCGCTTCGGTGGCGGGCTTCGGCGCATCCGTTGCGCCGGCCGGGGCCGATGCAGCCGGTTGGCCTGCGGCCGGTTCGCTCGCGGCGGCCGGTGCGGCTTCGGCAGCGGCGTGCGCCGCGTCCGATTCGATCAGGGCAGCCAGATTCTTCGCGAACTGGTTCAGCATTTGCTGCGACAGCGCTTCGATCATGCCGGCGCCGCGTCCGTACTGCGCGACCGTGCCCGACAGATTCACGTCCGACACGACGTCGACCTTGGTCTTGCCGTCGCCCGCGTCGGCGACTGCCGCGTTGATCTGCGCATCGGCGCCGCCACGGCCTTTCGTGTCGGTGCCGCTGGCGGACACCACGACCGTGCGGTCGGCGTCGTTCTGTTCAGCGATCTTGAATTTGCCCGCGAACTTCAGCGTGAGCGGGCCGAGCTTGACGGTGAAGCCGCCCTTGTAGCTGCCGTCGGGCTGCTGTTCCTTGAGTTCCGCGCCAGGAAAACACGGTGCGGACCGTTCGATGTCGATCATGGTCTTCCAGACGTCCGAGGGCGATGCTTCGACGGTGAAAGACGAACGGATTGTGATTGCCATACAGCCTCCTGGGAGCGACCGGGCCGACCGTGTGCCGCTCCACTAACACTTATTGAGCCACTACTACTGAGCCGTGCGGCGCGTTGAAACGATCCCAACGTGCGGGCGGCCCCACGTTTTAATTCATTGAGCGAGCGTCGACAGAAAGTCGTCGAACACTGCCGCGAACACATCACGCATCTCGAACGCGCCAAAGTGCGCCGCGCCCGGAACCACGACGAAACGGCTGTTCGGCAGTGCATCGGCGATCTTTTGCGATACCGCCGGCGGAATGCTTGCATCCGCATCGCCCGCGACCACGAGCGCCGGTGCCGACACGCCCGGCAGTTCGCCGAGATTGTCGAGCAGCGAGATCGCACGCCAGTTTGCGCTCCAGCTGTACCAGTCGTCCGCGGCGAGTCGCTCGCGGCACTTCTGGATCAGGTCGGGGCGCGGGGTTTCGGCTGCGAACCAGCGCGTGATGGTCTCGTCGATCACTTCGGTCATCGAGCCCTGGCGGTTCATGTCGCCGCGCGCGAGGATGCGCGGGCGCACTTCGTCGGGGAAGCCACCGGCCGTGCCGCAAAGAATCAGGCCGCCGACCAGTTCGGGGAACTGGATCGCGACACGTTGCGCGATCATGCCGCCCATCGAGACACCGATCAGGGTGGCACCGGTCAGGCTTTCCTTGCGCAGCACGGCGGCGATGTCGGCCGCGTGCTCGGCGAGCGTGATCGGAGCGGTGACGGCGCTGGACTCGCCATGGCCGCGAATGTCGATCGCGACGACGTCATACGATGCGGCCCAGACCGCGATGTATTCGTCCCACCAGCTTCGGTCGACGCCGATCGGATGAAGCAGAACCAGCGGCCGGCCTGCTCCACGACGGGAGTAGGCGATGCGGCCGGCTGGAATTTCGCAGAAAGTTGAATGAGACATGACGTATACGGGTAAATCGCGGGGTGCGACAGGTGCTTCGCGCGATGGGCCCTGGGGGCAACCTTCAGCGCGAGACGCCTGCGACCCGCTGGACTTGCCAGACAGACGCGTCTGGAATGGGATGACGAATCAGCAGCGCGCGTTCACCAGCCGCAAACCGCGTTCAGGCAGCAGCAGCCTTCGCCTTCAGTTCGAGCACGACAGCCTTCGCGCGACGCAGACCTTCGGCAGCAACCGGGATACCTGCATACATGCCGGCCTGCAGCACGACTTCGGCAATTTCTTCTTCCGTCACGCCGTTGTTCACCGCGCCGCGCGTATGCACTTCGAACTCGTGCCAGCGGCCGAGCGATGCCAGCATAGCGAGATTCAGCATGCTGCGCGTTTTGCGCGAGAGGCCTTCGCGATTCCAGATGTTGCCCCAGCACACGTCTTCCGTGTACTCGAGGAACGTGGCGTCGAAAATATTGGGGGTCGTGTTCTGCGTGTGGCTCGCGCCAAGCACTTCCTTACGGATCTTTGCGCCGATCGCACGGCGTTGGGAAATCGTAACGTCTTCCATGACTGTCCTTAAGTTCATCCAACTGTTGTAGGATTGTATAATAGGAGGCAGTATCGGAGCTTCACTTCGAAATGTCAATATGATTGTATTACGAAGATCACGTAGCTCCCATTAATTCAAACGGCAAAGAGGTGGAATGAATACCAACAGATTGGTAGTGCGGCCGGTAGCGACGCTGCGCCAGCAGGTGATCGACGGTTTGCGCTCGTGCATTAGCGACTTGACCTTCAAGCCGGGCGACCGGCTGATCGAACGCGAGCTGTGCGAAATGCTCGGTGTGAGCCGCACGCTCGTTCGTGAAGCGCTGAGCCAACTGGTGGCTGAAGGGCTCGTGCAGATCATTCCGCATAAAGGTCCGATTGTCTCCGTGATGACAGGAGATGAGGCGCGAGGTCTATATGAAGTGCGCGCGGTGCTCGAAGCGCTGGCGGGACGGCAGTTCACCGAGCGCGCGTCGGAGCCGCAGCGTGTCGCGCTGAAGGAGGCGCTGCACGAACTGTCGTTGATCCGGAACATGCAGGGCCAGGAAGGCATCATGCTCTTCCTGAAGCAGAAGTCGCAGTTCTACGAGGTGATGCTCGACGGTGCCGCCAATCCCGTCCTCACGGAGATGCTGCGGCTCGTCCATACGCGAGTGATGATGCTGCGCGCGACGACGCTGTCGCAGGACGGGCGTCTGCCGCAAAGCTACGACGAAATCGCGGCGATCGTCGATGCGATCATGCGCAACGACGCCGATGCGGCCGCTGCGGCGTGCAAGCGTCATGTCGAGCAGGCCGAACGGCTGGCGGTTCAGGTGCTCGCCGAATCGACGGACTGAGTCCCGGCACCGCATCAGCGGGCTCGTTTTGTACCCGATACGCTGCGCAGAAGATGAAATCTTCGTCGCACGGCGTGTCGGTTTGCGGACCGGTCCGATGAGCGACACGTAGTCTCGGTATGCTGTTCCTTGCCATCCGCCCGGTTAGCGCTATCCCAGCGTGTTTGCCGGCGCGTCAGCTAGCCGGATCGCGGCTGCGGCAATCGTTCCCCTTTTGATCCTCTCTCCAGCCGACCGACGGCGGCGGTGTTGCACGCCACCAACGGCACACAGACAGTAATACAATAATCCGTATTGCAATCTAATTGCATTACGTTATACTGCGCCCATTGATGAATCGGGCATACGATCCGGGCCAGTCGCTAGGCTTTGCGGCGCAAGATCAGGAGACGGAGACAATGGGCACTACGCGGGGCGCCAACACGGCGTCGGCGGCTTCGGCCGATCCGCAAGGATTCAGGTTGTCGCGCTACCAGTGGCTAGCGCTGATTTCCGCATTCCTCGGGTGGATGTTCGACTCGATGGACCTGAACCTCTTCACACTCGTGCTCGTGCCGAGCGTCGCGCAGTTGCTGCACAGCACGGACGCGACCGAAATCAGCAAGATCGGCAGCTACATCATTGCGGGCAAGCTACTCACGTGGGGTATCGGCGGCGTGCTGTTCGGCGTGGCCGCGGACCGCTTCGGCCGCTCGCGCGTGATGGGCTGGACCATCTTCATCTACGCAGCCTTCACGCTGCTCAGCGCATTCTCCCGGACCTGGGGCCAGCTTGCCGTCGCGCAGGCGATGGCCGGCTTCGGCATCGGCGGCGAATGGGCGGCCGGCGCCGCGCTCGTCGCTGAATCGTGGCCCGGCAAGCAACGCGTGCGCGCCATGCAGATCATGCAGATGGCCTTCGCGTTCGGCTTTCTCGCCGCGGCGCTCGACAACCTGCTGCTCGGCCGTTTCGGCTGGCGCGTCGTACTCGCCGTGGGCGCCGCGCCCGCGCTCATCACGATCCTCGTGCGCCGCTTCGTGCCGGAGCCCCAACGCTGGGTGCAGGTGCGCGACAGCGTCAGAGCCGAATCGGCGATGCAAACCTTCACCGCCATCTTCGCGCCGGGACTGCGCCGCAAGACGATCATCGGCGTGGTCGTGTCGTCGGCTGCGATGCTCGGTTGCTGGGGCGGCCTCACGTTCCTGCCGAGCTGGATTCATCAGCTGTCGGTCGCAGCGGCCGATCATCGCGACATCGGCTCGACAGTCAGCTACGCGTTCATTCTGATGATGATCGGCGCGACGCTCGGCTATCTGACGCTGATCTGGATGCTCGAAGCACTCGGGCGCCGGCTGTCGTACTTCATCTTTTCGGCGGGCTCGCTCGTGGTGTCGCTCGTGCTGTTCATGACGGTGCACGACATCGGCGGAGTGCTGTGGCTGATGCCGGTGTACGGCTATTTCGTGATTGGCGCGTTCGGCACGTTCGCCGCTTATTTGCCCGAGCTTTTCCCGACCCGCGTGCGCGCGACGGGGCAGGGCTTCTGCTGGAACATGGCCCGTGCGCTGACAAGTATCGGTCCGATCGCCGGTACCGCAGTGGTCGCGAAGTTCGGGTCGTTTTCCGCGGCATCGGCGGCGGTGTCGCTGCTGTTTATCGTCGGCATGGTGTCGATCTGGTTCGGTCCCGAGACCAAGGGCATTCCGCTCGATAGCTGAGGATCATTGAAGACAACCGGGCGAGCGAGCCGTTCGCCTCGGGAAATACAGGCGTTTTCTTCGCGCGATTGCGCGTGAAGGGAAAAGAGCGGCGCGGCCCTGGTCCGCGTCGACAGACAGGGTTTCTTTTTCGGTCCAATGGAACATACCTTGAGTAAAGAAATGCCGAAGCCCGGCGCTTCAACCCGGGAGGCCACAGCAGAGCAGTCGTCGGCGCGTATTTTCGACGTCGGCATCAACGAGCGGCTGCCGCTGTCGCAGTTGGCTGTGCTCGCGCTGCAGAACGTTTTCGGCATGACGGGCATGTTCGTGTTTCCGGGGCTGCTTGGCCGCGCATTTCAGTTGTCCGATCCGCAGATCTCCTATCTGTACGGGATGACCTTCATGGCGTGCGGGATCATCACGATCCTGCAGTCGGTGCTGCTGTTGCGCTTGCCGATCGCGCAAGGTCCGTACGCAGGCAGCTTCGGTGCGCTGCTGACGGTCGGTCATTTGCAGGCAGGCGGACTGGGTACGGCATTCGGCTCGTTCTTCGTTGCCTCGCTGATCTGGTGCGTGCTCACGGTGCCGATCCGCGGACGTAGCGTGGTGGGGATGTTCGCGCGGCATCTGCGCCTGCCGATCATCTCCGGAATGATCGTGATGCTGATCATGGTGCAGATCTCCAGCGTCGCGCTGCCGACCTGGATCGGCAGCCCTAAAAGCCCCGGTTTTCCGCTCGTGAATCTGCTTTCCGGTGCGGTCGCCGTCGCCGGCATCGTATTCGCGATGCTGTGGGGCGGCCGCCGTCTGCGCACCGTCGCGATTCTGCTCGGCCTCGCGCTCGGCACGCTGGCTTACACGCTGTTCCAGCCGGTTTCGTTTGCTGCGGTGAGCGCGGCGCCGCTGCTCGTCGAGCCACGTATCTTTCCGTTTGGTTTCGGCGCGCGCGCCGATCTGGTGGCGGTGTTCCTGCTCGTGCTGATTCCGGCCGGCATGGGATCGATGGCCCTTTATCAGGCGGTCGCAGATTGGGGCAACGAGACGCTGACGCCCGGCCGCATGTCCGAAGGGTTGTTTGGCGTCGCGCTCGGTTCGGTTGTCGCGGCAGTGTGGGGTGGCTTCAGCACGATCGCGTATCCCGACAACATCGGCATCTTGCGCGCGACGCGCATCGGTTCGCGCTACGTGACGCTCGCTGCAGGCGTTCTGCTGATCGTACTCGGCGGCTGCGTGAAGTTCGACATGCTGCTGGTCGTCGTGCCGACGCCAGTGATCTCGGCCGCCGCGACGTTGCTGTTCGGCATCGTCTTCATGCATGGCGTACACATTCTCGCGCAGGTCGAATGGGACGATCGCCGGTTGATCGCGGCAGGGCTCGCGTTTCTCGTTGGATTGGGTGGTCTTTTCATCTCGCCTGAAGTCATTCATGCGATGCCGCTGATGCTGCAACTCGTGCTTCAGCAGCCGGTGATTTCGGGTGGCCTGACGCTCGTCGTGCTGCACTCGTTGCTTTGCTCGAAGCAGCAGTCGAAGGAGTCGTCGGGAGCGCCGTCCCGTGCGCAGAATCGGGCGTAGGAAAAGCCGTTGAACACGCCCGGGCGGGTAGCCTGGGTGCGCCCTTCGCGGCACGGTAGTTTGTGAAGATCGAGCGGAGACATCGAAAAAAGCTCGGCATACAGGTTGAATATTTTTCAGTACTTACAAAGACGAAGGCGAATCTTTGGAGTGCGATTCGACACAAGTCAACGTGTGCGAAGAAGCTCCGTTCGCAGCCGCGAATCAACGGTCTGGAAAAGCAGGGTATATAGATGAAAACAAAATTGGGGGTGACAGCGCTTGTGCTCGGCACGGCGCTGATCGCTGGAGATGCTTACGGACAATCGAGCGTACAGCTGTACGGGCTGCTCGATGCATTCGTCGCCTACAAGAAGCCGATGAACGGGCATTCGAGTGTCATTGCCGGTAACGGCGGCATGACGGCGCCGTACTTCGGCTTGCGCGGCTCGGAGGATATTTGTGGCGGCACCAGTGTCATCTTCGATCTCGAAGGCTATTTCAACATCCAGAACGGTTCGATGGGCCGTACCGGTTTCCCGCAGGACGGCCTGTTCTCGCGTAACGCGTACGTCGGCGTGAATAGCCGTTACGGTACCGCGACTGCGGGTCTGATTCCGCCGCTGCTGTGGTTTTCGACCATTACGTTCAACCCGTTCTGGAACTCGTTCGTGTTCTCGCCGATCGTGCTGCACAGCTACGTCGGCGTGAATGGCCAGGGCGTATTCGGCAATGCGGGTGAATGGTGGAACTCCGTGTACTACGCGTCGCCGTCGTACAACGGACTGATCGGGCGCGCAATGTACTCGTTCGGCAACGAGCCGGGCCATCTCGGTCAGAACAAGTGGAGCGGCCAGGTTTCGTACAGCAACGGCGGTTTCGCGACGTCGGTTGTGTATCAGCAAATCAAATACAGCCTGAACGCCGGCGACCTCGACACCGTGTTGCCGGGACTGACGACGCAGTCGGTCGTAAACCTCGGTATGTCGTACGACCTTCACTTCGTGAAGCTGTATGGCCAGTACCAGCACATCTGGGATTCGATCCCGAGTGACGACGTGGGCATCGATACCGGCCAGCTCGGCTTCTCGATTCCGGTGGGTGTCGGCAGGATTCTCGGCTCGGACGCGTATTCGAAGAGTAGCGGCCATAGCTCGGTTTATCGCAACACCTGGGCGCTCTCGTATGACTATCCGCTGTCGAAGCGCACCGATGTCTATGCGGCAGTGCTGTCCGATCGCGCAAGCAAGATGTCGAGCGGCACCACGGCGGGCGGAGGTCTCCGCACCCAGTTTTGATCGACCGCAAGCGCCGGCGACGTGTGGAAGCTGCTGAATCAGCTTCACGGAGCGAGGCGCGCGCGGATTCAGATAACGGCGGCAGGTCGTCGCACGCAGTTCGGAGTCGACCTTCGCGTAATGCACGGTTAATGGCAGGGGAAGTGCAGCACACAGCACATCGCCTGCTCCACGAGTTTAACGATGTTCATGGGAGGAGATATGTTTGAGATGGAAGTAGCAGGTCGCGGCGCACGCAGAATCGGTCTGAAGCGCTCACTGGCCGTCATGACCCTGTTGGGGCTTTCAGCCGGCGTCGCTCACGCGCAAAGCAGCGTTACGCTGTACGGCTCGTTGGACGGCGGCCTGCGTAATCTCGTCAACGGCACGAAGGCGGGCGGTGCGGCGCTGACGATGGCCTCGAACGGCGTGTACAAGTCGAATCGCTGGGGCTTCCTGGGTATCGAAGACCTGGGCGGCGGGTACTATGTGCGCTTCAATCTGGAAGCGGGCTATATTCTGTCGACTGGCGCCAACAGCGCCTCGAACGGCGCGCTGTTCTCGCGTAACTCGACGGTCGGTATCGGCGGTCCGTTCGGTATCGTCGACGTGGGTCACCAGTTCACGCTGCAACACCGTTTGATCAAGGACTTCGAGCCGTTCGACCTGCGCTATCTGGGTATCACCGAAGCGGCTGCGATTTCGGGCGGCACCAGCGGCCGCGACGACAACGCGATCCACTACCACGGCGACTTCGGTCCGTGGACGCCGCGTCTCGTCTATGCACCGGGCGGTATCGCAGGCAGCCTCTCCGACAACACCATGTACGCGGTCGGCCTGAACTACCACACCAAAATGTTCAAGTTCGGCGCGGGCTATACGCACCGCTCGACGCCGTTTTCGGCCACAGCGACAACCACCCCATATTTCGCCAACAATCAATACACCGCGGGCGGTGCTGTGGCGCTCGGTCCGGTCGACCTGATGGGCGGTTATTCGCTCGCCATGCAATCCGTTCCCGCTACGGTGCACGGTGCAACGCGCAATCAATACCTGTGGGGCGGCCTCCGCTATCAGGCATCGTCGTTCTTCCACATCACGGCCGCGTATTACGACAACGACAACACGACGGCCGGCGTGAACGGCAGAAAGGGCGTTGCCATTCTGGGCGCTACCTATTCGCTGTCGAAGAGCACCGAGCTTTATGCTGACGTCGACTACACGCATTTCACGGGTGGTTATGTGACCAATGCAACGCTGAATCCGTCCACACATTCAAAGCAGACGGGTATCTCGTTTGGTATGAATCACAACTTCTAAGAGTTGTTAGCACACGCCGGACTCGCAGAGGGCCGGCGTTGAGTACTTGCGGGCGCGTATCACGCGTGCTCGAAGGCTCTTTTGATCTTTGACGGTGAGGGGCACTGTGCGCCTCTCACCGGTACTTGATCTGGGCACTCAGGCCAGGTACTGCAGCGCGTCAGTACGCAAACGCGGCTTCGAGATCGTCGCATCCGTGCTGAAGTGGTTCGAGAGTCGTGCGGCGCATCGTCGTCGGGAACGGGGCGGCGCTTCTACACGCTGATCTTCGATAACGCGGCAACACCCATTCCGTCTCACGCAGCGTCCCGTTATTGCGTGGACGTGGACATGGACGCCGACACCGACCTGACGAATTCGGCCAGATCGCGATCGAAGCGATCCGGTTCCTCAATGAAAGGCGCGTGGCCCGACTCGGCGTACACCTTGCTCTCGATGTGAGGATTCAGCGCGCTCGCGCGGGCGAGCGTCGCTTGCGTATCGACTAGCGCGTCCCGGCCGCCATAGATGAACAGCAGCGGCACGTGTGCTTTTCTGAGCCCGTCTGCGGCGAACACCGTCATCGTCGGGATTTCCTTTTGCATGTCCCAGGACGCCATGGCCGCATTGGCGAGCAGCCGTTCGAACGTGTCGGCATCCGGGCGATGGTTGAAACACAATCCGACGAACGTGCGCTCACCTTGCAGATGCGTCGTCAGATCTGGTGAGTTCATGTCCCGATAGACCTGAGGATGATCGACGATCTGATCGGCCTTCAGTTCGACCACGCCATCGACATATACCGCACCGGCGATGTCACGGTCTCCATAAGTGGCGAGGTAGTTGGAGATCACCACACCACCCAGCGACCAGCCGACCACGACCGGCTTGCGCGCGTGCGAACCCTTGATGACGGCCGCGAGGTCGTCGCCCCAGCGGCGCCCGTCATGATACGGCTCGGCGCCCGATGGCTTGTCCGACAGACCGTGTCCGCGCAGATCGTACGTAATGATCCGGTAGGGGCGCAACTCGGGGCTGCGCACTTGCGCGTCCCAATTCAGGCGGCTACCGAGCAGACCGTGAACGAGAATGATCGGCGGGCCGTCAGGGTTACCGCTTTCCTGAACCGCCAGCTTTACCCCATCCTTCGATGTCACCGTATAGGTCGTAGGGGTAGCGAGCGCATCAGGTATGGACGCAAGCAGTGTTGCGGCGGATATCGCGGCAATTAGCCCATGAAACAGCATTCGGATCCGCATGGTGCTTTCCTCGAGAGTGAATGAACAGTCCGTTCAGTCTCAACCCTCACGCTGATGTGAGAGTCAAGCAGTTTGTGTTAGCCTGCTTTTCATGAACGGAATGCCTTCTCACGAGTTGCTGACGATCGGCGAGCTTTCGCAGCGCACTGGCGCGAGCGTGCGATCGATCCGGCACTATGACGAACACGGGTTGCTCGCGTCGGTGCGCGCGAGCAATGGTTACCGCAGGTTCCCCGACAAGGCGGTCACTCAGGTCAAGCAGATCCAGCGCATGATCGCCACCGGTTTCACCATCGACGACATTCGCGGATTTCCGGACTGCATGCTACTGCTCGAAGGCGCGCGCTCGTGCGATCAAATTACCGATGTCCAGCGGCAACGCCTCGAAGCGATCGATCGCCAGATCGCGGATCTCGAGCGGCGCCGGAAGAGACTCCTCAAGACCCTGTCGGAAGGGGTATTCCCGCCAGTCGACTGACGTAGACCGGCGGTTGTGCGCGCCTCAGGTTCAGTGTGACGTTGCCAACGCAACAGCATCCGCGCCAGCGGCAATGCGTATCGGACACGATGAGTCGTTCACCGCGCGCCATACCGCTTCCGCCACGTCCTGCGCCCGCGTGATCAGCGACGATTCCCCCATTCCCGCGAAGACCCGTTGTGTGAAGCCGGCGTATGCCTCGGGAGTGTCACCCGTCATTCGGGACCGCGCATTTTCACCAAACGCAGTTTCCGGCGCGCGGCCCGGCAGAACCAGCTTCACCCGCACATTGAACGGCTGCAGTTCCAGCGCCACAGACTCGGTGAACGCGTTGACCGCGGCCTTGCTCGCCGTGTACACCGATAGCAGGGGCAGCGACTTCAAGGTCACGCTCGACGTGACGTTCACGATGACACCTGCGTTGCGTTGCCGGAATTGAGGCAGCACTGCCTGGGTCATCGCGATCGTTCCAAACGTATTGGTCTCGAAGATGTCGCGCACGACCTGCATCGAGGTCGCTTCCAGCGCGGCCAGCATGCCGATCCCCGCGTTGTTGACCAACGCATCGATCGGCCCGGCGGCTTGCACGGCCTGACGAATGCTGTCCGCGTCGGTGACGTCGAGGGCGAGTACACGCAGATGTTCGGAACGCGGCATCACGTCCTCGCGCGGCGTACGCATCGTGGCGATGACCTTCCAGTCGCGAGCGAGGAAATAGCGGGCGGTTTCGAGGCCAAAGCCGGACGAGCATCCGGTGATCAGCACGGTTTTCATTGAGGCACCCTGTAGATAGATGGCGGAACCGAAACGATAAAGCGCCAAAGCCGGACTTGCTACAATCGAAAGTCCATGTTTCGTTTGCAAGAGTCCAGTCATGACCGACCCTTTGGCCGAGGTTGTCACGTTGCTCAAACCGGGCGCGCGGTTTTCGAAAGTCGTCAATGGCGCGGGGCGTTGGGGCGTTCGACGCTCGGAGGTGGGGCAGCCTTTTTACTGCGTGGTCTTGGAGGGATCCAGCCGCCTTGCAGTCGATGGACTGACGCCGATCGTGCTCGATGCCGGCGACTTCGTTCTGATCCCCGCGGCGTATGACTTCACGATGTCGAGCCTCGCGCCGGTCACGTCGAAGCACTTCGATATCGCGCCCGTCGCGTTGGCGCCTGGCGAGTTCAGAGTCGGCACTCAAAGCGGGCCGTCTGACGTTCGACTGCTGGTGGGTCACCTGGTGTTCGGCTCGCCCGACGCCGCCTTGCTCGTTTCACTTCTCCCGCAACTCGTGCACGTTCGCGCGCACAAGACACTGACCACGCTCGTGCAATTAGTGGGCGACGAATCGCGCGCGCAACGGCCCGCGCGAGATGTCGTGCTGGCACGGCTGCTGGAAGTTCTGCTGATCGAAGCGTTGCGCTCGACGGCGGGAACGACGGCGCCGCCGGGCCTTTTGCGTGGGCTCGCCGACGAACGCCTCGCTGTCGCAATACGACGAATGCACGAAAGTCCGACTCAGGCCTGGACGGTTGCGCAACTGGCGAAAGAGGCCGCGCTGTCCCGCTCGGCATTCTTCGAGCGATTCAGCGGCGCCGTGGGCGTCGCTCCGATGGAGTATCTGCTGGGCTGGCGCATGGCCGTAGCCAAGGACTTGTTGCGACGCAACGAGTGCGGTGTCGGCGAGGTCGCGCAACGCGTCGGTTATAGCTCAGGGAGTACTTTTAGCGTCGCATTCACGCGCCATGTGGGCGTGTCGCCGACGCGCTATGTACAGGAGCAGAAGCAATCCGCGGCGCCAGCGGTTCTTCAGCTATAAAGCCCTGAAACAAGCCCTCGCAGCCATTGCATCGCAGGCGTGCGCATATAGCGTTTATGCCAATGCGCCATCACCATATACGGGGGCACCGCAAACGGCAGCGGTAACGAACGGATGCTCAGGTTGCCTGATTGCCAGTGCACAGCGAGGCGAGACGGCACGATCGCAAGGAAGTCAGTTCGCTCGATAATCGCCGAAATACTGGGAAAATTCGAAATTTCGATGCCCAGCCGGCGCTCGATTTTGTGCGCGTTGAGCGCGCGATCCAGCTGTTTGTGCCCCGTCCCATTGCGGCTAACGATTGCGTGGGATTCCCGAAGGAAACTCTCGCGTGTCAATTCGCCGCCGATGCGCGGATGATCGTTGCGCATCACGCAGACAAAGTGCTCGGAGAAAATTCGTTGACGAATAAATCCGACATCGAGCGGAGGGAGAAATCCGACTGCCAGATCGATCTTTCCGGACTCGAGTAGCGCGGGCGTCTGGCTGGAGATTAGCGATACTTCCAGCGTCAGATTGGGTGCTTCGCTGGCGAGACGCTCCAGCAGCATCGGCACCATAACCATCTGATCGACATCGGTCATGGCAATCCGGAACGTGCGCTCCGTTGCAACCGGATCGAACGTGTCGTGATAACCGAGCATTGCCTCAAGGCATGTCACTGCCTCGGATGAACGCGTGATCAATTCATCCGCGACCGGCGTTGGCTCCATGCCCATCGACGTGCGAACGAACAGCATGTCCTTGAAATGCTTGCGCAGGCGCGCAAGCGTCATGCTGATGGACGATTGAGTGACATGCAGGTTCTCCGCGGTCACCGACACGCTGCGCGTGGTGTGAAGTTCGCAGAGTATGCGCAGTGTCTTCAGGTCGAGATTATCCAAAGCAGCCTTGCTTTCGTAAAAATCACGTGTGGAAAACCCTGATATCTAGTGCGTGCAGCCATAAAAGAAAGCACACGGTACGCGCTAGATACGGCTTTCACGCGGCTTTTCGAGTCTATCAAAAAAATTGATAGCCGCTATCACCGACCTTGGATCGACATAGCGGACAGCAGGAACGTAAAGTATGTTCACTAACATATTCGTGAAAACGAATAAAGGGGACATCGATGAACAGGAAGCTGACTCTCGCGGCCGTCGCGGTGGCGTGCTGTAGTTCATATGCAATGGCGCAGAGCAGCGTGACGCTGTACGGCCTGATTTCCACCGGCATCTCCTATTCGAGCAATACGAAGGGTGCGGATGGAAAGGGCCACGGAACGGTCATGATGTCGAGTGGTGTACTGCAACCGCCGCGTTGGGGCATCACCGGCAATGAGGATCTGGGCAGTGGACTGAATGCCATCTTTACCCTCGAAAGTGGTTTTCGGTAGCAACAATGGAACGATGTCGCAGGGCGGGCGACTGTTCGGCCGTCAGGCTTTTGTCGGGCTGTCGTCGAAGCAATACGGTACGGTGACGTTGGGTCGTCAATACGACGCGGCCGTCACACTGTGTGGCTTCACTGCATCGTGTCAGTTCGCGGGCTATGGCCCGCACGTCGGCGACAACGACAACATACTGGACACGTACCGTCTGAATAACTCGGTGCAGTACAAAACCCCTGAAGTGAGCGGCTTGCAGGGTCAGGTGCTATACGCATTCTCGAACGAGGCCGGTCAATTCTCGAACAACAATGCGTTCAGCGCGGGCGCGCACTACGACAATGGCCCGCTGTCGCTCGCCGCGATATTCGTGAACCTCAACCACCCGAACGCGGCGGACAATACCGGCGGGGCCGTCTCGGGCGACTACGGCACGTTCTCGCCGTTTACGAAAAGCGCAACCAGTGATGCCGGTATTGTCGGGCACCGCATCGCGGGCCTCGGTGGCGGCTACCGGTTCGGCACATGGAGGCTCACGGGTACTTACACAAGCGTGCGCTTCGACTATCAGGACAACTCGCACCTGACGCTCAACAATGCGGAAGTGCTGCTCAGCGACCGCGTGCTGCCGGATTTGAATGTGGGCGCGAGTTATACGTACACGTGGGGTAATTACTCACAGGATCTGCAGCCGAAATACCATCAGTTCAACGTGGGGGTCGACTACTTCCTGAGTAAGCGCACCGACGTGATGGCATACATTGTGTACCAGCGAGCAGCAGGTGATGCTAAATTCGCGCAGGTGTACACGATGTCGCCTTCGGCTTCGAAAACGCAGATGGTTTCGGTGATCGGGATGCGTCACAAGTTCTGATGATCCTGAAACGCGCAGCCGTGGCGGCTGCAATTGCTTTGCCTTCCGAATCAGGATCCGTATAAAGGCGGGGAGACGAGTATGAGCACGGTTGATACATCGCTGAACGTGACACAGGTCGAGTGGCAGAAACGGCAAGCAGTGACGAGCAAAGTGGCGAAACGCCTGTTGGGGCTACTTTTCATTCTCTTTTGTGCGTCGTATCTCGACCGCATCAATATCAGTTTCGCCGCGCTGTCGATGAACCATGAGTTGGGCTTGAGCGCGACCGCGTTCGGTCTGGCGAATACAGCCTTCTACGTGGGCTATGTGATCTTCGAAATTCCCAGCAACCTGATGCTGGAGAGGTTCGGCGCGCGACGCTGGATTGCGCGCATCATGATCACATGGGGCATTGCGTCGACCTGTACGCTGTTCGCGGTCGGTCCGAACAGTTTGAGCTTCATTCGTTTTATCGTCGGTATTACGGAGGCGGGTTTTTTACCGGGTGTGCTGCTCTACATGACGTACTGGTTCCCGGCTGAATTCCGTGCACGCGCGAACTCGCTGCTCATGATCGCAATGCCGGCGACGACTGCGGTCGGTGCAATTACGTCCGGTTTGATTCTGCAACTGGACGGCACGTTTGGTCTGGCCGGTTGGCAATGGCTGTTCCTGCTCGAAGGCACGCCGACGATTGTGCTGGGCATCGTTGCATGGTTCTTTCTGACGGATCGCCCGGAAACGGCCAAATGGCTGACGGACGATGAAAAATCCACGCTCGCGGTGATGCTGAACGAAGGGAAAAAGCCCGCCGTAAGCAGCGGCTGGAGGTCAGCGGGTGAAGGGATGCCGTGGAAGCGCGTGATTGCACTTTCATTTTCGTACTTCTGCCTGGTGCTGACGCTCAATGCACTGGCAACATGGACGCCGCAGATCGTCAAAGTTCTTCGTGGTGGCGATACGCTGTTCCACATTTCGCTGTGGAGCGCTATTCCTTCCGCGTGCGCGATTTTCGTCATGCTGATGTGGTCGCGTCGTTCGGATCGTGTCGGCGAACGCAAGGTGCACACGATCATTCCGATGCTCGTCGCGGCAATCGGCTGCCTGATGACCGGCTACGCAGGCGATCCGCAATTGCGCATGCTCGGTGTGATTCTCGCGACATGTGGTGGGCAAACCGCTATTACGATCTTCTGGACCTCGCCTGCCGGTGTGCTCGAGCCCCGCAATCGCGCGCTGGGAATCGGCATCATCAGTTCGTCGGGCCTCGCGGGCTCGGCAATCAGCCCTTTAGTATTCGGCGTTCTGCGCGATCTCACGCACAGCTTTGCTTCGGGTCTGGCATTCACCGCGACGATGCTGATGGTCGGTTCGATCATCATGCTGTCTACGCGCATTCCGCGCACGCAACCCGGTTATTAAAAGTAGCGCGGCCAGGCATTCTCAATTGCAAGCAATAAAGCAGAAACACCCTGGTGGAGAAGCCAGGGTGTTTTATTGAAACTTGAATCGCAAGCCGGTATATAACGCTTACAGCTTGCTATTGCATTACAGCTTCAGATTGAAGATACGTTGTGCGTTGCCGCCGCGCACCTTGCGGCGAACGTCCGCCGGAAGTTCATTGACGCGGGCGAGGATACCGGCCTGGTCGCTGATGTTGTGCGGGAAGTCCGAGCCGAACAGATAGTTGTCTTCGCCAACGCAGTCGATGCCCATCTGCATGGCTTCGCGCGAGTACACGACCGAATCCATGAAGATGCGATCAGCGTACGACGACGGACGATCCGCGATGGTCACGCGCGCGCTATCGATCTTTTCGTGGCAACGGTCGAGACGCGGCATCAGATACGGCAGAGCGCCGCCGCCGTGCGCGCCGATGATCTTGAGCTTGCGGTACTTGTCGAAGAAACCGTCGTAGATCATGCGGGCAAGTGCGAGCGTGGTGTCGAACATGAAGCCAATCGGAACGATCAACATGTACTTCTGCATGTCCATGCCAGCAACTCCGGGCGGTGCGGTCGGGTGAATCAGCACCGGCAGTTCCGCGTCGTCGATCGCTTGCCACGTCGGTGCGAACAGCGGATCCGTCAGCGACTTCTCGCCGATGTTGGCGAGCGTCAGCACGCCGCTTGCGCCCAGCTTGATCGCACGTGCCAGTTCTTCCTTCGCGCGCTCCGGGTATTGCCACGGCAGCGTTGCAAACCAGCGGATGCGATCGGGGTAGGCGGTTTGCGCGGCGGCGAAGTCGTTGTTGGCCTGAACCGCGGCCTGCGTGCTGGTGGTTTCGTTGCCCCAGAAGACGCTCGGTGCCGCGAGCGACACGACGGAGATATCGATGCGGTTGATGTCCATCGACTTCACGCGTGCGTCGAAGTCGAAGAACGTCGGGAAAATCGTGTTGAAGGCAGCGCCATCGTGGTGGATGGCTTCACGGCCGCCGGCTACTTCCTTGACGACGTAGCGCGGTGCGCCATGCTCGCGAAGCAGGTTCAACCAGTTTTCGCTGTAATTGTGGGTATGAACGTCAATAACGAGATTATCCTTCATTCGAGGCTCCTGGATCGAAGGTGGATTGGTGCCGGGAACACAGATGAGCAACCGACATCGCCGACTATACGGTTCCGCCTTACGCGAGGGCCAACGAGTAATTGTTGTAGCAGTATGAGGTGAGCTAATGGCTTCCGGACTATCCGACATCGGCAATGTCACGATCAAACAGCTGCGTGCGTTCGTCGTCGTCGTGCAGGAAAAGACGTTCACGAGCGCAGCCAATGTGCTGCATGTAACGCAAGGCGCGGTGAGCCTGCTGGTCAACGAACTGGAAAAGGAGCTGGGCGTACGGCTTCTTGACCGGACCCCGCGCGTGGTCGAACTGACGGAGGCGGGCGCGGAATTTCACCCGACGGCTTTGCGGCTGCTGCACGAATTGAATGCCGCCATTGCGGATACGCGTGGGCTTTCGAACCTGCGACGCGGCCGCGTCAGTGTCGCGGCTTCGCCGTTGCTGTCGGCGCTGATGCTGCCGTCCATCGTCGCGGCCTATCAGCGTAACTATCCCGACATTTCGATCGTGCTGCGCGATGTGGCGTCCGGCGAAGTGCGGAAAATGGTCGAAGACGCCGGCGCGGAGCTGGGGGTAGGCAGCCCGGAGGGCCCGGGCGATTTGCTGACCGCCGAAGTGATCCAGCAGGACGATGTGCTATTGATCGTGCCGCGCGATCACGTGTTGTGTCATTACCCGAGGCTGTCATGGAGCGACATCGCCGGGTTTCCGCTGATCGCGCTGACGATGAAGAATGCGACGCGTTTGCTGGTCGATGAGTGCGCGGACAAAGAGGGCGTTCGGCTCAATCCGCAGTACGAGGTGTCGCACGTCGGCACGGCGGTCGGCATGGTCGCGGCGGGTTCCGGTATTGCATTCGTGCCGGGATACGCGTCGAAAATCGTCGATACGTCGCTCGTGGCGATACGAAAGCTCGACAATCTCGTGACAGCCAGACCGATCGCGTTGCTATACCGGCGCAACCGGTCGCTCGGTCCGGCCGCGCAGACGTTCCGCGATTTCCTGCTCGACTGGACCCGAGCGGAGAACCAGCTGGACCGTCTTCAGTAACGCGATACGTCAGGCGGGCGCGCTCTGACGACGCTGCCGCGTAGGCGCCGTGCTGCGCGCTGTCTTCTCCGCTTGAGTGGGCTCGCCACCCGCATTACGGCCCGTTTGCGAATCGACCAGTATCTTGATCACCGCCTGCACGTGCTCGGCCGACGCACGTTCAGCCGCTTCACCATCCTTCGCTTCAATCGCGTCGAGCAGCTTTTTCATTTCCTTGAATGACGCCTTGTCGCGGCCGGGCGCGCGGATCGTATGCGCCCGCAACTGATTGATACGCGCGTTCAGCGTTTCAGCGAGCTTCCACGCGACGGTCTTGCCGCCGCTTTCGAACATGTGCTCGTAGAACGCAGTGACTCTCAGCAGCACGCTGTCGTAGTCCTTGCTGCGAAACGCCTGCTGCACGGAATCGATGATCTGCGACAGCTTCTCGACGATTTCCGGCGTGGCTCGCTCGGCGCACGCGCGCGCGGCACTGCCTTCCAGCAGCGCGCGAATCTCGTAGATCTGGATCGCTTCGTCGATATCGACCTTTTTGACGACTGGGCCGAGATTCGCAATGTTCTCGACCAGTCCCTCCGTTTCCAGATGCCGCAGCACTTCGCGAACGACGGTCCGGCTCACGCCGAGTTCATCGCATAGCGGCCGCTCCACCAGACGTTCGCCAGGCAGAAAGTGCGATTGCAGGATCGCGTCGCGCATGCGTTCGAGCGCGAGTTGCCGCAGCGTCTTCACTTCACGCTCGATACGCAGCGATTTCTTCTCAGTCGTCATAGGTTGTTCCATGTTCAGTCCCGCGGCAGGTGCGTTGTCTGATGCTGCGCGGTTCACTTGCCGTACGCATGGCGCCAGGGGCGTGCGGCGATTCCGTGAATCATGCACGGCGACCTGAGCGCGTAGCAAGCGAGCTTACCCAGGGTTCTCCCCTGGCCGAAAATTTCCCACAGCATTTCGGAATGACTATAGCATGGTATACCAACATACGGATTACGGTAGTTCGGGTTAAAAAGTCCAGTCATCGAGAGTCGATGACCGACTCCGTTCAAACCAATCCGCGATCCATTCCGCCAATCTGGAGCTTCAAGATGCACAAACTGATTCGCAAAACGGTGACCTTTTTCGAAGTCATCGCCGCCGACGGTGGCCGCAAGGCGGCCACGCCGCTCAAGCTGGTCGGCGTCGCGGCCGTGCTGGCCAACCCGTGGGCCGGCCGCGGCTATGTCGAAGACCTCGGGCCGGAGATTCGCGACATCGGTCCGGTGCTCGGCGAACTGCTGACCGCGCGCATCCTCGACATCACCGGCTCGGGCGATAACGTCGAAGGCTATGGCAAGGCATCGATCGTCGGCCTGAACGGCGAAATGGAGCATGCGTCCGCGCTGATTCACACGCTGCGCTTCGGCAACAAATATCGCGAGGCGGTGGGCGCGAAGTCGTATCTCGCGTTCACGAATCTGCGCGGGCCGGCCAATTGCCCGATCACGATTCCGTTGATGCACAAGCACGACGAGGGCATGCGCTCGCACTACCTGACGGTGCAGTTCTCGATTACCGACGCGCCGGGTCCGGACGAAATCGTGGTGGCGCTGGGCGCGTCGATCGGCGGCCGGCCGCATCACCGCATCGGCGATCGCTACAAGGACATTCAGGAGATGTCGGCGAATGGCTAATCACGCAGAACAGGACAGCGCGATGCGCATGCTCGACGGCACCGCGTACCGGGTCAGCGGAAGCGGCGAACCGCTGGTGCTGATTCATGGCGTCGGCATGAATGCGTCGATCTGGGCACCGCAAATCGCGGAGTTCGAGCGGGACCATACGGTGATCGCTTTCGATGTGCTCGGGCATGGCGATAGCGCAATGCCTCCTGAAAACGCGACGCTCGACGATTACGTCGCTCAGGCGGCGCGTTTGCTGCGCTCGCTCGATATCGAACGAGCGACCATCGTCGGGCATTCGATGGGTGCATTGATCGCAATCGGCCTGGCTAGCAGTCATCCGGAACTCGTTGGGCGTCTGATCGCGCTGAACGCGGTGTTCGATCGCACGCCGGAGCAACGCGACGCGGTGATGAATCGCGCGACGTCGCTCGGCCCCGAAGGCGCGCTGACCGACATGCATGTGACGCTCGGGCGTTGGCTCGGCACCGCGAATCCGGAGCCCGGCCCTGCTGCCGACGCGATTCTGCGTTGCCTTGCGAGCGTCGACGCTCAAGGGTACGCACGGGCCTATCGTGTATTCGCCAGCTCGGATCGCGCGCACGTCGACGTGCTGCCGCATCTGGATATGCCGGCGTTCTACCTGACCGGCGAACTCGACGCGAATTCATCGCCGGCGATGTCCGAGCGCATGGCCGGGCTGACGCCGCGCGGTATCAGCGAATCGCTCGACGGCGAACGGCACATGATGGCCGTCGTGTCGCCGCGCAAGGTCAACCACGCGATTCGCGCGTTCCTCGATCAATCGCCGCGACAAGCTTCGACCTGCGCCGCTACCACCATGTCCACCGACGGCAGCGGCCAGAAGATGGCCGTCACAGGACAAGGGGAGTCGTGATGCTTACCGTATTTCAGCAATACATCAACGGACGCTTCGATAACGGCAGCGAGACCTTCGACAGCGTGAACCCCGCAACGGGCACGCCATGGGCGACGATGCCCGCGGCCACCGAGCACGACGTCGAACGCGCGGTGCAAGCCGCGCACGCGGCATTGAGCGATCCGTTGTGGGCGAAGCTGACGGCGACACAGCGCGGCAAACTGCTGATTCGCCTCGGCGATCTGCTTGCCTCGAACGCACAGCGTCTCGCGCTGATCGAGACCACCGATACCGGCAAGATCATCCGCGAGACGAGCGCGCAGATCGCTTATATCGCCGAGTACTTCCGCTATTTCGGCGGCGCGGCCGACAAGCTCGAAGGCGCGGTGCTGCCGATCGACAAGCCGGACATGGAAGTCACCACGCGTCGCGAGCCGATCGGCGTGGTGGCCGCGATCGTGCCGTGGAATTCGCAACTATTTCTCGCCGCGGTGAAGCTCGGTCCCGCATTGGCCGCCGGCTGCACGGTGGTGTTGAAGGCTTCCGAGGAAGCGCCCGCGCCGCTGCTCGAATTCGCGAAGCTGATCCACGAGGCGGGCTTTCCCGCTGGTGTCGTGAATGTGCTGACGGGCTTCGGCGAGCCATGCGGCCGCGCGCTGACGAGCCATCCGCTCGTGTCGCGCATCGCGTTCACTGGTGGCCCGGAAACCGCGCGCCATATCGTGCGCAACTCGGCGGCCAATCTCGCGGCTACCACGCTCGAACTGGGCGGCAAGTCGCCTGTCGTCGTATTCGACGACGCCGATATCGGCGGTACCGTGAACGCGGTGGTAGCCGGCATCTTCGGTGCGTCGGGACAAAGCTGTGTGGCAGGCTCGCGCCTGATCGTGCACGCGAAGATCCGCGATGCGTTCCTCGATGCATTGGTCGTGAAGGCACTGCAAATCCGGATCGGCACGCCCGATAATCCCGCCACCGAAATGGGCCCGCTCGCGACGTCGCGACAGCTGGAGAAGATCGAGCAGGTCGTCGCGGCGAGTCGCGCGGCGGGTGGCGTCGTACTGACAGGTGGTCAACGACCCGCGTCGATGCAGGCCGGCAATTACTACGAGCCGACCATCATCGACTGTCCGAGCCCGGATGTGCCGAGCGTGCAGACCGAACTGTTCGGCCCAGTACTTAGCGTGCTTGTCTTCGAGACCGAGGAACAGGCGGTGCGTCTTGCGAATAGCACCGAATACGGTCTTGCGTCGGGTGTGTTCACGCGTGATCTGTCGCGCGCGCATCGAATGATGAAGGCGATTCGCGCGGGCGTCGTGTGGGTGAACACGTATCGCGCGATTTCGCCGACGGCGCCGTTCGGTGGCTATGGCGAAAGCGGCTATGGGCGCGAAGGCGGCATCGAGTCGATGCTCGAATACACGCGTACGAAGACCGTCTGGATTCGCACCTCCGATGAACCGATCGCCGATCCGTTCGTGATGCGCTGAGGCCGGCGATGAGTGATGCAGACAGGAAAGCAGACATGACAAATCAGCAGGGCGTCGGCGCGCGCTTTGCCGGCCCAATGCCGCCGTTCGTTCGCGACATGGTGAACGCGGCATGCGGCGACGCGGAGGGTGCCCGCGTACTCGACGCGTTGCGCAGCGAAGACGAGGTGATGAGCGCGCGCTCGTTGCGCGCGGCCAAAGCTACGAGTCTGAGCTTTGCGCGCAGCCTCGTCGCACGCATGAAGCGCGAGCAGTGGCGTATCGAATGCGTGTCGTGCGATATCGATGCGCACGGCGAGGGCACAGTGGTCTACGAGATCACGGCGGCCGGACACGTGTTTCATTTCGCCGCGTTTTCGCAAGCAAGCGACGGTGTCGACCGTCCGGGCCGGTTCACCGAATGGACGTTCGACTTCCTTGGCATTCTGGTCGACGGGCCGGCGGATCTCGCGGCCATCGCGCGCGAACGCGAGGAAATCGTCGGCAAGGTATGGCGCGGACGCACGACCAATCCAGCGACGCTCGGCTGGACCGTCGCGAATCGCAGCAACCGTTTCTACGACTATGTGCTCGGCCGACTTGAAGCGGGCCAGCAGCCGGAAGCCGATCACCTCGCCAATGGTGGCGGCTACATCATCCGCAACGCCGGCTATTACGCGAACGGACGACACGGCACGCGCGCATGGGTGTCGTTGCCGTCGGATCATCCGCTCGCGTACCCGTACCACATCGATCTGTTCGCGTTGTACATGTGGCGTCTGACGAGTTTCAGCGTGGTCGACGCGCAAGCGCGCAGCAGAAACGCTGGGGCGGCGCGGCTCGAATATCGTGCGAAGCTTGCGTTGGGCGTTGGCAATTCGTCGGGGCTCGGCATGGTCGCGACACTCGTGCGCTGGCCTGCGTGGTTGAGCGCGTTTTCGGTTGCGCGCGAACTTGCGCTGGCCTATGCAACGACACGCGATTTAAACACCGCTCGTGCGGATGCGCCCACGTTAGCTGCTTTGTTGAAGCGCTCGGCGAGCCTGTACGCAGCGCTGCCCGATGGTGACGTCGACGACATGGAGCGGCACGCTGATATCGCGCACGCGTTATCGAAGCTCGCTTTGAGCGTCGAGCGCTTTGCCGTCGACGGCAGCATCAATGGTCAACAAGCACCGCTGCCATGGCGCGCGTTGCTCGAACGCGCGCGCTCGCTCGGCAGTGACGAAGCACACGGCCAGCTCGCCGCGCATCTGATCGCGCTCTATCCGCAATTCGCCGCGGCGATGGAGGCCGTGCTGCCCGCAATCATGAAAGTGACTCGCCAGCAGCGCGTCGAATCGACGGTCGGCGAATTGCTCGATATCGCGGACAGCCGCTATCGCTGGGCGCTCGACATCGACCGGCAAGCGCCGGGCGCCGCGATGTACTTCTGGTACAAGTCCGGCGAAAACGGCGAGAACCGGCGCGGCGAGCGCGCGATCGACCCGGGCGTCGACAACGAAACGTTCGTCGACGTAGCGGGTGCGGTGCAGGCGTTCTGCGCGGTGCTGCGCACGTGGCCACGCGATGAACTCGTCGCGCGCGTGCTGCTCGATCATCCGGAGTTCGTGCACATCGCGAGCCGTATGCAACTCGCGGCGGTACTGCCGTATTCGGAAATCCGCGAGAACCTGATCGGCGAGTCCTTTTTCCCTATGGACGCGATCCGGTTTCTGCTGACGACGTTCGGTCTCGAAACCTCGCAACCGGTCACGCGGCAGTGGGTGCGTGGCGTGTTTCTGCTCGATGCGCCATTGCCGGAAGATTTCGCGGGCACATCTATGGCGCAGCCCGACGATACACGTATAGCGCTGGCCGATAGCGTAGCCGCACAACCGGAGGGCAACCGATGAGCACGTTGACATTGAGCTATCCGGAACTCGCGCGCTCGACGCCGGAAATGTTCCGCGCGTGCGGATTCTCGGTAGGACAGGCCGACGATGCCGCCGAAATGCTGCTGATGACCGAAGTGCTTGGCAGCGACGCTTACCGTTATCTGCTGGAAAACAAGGGCTCGACGCTGAATGCCGCGCTGCGGCCGCATGTCGAGCACGCGGAGGACGGCCAGTATCGGATCGACGGAGCAGGGCTGTCGCTGTTGCAGATCGGACCGCGTCTGATCGATCTCGCGTGCGGCGAGGCATCCCGTGCCGGATGCGCGTTCATGGTCGTGCATCGCACCGATGGCGCACTGTTTGCGCCGTATCTGGCGCGTCGTGCCGCGCGTCATGGTTATCGCGCGGTGCTGCGGGTAGTCGGATTGGCCGCGAGCCGGTCGGTTGCCGCCGAGCCGGACCACGCGGGGCGAGAGCCTTCGGTGTACGTCGGCGCGGGCAGCGCATCGGGTGACTATCCCGACGACACGCGCTCGCTGATGGATCGACTGCATCGCTTTCTCGCGTTGCATGCCGATGCAACCAGCGACGACGGCTGGGCGGCGATTGCCGTCGAGCGTGTGGAGCGCGTCGAGCGGCATGACGAAAGTGGCATGCAGCAGGCTCCGCGCGAAGCCGTTTCCGCTGAACGCATCGACTTCGACGCAGCGCTTCAACACGCGCTTCGGCATGGCATGACGATGGACGCAGCGACGTTTTCTCGACTCGGCGAATTACTGGTGTCGCTGCGCGTTCCGACTTCGGAGCGCAGCCGCCGCCAGGCCGGCTAGAAAGCCCACGCTGAAGACGCGCTATTCCGATCACCAACAAAATCATTGCGACATGGACTACATCAATTTCGGCAGCAGCAGCCTCAAGGTTTCGCGCATCGGCTTCGGCGCGATGGGCATCGGCGACAAGGCGTGGCGCTCGTGGGTGCTCGATGAACAGCAAGCACGGCCACTCGTGCGCAAGGCCGTCGAGGCGGGCATCAACTTCTACGACACCTGCGATTTTTATTCGGCCGGCGAAAGCGAGCGGATTCTCGGCTCACTGCTTGGCGAATTCGGCAGCCGCAGCGAATTCGTCATCGCGACGAAGTTCGGCAATCCGATGGGCAAGGGTCCGAATGCGCGTGGCTATTCGCGCAAGCACATCGTCGAAGCAGTTGAGGCGTCGCTGCGCCGCCTGAATACGGACTACATCGATCTGTACCAGACACACATCTGGGACGAGTCGACCCACATCGATGAAATGATGGCCGCGCTCGATCACCTGGTGCGCTCGGGCAAGGTTCTCTATGTCGGCGCGGCGGATATGCCGTGCTGGCAGTTCGCAAAAGCACTGTACGGCGCGCGGTTTCGCGGACAGGCCGCGTTCGTGTCGATGCAGAACCACTTCAACGCGGTATGGCGAGAAGACGAACGCGAGCTATTGCCGCTTTGCCAGCATGAAGGCATCGCGATGCTGCCATACAGCCCGATGGCGCGCGGCTTTCTGTGCGGCAAGGAACGGCGCAATCGCGATGCAACCGAACGCGCGCGCACCGATGGCTACACGTGGGAGTGGTACGGGCGCGAAGCGGATCACGCGGTCGGTGAGGCCGTTGATGCGATCGCCCGCGAACGTGACCTGACGCCCGCGCAGATCGCCCTCGCATGGGTGCTGAACCGCCTGCCGCAGGCGACGCCGATTATCGGTGCAACGTCGTTGCCGCAATTGGACCAGGCACTGTCCGCTGTGAGCGTCGTGCTCTCTGCCGAAGAGATGCAACGGATCGGCGCGGCTTATGAACCGCGTCCGCGCAGCGGACATTTCTGACTGTGTATTACCCAAAAAAACTAGCTAATCACGATAATCACTGGAGACTTGAATTGAAGAAGATTGTTATCGCAGTGTCGGCCGCGACGATCGCGTTGCCCGCGTTCGCGCAAAGCTCCGTCACGCTGTACGGCGTGCTCGACGAGGCGCTGCAACTGAACACCAATGCAAAGCACGTGGTCGGTTCGACCAACGTCGGCGGACGTCAGTGGTCGCTCGATTCGCTCAATGGACCGTATGGAAGCCGCTGGGGCATCAAGGGCAGGGAAGATCTCGGTGGGGGACTTGCAGCACTGTTCACGCTTGAATCAGGCGTCAATCTGAATACCGGTGCGTTCGCGCAAGGAGGAACCGCGTTCGGGCGTCAGGCATTCGTCGGGCTGTCGAGCAATCGCTTCGGTACGCTGACGCTGGGGCGCCAGTACGATAGCGTGAACGACTATCTCGGCGCGTTCGAATTCGGGCTTGCCGCGTATGGCAGCGGCGCCTCGCACCCGGGCGATATCGACAACGGCGCGCGGACCTATCGGCAGAACAATTCGATCAAGTATGCGTCGCCGAACTTCTCGGGACTGCGTTTCGGCGGCACGGTGATGCTGGGTGGCATCGCAGGATCGGTCTCGCAGAATAGCGGCTATACCGCGGGAGTTGGATACAACAATGGTCCGCTTGGGCTGGGTGTCGTGTACCAGTTCTTCAAGAATCCGTCGAACGCGGGCGCGGTGCTCAATGGCAATGCAAATGCGGTTGCGCCGGCAACCACGTCGGCATTCGGCTCGATCAATTCGGGTTATCTGGCCGGTAGTGCCCCTGCATCGTCGTGGCAGGTTATTGGAGCGGGCGGTCAGTACACATTCGGCTCGGCTGCCGTCGGCATGATGTACTCGAACGTGAAGTACGGGAACATCGGCCAGCTCGGTGGTGCGACTGCAACCTTCAACAACTTCGAAATCAACGGCATGTACCGGCTGTCGTCGGCCGCATTCGTGTCGGCTGCTTATAACTACACGAAGGGCAATGCAGTGAAGGGCGATCTTGGCGATCAGACCTATCACCAGTTCTCGGCGGTTGCCGATTACTCGCTGTCGAAACGCACCGATCTCTATGTGGCTGCCACCTATCAGATGGCGAGCGGCACCAGTTCGACCGGCGCGCCGGCAGTAGCCGATATTTCGCTGATCGGCGATTCGTCCAATAGCCGCCAGGCGCTCGTGCGTCTCGGCATGCGCCATATGTTCTGACCGTTATCACCCGACAACAGGAGTACCTCATCATGACTACCAGCCGGATCGAACTGCAAGGCAGTTCCGACAATGCTGCATCGGGTGACAATCCGCAGACGCAATCGGTGCAGCGGCTTGCTCGCTCAATCTTCCTCGTGCAACTGATGACTGTGGGGATGGGCTATCTGATCTACTCGATGAATCGCTCGGCGTTTCCGATCGGCTTGCACAGCATCGCGCATTCGCTCGGCTTCAGCGTCCAGCAGGTCGGCACACTGGCGACGATCTTTCTGCTGGGCCAGGCGCTGATCGATGTTCCCGCCGGGTTGTGGAACGCGGGACACGGCAAGTCTGGCGTCACGCCGCGGATGAATGCGCTGATGCTGATCGGCACGGCGGGTGCCGGCGCGACGTCGATGTTGCTCGCGTACCTCGCGTACAACTATCCGCTGACGCTGACCTATCGCGTGCTATTCGGCGTGTTCGAGGGGATCTTCAATATCAGCGCGTATTCGTTCGCGGGTTCTGTACTGCCGCAGCGGCGTGCGTTTCTGAATAACTGTCTCGGGTTCTTCTTTGCGACGGGCGCGGTGATCGGACCGACCGTGTTCAGTCAGATCATCGCGAGTTCGGATCCGGATACGGGATGGCGGCTTGGTCTGTCGATATTCGGCATCGTGACGATCGTGCTTGCTTTCGTGATGTTTATCGTGATGGCTGTCACGCTCAGAAAGATGCGGCGCGATCAGCCGGCTGCCAGTGTGGTCGTGGCGTCCGTTGCCCATCATGAACGGGAGAGCATGCGCGACGCGTTTCTCGATGTCGCGCGCCGTGGTTCGATGTGGAAGGGGCTCGCGATTCATGCGGTCAATCTGATTTCGTACTGGGAATTCAGCGGGCTGATGCCGACGTTTCTGATTCAGTATCAGCACAAGAGCGTGGGGTTCGTGGGCGTTGTGTTCGGCTTTGGTTTTGGGTTGACGAGTCTGGTTTCGCCGTTGTTCGGCTGGATTGCCGATCGTTATGGGCGTCAGGTTGTGGTCGCGGCACTCGGGATTGTCGATGCGATTGGATTGTATGTGCTGCTGAATCATCCGGCGGGGCAGGCCGTGACGATGATGATCGTTTTTATCATCGGCGTTGGGCTTAATACGCTGTATTTCATGGGGTATACGCTCGCGCAGGATGGGGTGCCGAATCATCGGGTTGCGATTGCAACGGGCTTTGCCGGTGCGCTTGGGTATCTGGTGGCGAGCGGGGCGGGACCGGTTTCCGGGTGGTTGACGGGGATTGCTGATTACCGACTCGCGGGGACTATTGAGTTGATTGGGCCGCAGATTGTGGTGGCGGTTCTGGCGCTGGTGTTTTTGCCAGGGGTTAAGGCGTGGCAGAAGATGAAGAAGGAGGGGGCGTTGATTGAGTGAGGGTGTGTGTGTTGCGGGATAACGCTTCACTGTTGTTTGCGGGCGCCCCGGTTTTATCGGGGCGTCTGCGCGTTGGCCACCGCCTGTGGCCGCCTTTCCATTTCACCTGAACGTATTCGAGCGTCAACCTCACACCGTAATTAGACAGATAAACTTGCAAGTTTATCTGTCTTGATTTACGCTTCACGGATGGCCCGATCCCGTGAATCCACTCCTCCGCTGGAATGCGTCGTCTCCGATTTAACGCTGGCTGTCGGCCAGCTTTTGCGTCGGCTGCGCAACGCCAATCCCGGTGACCTGAACCTGTCGCAGTCCAGCGTGCTCGCGCGGCTGGAACGTGACGGCCCGATGACCACCGCGGATCTCGCGCGAGCCGAATCGATGAAGCCGCAGTCCATGAAAACGATCCTCGCGGGCCTCGAAGAAGAGGCATGCGTCGAGCGCGAGCCGCATCCTACGGACGGCCGCCAGATCCTGTTCGCGATCACGCGCAAAGGGCTGGACGAACGCAAGCGGCGCACGGCGGCCAAACGCGAATGGCTGCTGGCGAAGCTCGAACAGTTCGATCCGCAGGACGTCGCAACGCTTGCAGCGGCCATTCCACTCATCAGGCAGCTCGGCGATTCCTGACTTCCCCGGCCTTTCCCGCTTCTCCCTTTTTGATAGGACGAACCATGAGCTTCGTTGCGATCTTTTTCGCAGGCGCCTTCCTGTGCAACGCGATGCCGCATCTCACCGCGGGTCTGCGCGGCGAGGTGTTCCCTTCTCCGTTCTCGACACCGCATGGCAAGGGGCCGTCGTCGCCACTGGTCAATTTCCTGTGGGGTATGCTGAACATATTGATCGGTCTGGCGCTGCTGGTCCGCCATCCGTTCGCGCCGGGCGTGAACCTCGATAGCATCGCTCTGCTTGTCGGCATGCTAATGATGGGTGTGTTCGCATCGGTTCATTTCGGCCGTGTGCGTCGCGAAGGTCTGTTTTGAGCGCGACGCAACGCGATCAGCTCGATCCGCTGGTCTGGAAAATTACCAGGCACGCTATCAGGGGGCCGATCTCCATTCGAAAGCAGTCATCGGATTCAGCAAACAACAAAAGCTCGCCGCATTTAATCGCGCTACGTAACGTCAGCGCCGGACAACGTGTGCTTTGTCCGTGAAGGCCGGTCGTTTCGTTACACTGCGCTCTTGCGCCGACAACCTGCCAGGAGAATGCACATGGACCGCATGGTCGCGATGGAGACTTTCGTAACAGTCGTCGATGCGGGTTCATTTTCTGCCGCCGCACGCCGGTTGAAGCTTGGTCAACCCGCCGTTTCAAAGGCTGTCGCGCAGTTGGAGGAACGTCTGGGCGCCCGTCTGCTACTCAGGTCGACGCGTGGCCTCGCGCCGACGGATGCTGGTCAACGGTTTTACGATCACGCTGTCAGAGCCATCGATGAGGCGGAGCACGCCGAACAGGCCGTGCGTGAGTCGTCGGATGGCTTGTCCGGACGACTGCGCATCGGCGCGGCCGTCACCTTCGCCCGGCTGCATGTCTTGCCGGCACTCAAGTCTTTCCTCGATCAGCATCCCAATCTGAGCATCGATATCGTGCTTGACGACAGGTCCGTCGACTTGCTCGAAGAGGGCGTCGATGTCGCATTGCGTATGGGTGCTCTCGACGATTCGACGATGACTGCGCGTCGCATCTCCTCTGGGCGGCGGCTCGTCGTCGGCACACCGGCGTATTTCGCGGAAGCCGGACTTCCGCAAACACCTGACGATCTTGGCCGACATCAGGCGGTCGTTTATTCCGTGCGAGGCGGCGGTGAATCGTGGCTGTTCAGCCGCAATGACGGCTCTGACTCCAGCGTGACCCTGTCAGGCCGAATAAGCGTGAACGCAGCTGAGGGCATGCGCACGGCGGTACTCGCTCACCTCGGCCTGGCCGTCGCTTCGGAATGGATGTTCGCCCCCGAACTTGCGGACGGCACAGTTCAGGCCGTTCTGACAGACTGGACGTTGCCGCCGATCGACCTGTGGGCCGTTTTCCCGTCCGGCCGCATGGCAACCACGAAGGCGCGCGCCTTCGTCGCGTTTGTCGAGCACCTGCTCAACGAGCGCAAATCCAGCGAGGGCCTCACCGCCTAACCGCTTCGTGCCCGCGCACTCACTGCCCTGATCTGCTCCCTCGCAGCAGGAATAGAAGCTATTCCTCACCCGTGGCTACCGAACGAAGCCACCCGGGCGGAGGATACGCATCAACCAATGCACGAAAACATTGGCTCCGATGCAACAGTCCGTTCTGGCCGTCCAGGCCGGAGGACCGCTTCGAAACCTATCTGTTGAGGAAAACCATGACCCAAGGTCTGAAAGGCAAACTCGCCCTCGTTACGGGCGCTTCGCGTGGAATCGGTGCCGCTATTGCGGCACGTCTTGCGCGCGACGGCGCAGCGGTGATCGTTCACTATGCGTCAAATCAGGCGCGGGCCGAAGCAGTCGTCGAGGAGATCCGCGGTGCCGGCGGCGAGGCTGAAGCCGTGGGCGCCAACCTGTCGACGCTGGAAGGCGTCAAGAGCCTGATCGATTCGCTGAGCGGTGCGTTCGGCGGACGCTTCGAGGGGCGCCTCGACATCCTGGTCAACAACGCGGGCACGGTCGAGTACGGACCATTCCTCGATTCTTCGGAGACGTCATACGACACCCACTTCAATCTGAATGTTCGTGCACCGATCGAACTGGCAAAAGACGCCGCGGCGCGAATGGTCGCGGCGGGCTGGGGACGCATTATCAACGTGGGCTCGGCCTTTGGTGAAGCCGCGCCACTGCCGGGCGTGACGCTCTATATCGCATCGAAGTTCGCGCTCAGAGGCTTCACTCGCGGGCTATCGCGTGAAGTCGGCAAATACGGCGTGACCGTGAATGCCGTCCAGCCCGGCCCGACCGAGACAGAACTTGCTCCGCAACCCGGCACGGAAGACCACGCAACGATGACAAAGCTCGCAAGCGTGGGTCGCTTCGGCAAACCGGCGGAAATCGCGGCGGCCGTGGCTTATCTCGCCAGCCCCGAAGCAGGCTTCACGACGGGCGAGAGCCTGACCGTCGACGGTGGATGGATTGCCTGACGCAGGGCATCCGGCTGCAAAGGTATAACGGTTCGCTGTTGTTTGCTGGCGCCCCGGCTTGACCGGGGCGTCCACGTGCTAGCGCTTTGCTTTAAACGCCGGACGATACGACAGCAAGAATGCCGACCGAAAGCATCTCCTTCAACGTCGCGTGCACAGCAGAAGGGAACACACTGACAGTCCTGGCGGACTGCAGTTGTCTCCACAATTCTTCTTCGAGCGGTGCTGCTTCACGAACAAGATCAGGAAGACCCGGCGCAAAGAACAGCGTCAGGTGTGGAGCGGTCACAAGAGCCGAATCAGGAGCGCGGCCTATTAGCGTCGTGTCATCGCGCGGCCATGCTGGCGAAGCAAACGCGTGACGTCCCATGGATGCCCGGTAGGTCGCCTGTTCGACACGGCACCAGTACAAAGCCGTGGAGTCATCCGCGAGGTTCGCGGATAAAAATTCCAGGAACGCTATGGCTTCCTCAGTACGGAACGCGTTCCGTCCTCCGCCATGGTCGACCCAGGCGCAGATCAGCGCGTCGCGCCGGTCAGGTGGCAGTACGCTGAGCGTATGTCTCGCGAGCAGTTTGACGCGGCTTTCGCACCAGGATCGTTGCACGTCGCATGTAAAAGCAAAGCCTGGACTTGATAGCAACCGGGTCACTTGATCGAGTTCCGCTGCCTGAAATTGGACGCAAGGCAGCGATGGCGGCTGTTCATGCCTGGAGATTGCACGGCCGAGCGTCGCCTGAAAATCGTGGAGTCTCATCAGGTGTCTCTCGCGTCGGGACAGTGGCGCAACCATATGTCGCGCGCACGTTGCAGATTGCGCGCGATCTCGTCTACACCTATCCGAACTGCGTGTGGCTCCAGCAGTTCAAACACGACGCCAGCGACATGTTTGCAGCGGGGCAGCGTGTAGTCCAGCAGTTCCCATACCGTTTCAGGCACACCGCGATCGTGCGCGTCGGTCCAGTAGCCGCTTTCCCAGTGTCCGCCGGCAACATGTATTTCGACGACGCGCTCGAGCGCGAAGTGTTCGACGACCTCGAACGCGTCGAAGCCATGGTTGATGGCGTTGCAATACAGATTGTGCAAATCGAGCAACTGCCCGCAGCCGCTTAACAGCGTGATCCTGTTCATTAACGCGCATTCGTCGGGGACCCCAGGTTCGCGCGGCAAGTCAGTCAGGTAGTGCGCTGGATTTTCAAGCAGGAAAGGCACGCCATAGCGGTGCAGTAGTTGGGCACCGCGGTCTGCTACGAGGCAGGCAGCTTCTTCGGTCAACGGCAACGGTAGTGGTGTGCCAGTCTGCGCTACCGATCCGTCGGTGTCCTCGTATGTTTGAAACGACAGGTGTTCGCTATGCCATTGGAAAGGCCACAGCTGCTGCAACTGATCCAGTATGGCGAGATAGGCACTGTTCCAGCCATGCGCCGAACCGATGGATAGCTGGACTCCGTGCACGACCATCGGCATTTCGCCGCAGATGGTCCGTGCACGGTCAAGCTGCTCCCGTATAAGCACCTCAATAGTCCCGTCAGAAGTGCTTTGCTCATTGCACATCGTCTCAGGTGTGACCTCGACGAAGTCCATCAGGCGTCGATGATAAATATCGGCCGGCAAGCTCGGGAAATAGTTGAAACCAACCCCCAGTACATGGGCCGACGTGCCGGTTTGTCGGCGAGTGAGTCCGCCATGCATCGTCGGCGTAGACATGGTGTCAGCTAGGCATTCTCGTAATTCGCAGCGATCACGCCCCGCTTGATCATATCCGGACCAGGATCTCCGCCGAATTCGACATGGAATAGTGCGATCAGACCGCACGTCATGCAGCCACTGCGTTTGAGAATTTCGTCGACGACGGCGTGGACGTCATCTTTCGTCTGCTGCTTGGGATGCGGAGTCAGTACTAATGTGGCACGTTTGGTCTGTAGCTTTGGGGTGTTCATGTTGCGCTCCTGTAAAGGCTCCGGCAATGCCTCACTGCATCCGCAATGCCGGAATGTGCGGGCAGGTCGTTCGGGGGCGGAAGCGTTTCATCATGACAAGGCCCGAACAAGAGCCTTGACATCCGGCACCCCCAAGCCGGTGACCATGTCGTATCCTTTGCCGGCGGTGTACACGCCGTTACTGCCTGAAACGATGTCCCGGAAACAGTTGGTCTTCAGCGAATAGATCAATGGATTAAGAAAAGGCAGAAGCGGCTTGCCGGCATTCTGTCGGGCTTCGTTGATCAATGCGCAGAATCCCGCCCATATAGGAGCGCTCCAACTCGTTCCGCCGATCTGGGCAGGCTTTCCATGCAGGATGACCAATGCGCCGTCATTGGGATCCGCGGTGACACTGACATCGGGGACGAGCCGGTTCGTGCCGGCTGGTACACCGTCTCCCTGCTGCCACGACGGACGTTGGAACAGAATGCTTTTGCCGCCACCGCCGTCTGCCCATCCCGTCTCGTTGCTGACGGTGCCGTTTGATGCAAGCACGAGTGTCGTTCCCCCGACACCAACCACGCAGGGATCGGATGACGAAAATTCAACCTGCAACGGGCCGTTCGACGCGTGTCCGGTAGAGTCGGGATTCGATCCCGCGTCGCCGGTGGAAACGAATACGTTGACCCCCGCGGCGGCAAGCCGGAGAAATCGCTGGTGCTGGCTTCGAACGATGCCTTGCTGCATGAAGGTTTCGCCCAGCCCCAAACTGACGGACAGTTGACGCATAGCCGGGAATTGAGCGAGATCGGCCAGAATGCGGTCGAGTGCGCGATCCAGATCGGCGAACTGCAATGTGCCGCTGGCATAAATACGGATCTGCGCGTCAGGCGCAATTCCGCTAGTCCACTCCGCGTCAAGCGTTTCCTCGCCTTCAATCTGCGGGAGCGTGACTCCGTTGACGTTGATTTTGGTAACCTGGTTGATGGTGGTCGCAAGACCATTGCGTTGCCAGAACTTCTGCAGATCGCTATCGGCGGGAAATGTATCGATCAGAATTGCAATGATCTGCCCTTTCCCGGTGAGGTTCAGTCCGGCAGCGTTGTAGGCTTTAAGAATTTCACCCACGAGATAGGGCGGCGAGTTGGCGATGTTTGGCGCAGCGGTAGGTTCGCCGGTTTTACTTGCCGGATTGGATGGTTCGAAGCGATTGGTTGGCGTAATCCGGCGGAAATGCTTATGAGCATGGAAGCAGGGTTGTAATCCAAGAATTGCATGAACGCCGTTGGACACGTCGGAGGGTAAGCTCGGCGCGTCCTTTGCAACGGTGTAGGTGATTCCATCCCGGGTAACCTGAACCATATTGACCTGCAGACTGCTTTCGATCTGCTTCACAGTGGCATGAGTCACCACACGTGTTCGATCGTTCGATACTTCATCGATCTTGAAGCCTTGAGTTTTCAAATAGGCAACTAATGGGTCGACCTCCGACTGAGGTACCGCATATTTCGAGTTCAGTTCACTAATAGGGACAACATCACCTTTTTCCACGCGAGACTCTAATTCCTGACGAAGCTTGTCGTCGATGCCTAGCGCGAAAGTGACTTTCATTTCGTCACTGTCTTGTGCCGGGCTTTTCGCGTTGACCTTGAGACCGTTCGGGGTCGGACCGGGCTGCGCAGGTAGTGCTGCAATACTGTCGTGGAACAGTTTTCGGCTCATCACGCTATCTCCTTAAAAGGACGCATCGCATTTTCCCGGCTTGAAAGTACTCACGGCGCGCGTTTCCGGGACTGGACGGGATCTGAAGCAAAAACAACATTCATAAAAAGATTTTCTAAAAATCTTTCAATGCCGTAACGTGATGAGGCAGTTCCAGTCTTCAACAGATGCAATCTGTCAGTTTTCGACGTGAGGTCTCTGCTCAAAAACTGAGCGGCGGCGTGGGTGCATTTCCCGCACGCCACGGAAGCGGTCGCGGCAACGCTTCAGCTACGCGGACCCTGATCGGTTTGCTCGCCGGAATTTTTTTATCGGAGCATCGATTTACTTTCGTCCAGGTCTCATTGCCGCAGTGTTCTTAATTAAAACTGTTTTAAATTGTGGACGGACTAGGCGCCAACAGATATGTTTATAGATTATGAGTATCGCGTTGGAAGCTGACAAATGAGCGCTAGCACACATAAAGACGGCGGCCAACCGGACCGATTCCCGGACTCGCGCCGTACAAAATATTCATAATGAATAAACGGTGGGAGATTCCCCAGTGTCTCGCGGAATCTATTTCTCAATCGTTTCACGTTAAGTTTTTAATGCGACGGCGCGTGCCATAGCGAATTGCTGACTGACTTACAGCGCGCGATTACGATCAATTAACGCTGAAATTAAAATTTCAGTTAAGACATTGACCGGCAGTGAAACCAACATTCGCGCTCGCAAGAGTTCGAATGGCAGAAAAGCAATGGCGGATTCGGCCAGTCAAACCAAAACACCGTAGCTGCTGCGCTGACGTTTATTCAAAAAGACGCCAACGCCCAGACTCAGAACACACGACGACCCGTTCACCGTCCAGCCGAACCTGTTCGTCATCCAGCTGCAACGAGGTCGATGAATCGACATCGAAGGCAACCTTCAGTGCGTGCGTAACATGACCATCTTCAATAGGAAGCTCCCAGGTCAGAAATATCTGGACGCAATCGTCGTCAGTCGCGAAGTCGTCCGCATTGAAACCGCTTGCACCGCGCCGAATGACGCCATGAGGCTGGCCCGTATCGAAGATCACCGCTGTTCCCCGGGTTAGTGGAATGCGACGGCCCAACGACGGAAAATGCAAATCCAGCCCGCGGTCCTCACTCAGAAAGAGATTGCAAAAGGCGGCACTGCCATATTGCTCGGCGTCGTAGTGGTATCTCGCGCCGCGGCAAGCCATCAGCGCGACATCACTTGATGCAAGCACCTCGGGTATCCCCAGTGCGGACGTCCGGTCGGACATGGCCTGCACGCAGCGCGTGTAGTCCGGCCAACGTGCGCGCGCTCGCGCCAGCGGCATCGCCTCGACATCGCCAGGCTCCAGCACCATGCGCGTCGATATCTCCCTTTCCCAATCCGCCAGTAGACGTACAGACGGCGCAGGCACGTCGACCGTACCTGACAGTACGACGTCACTGACGCACCGACTGCGGATGACGTCGCCACTCCAGAAATAGGAGGTCAGCATGGCTTGCACTCGATGCGGTTGAGAGGGGAATTCATGCGGGCGATTGTAGCGATTCCGGCGAGCACTTCGGCGATCGCCTCTTTCCTGATGACACGCTTTAGCGCATCGGTCGGCATGCTTTTGCTGACTATCTGCGCGATAACGGACGCAAAGAAAATCTATGGTCACCCCCGTTTTTGCAACACTGATCTTCGATGTTGTGGTTGGCTTGCCTAAATCTATCCGGCGTCGTTGTGGGGATCGCTCCCCGCGCCACGATGAGAATCGCGCCTGACGATCCTAAAAAAGCCCGCGGCTTCGAAGGCCAATTTCTTTGACAGGGTGTTCGCCAGGCCGGTGTGCCGTTCACGTCATCAAATTTCAGCGGTCGCAAAACCAGGAAGTCGGAACTTCACAAAGCGTGGATGAGAGTCGGGGGCTCAGACTTGTAAGGCACCCGCTCCCGCATCGAACGTGCTGTTGCGCGTTGCCAGCGCCCAGGCGGTTCGCGCCAGCTTGTTGGCAAGAGCGCAGGCCACCACGTTTGAGTGTCGGCGTGTGAGCATCGACCGAACCCATGCGGCCAACCGGCCTGTCTGCCGGTCCAGCCGCTGCATGTAGGCTCTGGCGCACTGCACAAGCAGGCGACGTATATTTTTGTCTCCGCGTTTGCTGATGCCCAGCAGGTTTGCCTTGCCGCCCGTACTGTACTGGCGCGGCACGAGACCGATGGACGCCGCGAAGTCCCGACTGCAGCCGTACTGTTTGCCATCGCCCATTTCGGAGGCGAGTACGCTCGCCGTGATCGGACCGACACCCGGGATGCCTAGCAGGCGCTGGCCAAGGTCATCATCGGCCAGTTGCCGGGTCAGCTCTGTCTCGATTTGGTCGATCTGTTCGCTGAGATACTTGAAGTGGGAATGCAAACGATCGAGGATCGCCACCAGTCGCGGTGGGAGCGAATGCTCGGAGAGAACTGCCGGCAGGCGCTTGATGACAGCCTTTCCAATCGGCAGACTGATGCCAAATTCGAGCAGGAAGCCGTGCATCTGGTTGCATGTCTTAACGCGATCCCGAACCATAGATTCGCGAAGTCGGTGCAAGGTCGAGAGCGTTTGCTGCGATTCTGTCTTGGGCGTCACGAAGCGCATGGCCGGACGTGACGCTGCTTCGCAGATTGCTTCCGCGTCTACGAAATCGTTCTTGTTACTCTTGACGAAGGGCCGCACAAACTGCGGCGAGATGAGTTTGACCTGATGCCCGAAGCCAGCAAGTTTCCGGGCCATGTGATGAGCGCCTGCGCAGGCTTCCATGACCACCGTGCAGCAGTGAAAGGTGGCGAAGAATTCAATCAGCTGCTTACGACTCACCTTCCGGCGGAACACGGCTTTGCCGTGCCGGTCCTGACCGTGAAGATGAAACGAATGCTTGCCCAGATCGACTCCAACCAGCGTCACGGTCTGCATGATGGCCTCTCCAGAAAAGAAAACACCCTGCAGCGTAACCCGCGTGCAGGGTGGGGGTGACCATCTCATTAAGCCCCTCCATTCGGAAGAGGGGCTTTCGCGGAACCTGTAGTGCGTTAGTTCGCTGTGAACCGACAGCAGCAGCGAGTTTTTACAGAATGCACTGGCTTAGCGAACCTTCGCATAGACGACGCTAGTGCCGTTCTCCATCAGCGTGATCTCGGTCGGCCACTCGGGGTGTTGTGCCAGCCAGTCTTCGTCGGCGTACCGCAGCAGCTTGTAGCCTAGGCCCGTCAGCAGATCCTGCACCTCGCCGGCTCTTGGATCGCTGCTCAACGATTCGAACAGGATAGGTGGGAAGCCGTCTTTCGAGATGCGATCGATCGCGCCTCGGAAGACCTCCATCTCCATGCCTTCGACGTCGATCTTGATCATCGTGATCTTCGACGGGAGTTCGAAGTCGTCGAGCCGCCTGAATTCGCACGGATCGGTCGTTTCCAGTTTCTCCTGTGCGTCCTTGCCCGGAACGAGCGAGTAGCCGCCGATATTCAATGCGGCGTGGAAATTCATCGCGGGAATTTCCTTGCGCTCGTTGACACCCGACAGCGCGATATTCTGCGGATAGGCGTTCTCCAGTTGATTCAGGAAAACGTTGCCGCAGAGTTGGTAGAACACGATGCGCTGGGGCTCGAACGAATAGATCTTGCCGCCGCGTGGCGCAATGTGCTTCGCGAGTGCAACGGTGAACGTGCCCAGGTTGGCGCCGATATCGAGAATCATCGGCGTCATGTCGGTCATATCGACCAACGTCCGTGCGATCGAAACCGTCAGCTCATCCCAAACGCCGTGTTCCGTCAGTACCCTGGAAATGCCGTTTCTCTCGTAGAAGGCAAGAAAGTCCCCGTTCTTTGCGCGAATCAGATTGACCTGTGGCAGCATGTTTTTCTTGGTTTGTGATGTGGTTTTGTTAGAAGGCGTGTAAGGCTTTTGTCGGATTTCGGGGTCGACTAAGTCAACATGATGCGCCGATGTTAGCCTCGAAACATACAGCGCGTGAATGACATGCCGGCGATTCGCGCAAGCAGTTCCGCCGCGACGTCTTCGAAATCAGACCGCTTTAGCGGCGATGATTTCGATTTCCACGAGGATTTCCGGACGTACCAGACCAGGAATGATCTGCAGCATGAAGGCGGGCTCGTAGCCCTTCAGGAATTCGGCTCGCACCTTTGCATAGTCGCGGATGTATGCATCGCTGGTCAGCGAGGTCGTGACCTTGACGATATCCGTGATGTCCATGTCGGCCTTTTCGAGGATGGCCATGATGTTCAGCCACGCCTGTTTCGATTGGCCGACGATATCGTCCGCAATTTCGCCATTCGGCGCGAGTCCCGGCGTGCCCGCGGTGTACAGCCAGCGTTGATTCGGGCCGACTTCGGTTGCGTCGCTGTACACGCCGATCTGACTGGCAACGCCGATCTTGTGGAGCTTGTGTGACATGATGTTCCGCCCATTGAAAACGATTGGAGAAGATTCCAGCCGGCGGCGCACGATGTCGGAAACATCAGGTGTGCCGCTCGCTGGAGTGGTTTCATATTAACGCTGCCGGTCGAGCCGAGGGCGCGCGCTCGAATTCAAAGATTGGGTCGGCATTTTTTTCTCTTGTGACGGCTTCGATGCCGCTGCGTTGTTGCGCCGACTGCCGTCGGCTCCTTTTCTTGCATTCCAAAGCGAGCGACGGTCCACCAGTCGCCTTGCAGCAAGGCTTACATGCCTGGCCCAAAGTCCGTGGAGAACGCGAGCGCTTTCTGTGCCTCCAGAGCAGCGAGACGGTCGCTCAATTGCTTGTGCATCACGGTGTAGGCATCACTGCCTAGCGCTATGCGTTTGGGCGCGGGATGCTGGTCGGCGCTGGCAATCATGATGGCGGCCATCTTCGCGGCATCACCGATCGGTACGCTGGTTCTTTCCTCGACGATCCGATGCGCGGCACGCGCCGGCGACGCATCGTAGGCATCGAGTTTGCGCGACAGTTGTGCGCTTCGATAGCGGAAGTCCGTTCGCGCCGCGCCCGGCTCGACCAACGTGCAACCGATATCGAAGCCGGCCACCTCCAGCGCAACCGCATCGATGAACCCTTCGATGCCCCATTTGCCGGCGTGGTACAGCGAGCCGCCGGGGAACGTCGCTTGCCCGCCCATCGATGACAACTGGATGATGCGCCCGCCGCCCTGAGTCCGCAGATGCGAAAGCGCCGCGCGCACGGTTTGAATGGAGCCGATCAGGTTCGTGTCGATCTGATGCGTGATCTGATCGTCGGTCATTTCTTCGGCCGCACCGAATAGCCCGTAACCCGCGTTGCTCACGACCACATCGATACGCCCCAGTTCACCGAATGCCCGGTCGACGACGCCGCGGATTGCCTGGGTGTCTGTCAGATCGAGCTTGGCGAGCCAAAGAGCAGCACCGTAGCGCTCCTTGAGATCGGTCATCGAATTGAGATCTCGCACGGTACCGGCAACGCGATCTCCTCGGGCAAGGAGCTGCTCGGTCATCAGACGGCCGAAGCCGCTGTTCACTCCAGTAATAAACCATGTCTGCTTCGTCATATTGGCATCCTTTCCGATCTGTTCGGCTACGGGGTCTACCTGGCAAGTCCAGGCAGTCGACGCAGCTTAAAACCGGGTGTTCAGATTTTGAATACTTGAAAGTCGCAGTTTCATGCGCGAGAATCCAGCCATCATGATCGATCCTTTCTCCGACTTTCTGAGCTTCATGGGCGCGCGGTCCGTCATTTCGGGTGGGCTGGTTGCCGGCGGAGCATGGGCAATCAAATTTCCGCGTGCGAATACAGTCAAGTTTTGGGGCCTGGCACGGGGAAGCTGCTGGATCCTGTTCGAAGGAGACCAGCAGCCCATTCGCATCGAAAGCGGGGACGTGTTTCTGCTCAGCGAGCCGCGCTCACATGTTCTTGGGACCGACCTGAATGCGCAGAGCGTCGATCTCGCCGATGTGCTCGAAGGGCGCGTCGGCAACATCGTCCATCACGGCGAAGGCGACGAGTTTTTCATGATCGGCGGCAAGGTCGAGTTGAGCATCGCGTCCAGCCAGCTTTTGCTCGACGCGCTACCGCCTCTGATTCATGTGCGCGGGACCTCAAGCCAGGCGCAAGTACTTCGATGGCTGCTCGATCAGCTCGTTCGGGAGCGGCAGGGTAGCTTGCCGGGGGCGCATATCGCATCGAACCAACTCGCGCATTTGATGTTCATCCAGATACTGCGGGCGCATTTCGAGGCGGCCGGATTGCCGCCGGCTGGATGGCTTCGCGCATTGAGCGACAGGCGGCTTGCACCTGCACTCCAACTGATGCATGACGATCCCGGCCGTGCCTGGCAACTTGGAGAGCTTGCGCAGGCAGCGGCGATGTCACGTGCGACGTTCGCCGCGTACTTCAAGACCGTTGCCGGAATGCCGCCTCTTTCGTATCTGACGAAATGGCGAATGCATCTTGCGCAGCGCGCTCTTCTGGAGAACCGGACACGCATCAACGTGCTTGCACGCTCGCTTGGCTACGCGTCCGAGAGCGCGTTCAGCAATGCGTTCAGACGCGTCGTCGGACGTTCACCGAAGCACTTTCAGGCAGAAGCGGTCGAGAAATTTACGACGTAGCGGGGCGTGCGGTAGCACGGCCTTTTATGTCGGTCTGTGGACCGTATGTGTCGCGATCGAACCCACAGAGCCAGACGAAGAGTTGGGTCCGACCCACCGGCTGCGGCGCGCACGTCGGTCTACCAATTCGCGCCGGTTGTCATTAAAAATCCAATATTTTCAAACGGTTGCGTGATCGCTTATCGCGGCGCTACCGTTTGGCACGCACTTTGCCTTGATCCTGACCGAGGAGTGGCGACACCCCCAATACAGGCTCTGACATTCCTCGCTGACTAATTTGCCCTTGGAGAATCGAAATGAACACGCTGGTAATCAAAGACCTCGCCGTGACCGTCGAAATGGATCGTGCGGCAATGACCGCCGTCAGCGGCGGCAGACTGCCGCAGCAAATCGAGAACATCATCCAGGCCGTTTCCGACTATGCAAATGACTCTCCTACCCAGCATAGTTTTACTGGCAGTGGGACTTCGGTGACGTACTAACGGTGCACGGCGATTTCGTAGATCGAGGCCCCGTTAACGAGGGGCCTCTTTGAATTTGCTTCTGGTGGCTTTGTCTGCGTTGTCGTTGTACCGATCGTTCCGCCTTAATTCGATGGGTTGTTGTGGGCGGGAGCGTTCTTTCCGAGGGTATTACGACCGTTTTCTTGCGCACGATTACGTGCCCGGTCAGTTTTCTGTCAGTGAGAGCGCGCAGCGTGACTGGCCATTGCGGGTGACGGATTCAACCGGTCGATGCAACACCTAGAATCTGCGTGAGCAGCGGAGGAGTTGCAAATGAAACAGCGACCGAGAATTTATTACTCCGAGACCCAGAAAGCGCTGATGTGGGACCGATGGCGCAAGGGCGATACGATTCATCAGATTGCCAAACTGTTTGATCGGGGCCATTCTTCGATTCAGCGAATACTATCGGAGAACGGTGGCATCCAGCCGCCGCAAAGGCACCGTGCGCCACAGGCATTGACGCTCGCGGAGCGCGAGGAGATTTCCCGTTCACTGGTGTCCGGATTGTCGATCCGGTCAATAGCAGCCAGGCTGGGACGCGCCCCTTCCACTATAAGTCGTGAGTTGCAGCGCAACGGGGGCAGCCAGGGCTATCGGGCAAGCCAGGCGGATGCGATCGCGTGGCAGCGGGCACGACGGCCGAAGGTTTGCAAACTTATGCGAAACCAGACGCTGGCGCGAGTTGTCGCTGCAAAGCTGAAGTTGCAGTGGTCCCCTGAGCAGATTGCCGGTTGGCTCAGGCATGCTTATGCGGTCAACAAGGACTATCTGGTGTCGCACGAGACAATCTACCGGAGCCTCTATATTCAAGCTCGTGGTGCCCTGAAAAAAGAACTGCTTGAGCACTTGCGACGCTTTCGAACCATGCGCCGATCCCGTCATCACACACTGAAAACTGAGGGTCGCACGAACATTCGCGACGCCGTGTCGATCAGTGAACGCCCCGCGACGGCGGAGGATCGCGCAATACCTGGGCACTGGGAAGGTGACTTGCTGTATGGCAACGCGACGAGCCAGATTGCAACTCTCGTCGAACGTCAAAGTCGATTCGTGATGCTGGTAAAAGTGCCCAGCAAGGATTCTGCGGCTGTGGTCGACGCGCTGATACGACACGCCAGCAAACTCCCGAGAGAACTCTATAGATCGCTGACGTGGGACAGGGGATCGGAAATGGCGGAGCACCACCGCTTTAGCGTTGCAACCGACATTGAGGTCTATTTCTGCGACCCACATCATCCCTGGCAACGCGGTTCGAACGAAAATACGAATGGGCTTCTGAGGCAATACTTCCCCAAGGGTACTGATCTGTCTGCTTACTCACAGGCCGGACTGGATGCCGTCGCCAGGCGGCTCAACGAACGTCCCCGAAAAACACTAGACTTCGATACGCCGGCTGAGCGATTTAACCAAATCGTTGCATCGACCGGTTGAATCCGCCCCAAGGAATGGCCATTACTGAACGTAAGCAAGGCGACGTTTAGATAGCCGCTGCTTGTTCTCAATAGACATTCATTCGCCCATGATGCTTAGCCGCAGGAATGGCTCGTTACTTCCTGTGGCGATACTGCGGCCTCCTTGATCGGTATCTAAAACCCACATGGATTTGCCCGGGATAGCTGCAACGACAGCCTCGGCGGGATTCCGCCAGAACGTGGTTCCTTGAGATACATCGCATTGATTGTCGGGCAATGTGCATCTACGTATGTGGAGATGCCTTCCAGATCTGCCGGGCTGATTGAGGGGCCACCGTGTGCGACGCAGTAATCATGCTGTTCTTCGGCAATGCATACCTGATGCTCCCAAAGCGCTCGCTGAAATCGAAATCCATCTTCTTGCGATTGTTGAATCTCTGCTTGTACGGCGCACGGCGAATTTGAGTAAAACGTGAACGTGAGCCTGGTCCCAATGTCATCGTTGGTTTGGCCCGAATAGCCGACGAATGAAGTCATCACGGGAATACCCATGCTGCCACCCGCAGGATGCGCAGCGGGCAACGCGTGATAGAGATCCGATTTGGTGATGCACGCGTAGGCCGGCAATGAAGTAAATTGCAGATGAGCTTCCGTACCGTCTTGTATCAGGTACTGGTCTGTGCATCGAATCGTGTGGTCAATGGTATATAGAATCGACGGTGGACTAATTGCGAGTGCCTGCGCGGTGAGCCACTTGCTGTCGCCGAAACTGGTGTGCCAGTACCAGCTTTGCTTATCCGCAGTAACCGTCGTTTTCGTTTCCTGTTTCGGATCTGAATATGTACGGCAATCCGCCGGCGACGGTATCGCATTGGATGTCTCCGCACGATAACCAATGTCGAGCATGTGCATCGTGGCGCTGACGTCGAACATTGCACCAGCGTCCGCGACAGCGGCCAGTCGCTGCACGAAGCGGTCAACCATCACTGTGCGATTGCCGCCCGCAGCCTCCGGAGAGGGCACAGCTTGATCCGGGCTACTCGCCGAGCTAGGCGTCTGGGGGGCGATTTCTGCTCTGGAATGAGAGTCACGCGCCATGGCAGAACATGCCGAAAGTAGTATTGCTGCTGTGACGATCAATACGGAAAATCGCATAGACACGGACCAGGCAAATTAGGTGCGGCGATCATATCAGCATGTCGACTTCCTCAAGCCTTCATGCCTGGTGGTTTTTCAGATTCGAATGGCGGCGGAATTCACTAAAGCACACAGCGATGCTGACGTGGTCGGACGACCGGAACGGGGCGGCTGCGGAAGTTGGCATTGATGCTGCTGCGCAACCGCGGTAAGCCGGAGCCTTACCTTACTCCGCCAGGATCGTCCGTAACATCCGTCGCCAAATGTTCACGGAGCTTTCCCGCTGAATGAGATATTTTCTCTGCTTGCGATTTTTGCCCGGAAAGCGGAATTGCTAACAAAGCGTAAGGCTTCATGCGGCAATTAAACGGAGCCTAAGAGTTTCATCGAAGCGAATATTGCAAGCGCATTTCAGATTCAACTCGTAAGAACTCGAACAAACAATCCGTAGGCTGGTGAGACGCGGAGTCGCGGGGAACGGGGATGGCACGCAGAGGAAACTGGATCGAGTTGACTATTGGAGTGATAGGACTGGTGCTTGTATTCGCCACGCCTGCTCGAGCGCAATCACCGGATGTGCCCGAGCGATGGATGGCGTATGCGCAGCTCGTCGGGTATCAGTTTGAGACCTGGCTGCAGGCGGATGACGACTACTCCAATGCGTTTCGCCAGTATCTGCAAGACCGGACTCCGAATACGAGCGGCGGTCCGCCGCCGCTAGTCATCAGAGTGAGTGCCTGGATCGGCGCGGACGACCGCGTCAAGCAGGTCGAATTTGATTCGCTGGGGGATGCAACTGCGGATGCGAACCTGCATCGGATTCTCACGGGCCATTTAATGACCCAGCCGCCGCCCGACATGCGGCAGCCGCTACGTCTGAGCCTGCATCTGGCGAAGGATGCGGAAAAGACGCCGTAAGCCTAAAGTACCGCGCCACGCGCGGAATCGCGGGATCAAATTCAACAAGATGAAAGCGCGTAATACAAACGCAGCCGTTTCAATAGGATGCATTGGCGGCGCAATAAAAATGTTTATTGGGGGTGGCTGGTGCGGCGCAGTGCAATTCTTCTGATAGCAATGATGTGCATGGCTGGGCCAATCCGCGCTCAGGACTTTCAGATCGGTGGTGACGAACAGAATGAGACATTCGTGCCACTCGAAGTCCGTCCATCGCTCGGCTTGTTCGTTGTCGGCTACGTCAATGGACGCGGACCCTACCGGTTCAGCATAGGTATGGTCCAACACACTCTCCTGACGCCTGCTGTAGTCATGGACGCGGGCCTCGCGACCCGAGACAAGGGGGTGTTTATTGACGGCAGTAGCAACCACATCGAGGAGGACCTGCAACTGACGGACGCGACTCTGCGGCTGGGCGACAAAGAGACGTCACTCAATGGTGCGCACGTTTTCCCCGATCATGATCTGTCGGCTTACGTTCCTGTTCCAAACTACGGAGGCGCGCTCGGAGTCGAAGTATTCCGCAACCGCATCGTGCGGCTCGATCTGTCGCATAGTCGCCTGGTGCTATCCCCGCGGACGGCCGCCACCGTCCCGCCGCCTGATTCAATCGAATTGAATCTGGATCAAAGCGCGAACGGAGCGGACCTCGATCGTCTGCCAGCGGTTAATTTGTCGCTCGACGGACAGCCCGGCAGATTTCGTGTGACCTTCTCCGCTGCTTCGGTGAGTTTCCAGGAAGCTTCGTCACTCGGCAGGAACCTGCTCGACAAATCGCCTCACCAGTTGACGGTCAGGGGGTGGACCCCGGACGGCATCGTCAGGTCGCAGGTTGGAACCGCGAGCGAGCTTGAGATCGGCGGTCAGCGGCGGACAGCGCGTGTCAGTCTTTCGCGTCGCCTCGACATTCTGCCGGTGCCGATTCGACCATCGCCGCGCGATCGCGTATTGGTGCACGAAGTGCCCGTCGACGGGGTGGTCGGCCTGCGCGTATTGGGAGCATTCGACATGACTATCGATGAACTGGCCGGCAAGATGTGGCTCAGTCGTCGCGACAAAATGTCGTTTCCGTGTCGCATGGTTTCGTCGGCTCAGAACCCTGGCGCGGCGGGTTTTACGCCTTGGCTTTACAAGGGACACGGTGTGGTCAGTTCAGTGATCGAAGGTTCCGCTGCTGAGGCAGCCGGGATACAACCAGGGGATCAGATCGTGTCGATCGACGACGGCGATGTGCCGGCGTTCTACGATCATCTGGACGCGACGTGCCTCGCCCCTGCACCCATCCATGTTGTATTCCGCAATGCGTCCGGCGATCACACGGCGGTGCTGAACCCTGCGACGCCATGAGCGATCAGTCTACGGAACGCTTCAATTGGATTGAAAGTTCGGGATAGCTGGTCGATACGCGTTATGAATAATGCCTGGCTCACGTAGTACAGACGAGTGTCCGCTTGATTGCTGCTTCCGAGGAGTTTAATCAGGCCGCACTGTCTGGCCCGGGCCAGATCTCGATCTTCAATGAAGCGACGCTTGCTTTTCCGGCAAGTGACAAGTTTGTGCCCGCGTCCGCCGCGGCTCGCTTGCTGCGCTCAATGGGACAGACGGTCGATGACAAAAGACTCGTTGGCATGATCATGCCGGATGAGGCGGACGCTAAATGGGTTGCCATTGTCACGTTCATATGAACGGGGCGCTTGCGCTCGATGTTCGGCCTTTGGCAAGCGGGAACCCGCTGTATCGCAGAACAGGTGCATAAAACATGAGAAAAACTGTTGCCTACGTCCTTGTGACCGTCGCGATGCTTCTGGGCGCGACGACGGCCCGTGCGGACAATCCTACGACTGAGTGCAAACGCCTCGACGAAAAGCAGGCTGAATGGATATCTGGTGGTTTCTATGAAGGATCGTTTGAGGACGGTACGCCGTTTCAGATGAATCTGTTTCAGCCACCGCCGGCGGCGGTTGAAAACGAGATGCCGGCTGAAGGACTTCAAAGCGAGTACTGGTATCCGCGGCACCGTCGGCGCGCCAAACTCCATCTCGAAGTCTCGGTGTCAGGAGAAGCTGGTCTTTTGATTCGCACAATGGGCATAGTGCAGTGGCCTCATATCACCGACGACAAAGAATCGGACTCAGGCAAATCGACATCGGAGACGTTCACAGCGACGCATTCGAAAGACTGGGCGGAAATCGAAGGTGTCTGGTCCAGCGACACGCTGCACAAGGAAATGCACTTTCATATGACGCGGGCGTTCTCTTATAGGACAAGCGTGTATAGCTTTTTAACCGACGACTCCATTCAATTGTGGGATTCCAGACGGAGTATTAACGTGAGAACGTATCCGATCATGGACGACTCCATGCATGGTCCGAAGAGAGCGGCGCTGCACACATTATTGGACAAACTTAATGACAGCGCGGCCGAGTCATATTGCGACGTCCAGGATAGCTCTACGTTGGCTGCCGAGTGGGCGTCTGCAGATTTCCTGTTTCTTACCAAATTGTCGAATGAGTATCGACTGGGCGCTGCCCACGGCATCGGGGATTTGTATTCCATATCTCACTACGAACTTCGTGATGGGCAGTACGAGCAGGTCTATCTGGATTCCTTCTATGAGCCCAGCCTTGCCTGCGAAAATCAGCTGTTCGACCAGATGGTCGTCGGGCTTGTGGCGGATCAAGCGGCACAGCCGGAAAATGCCTATACCGTATTTCCCGGCCGCAACCTCGCCAACTCCACGAGTCATGGGGAACACGATATAGTCCTGCGCGATGACATCCCGCAGGACTATCTGGTGACGCCTGAGGGCATTGAGTTTTACACTGACCCATATGCGCTGGGCTCTTACATGGACAACCACAGGATTTTCATCGAAAAACGCCAGATCGCGAATTGCGTGAAAGCGCTGCCGCAGTACAAGCCGTTTTTGTAAGGGCGGTCTGCTGCCGTTCGCTCCATGCCCGGTAACCTGCAGCTCTTCGATTCTACTGCGCATATATCACGAACCATGCGACGCTTGATATCGGCCGGACTTTTGTTGTATTCGATGGTGGCAATTGCGGATGTTTGTCCCAGCAAAGGGGAAACAATTCAAACGATCGCGTATACAAAGTCATTTCAATGTCCGATCGGCACTATTCACGTCGAAGGTGCCGCGAATCCTGAAAAATACCAAAGTTGCCTCGGCGATGTCCCCGCGGCGAAGGAACAGGTGTGGCTTACCCGTAAGGGCCTGCCGTCCGAAATATTGCCATCGGTCCGATCATTGTCGCCTGAAGACAATGCGCTTATCCAACACAAGTTATGGGTCGTCGCAAAGGTTGCGTGCGACGGACCGACAGGTATTCACATCGACTTTTGGGGCGGCGGAAATTGCGACCAGTGCACGAAATCGGTCGAATATGAATTTGATGGGCACGGCGGCCTGAAAAATACTCACATCAAGTAGCCGTATCTGTCATGAAGCGAATGTATGACCTTGAATCGTCCGCATTCGCGGGCGATGCGAGTCGAACGTCCTGGCACGGCGCGAGTGCTGCGCGCCACAAGTCGAAGGACTGCTACTGCTGAGCAGATCGCTGTACATGCAGGCTACAGCGACGCAACAGCTCCTCGAAGAATGAAGCGCAAGATTGACGGGGGCTGTAGCAATTTTCCCCTCAGGGCGTAATCGCAACAGATTGCGTATTACCCGCCGCCGCAAAGGGGCTACCCGGAATGACCGTCATCACGCCGGTAGTCGTATTGATACTGGAGGCGTACACGCCCCCACCGGACGACGAGACATAGATGAATTTCCCCGACGTGGAAATCGCAATGCCGTCGGCACCGGGCGCCGACGGAAACGGACTTCCAGCAATGGCTGTGAGTACACCGCCCGAGCCGATGGTGTAGGCATTCACGCCGCTCGCGAACTCGTCGCTAGCGTACACGACTGTTCCAGCAGGATTGATCTGGATGGCATCCGACGATATACCCGCGGCGGTCAGACCTGTCGACGTGAGAGCACCCGTCGTCTGGTCGATCGACCAGCCGGAGATACCGCCGCCGGCATTCGCCGTATAGACGAGGGTTCCCGCGGGATTGACCGCAATCGAAAAGGGATTGGGCCCACCCGGAAACGGCGCGGCCATCGGGGTGAGTGCACCCGTCGTCGCGTCGATCGTGTAACCGCTGACGTCCGCGTCGTTGTAGTTTCCGACGTACACAAATCTGCCGCTGGGATCGACCACGATCGAGTAGGGCGAATTGCCCGTCGGGACCGTCGCTCCCCCAATCGGGGTGAGCACCCCAGTGCTGGCATTGATCGAATAGCCCGACACGGTGTTGCTGTTCAGATTGGTCACGTAGACGAATTTCCCGGATGGCGTGATCGCGATCGCGTGCGGATCGGCCCCCGCGGGAACCGGGCCGCCGGCCACCGGGGTCAATGCGCCGGTACCGGCATCGATTGCGAATCCGGCCACCGTGTTATTGCCCGACAATGTGACGTACGCGAACGCTCCCGTCGGTGTGATCGCGATGTTGCTGGGATCGCCCGACGCCGGAAACGGGCTCGCTGCGAGGGGCGTAAGCGCCCCTGTCGTTGCATCGACGGCGTATCCGTAGATCGCATTGGCCGATTCGACCGCGTAGGCGAACTGGGCCGGCACACAGGTTACGTTCACCGACGTGACGTTGGCCGCACCCACGACATTGCTGCCATTCGTCACCGTGCAGGTTTCGCCCACGGGCTGAGTGGAGACCGTCACGTTGTACGACGCGCCGCCCAATAACTGCGTGGCAAAAACGAAGCTGCCGTTGGTTGCTACGGCCTGCGTGTCCGCACCGTTGTTTTGAAGCGCGACCGACGCACCCGCGCGCAACCCCGACACGGTGCCGCCGATCGAATACGTCGGGTTCGCGCTGCATGCCACGCTCACGGCCGTCACGTTCGCGCCGATCTGCGTACCGCTCGCATTGTTGACGGTACACGTCTCGCCGACGGGCTGCGTTCCTACTGTCACGTTCCAGGAGGCGCCGCCGGCCAGTGCGGTGGGAAACGTAAATGCGCCGTTGGCCGACACGGTCTTCGTATCGGAACCGTTGTCGAGCAGCGTCACCGATGCGCCGGTGCCCAGACCGGATAACATTCCACCGACCGTGTAGACCGTCGGTGCATTGGCGGTACACACCACGCTGACGTTCGCGACGTTCGCGTTATCGACCGTGCCGAGCGCGTGACTTGCCGTGCAGGTTTCGCCGTTAGGCTGCGTGGCGACTGTGACATCGTATGCCGCCGCATTGACGAGTGAGGCAGGAAAAACGAAGGAGCCGTTGGCCGACACGGTAACGATATCGGAGCCATTGTTCTTGAGCGTTACCGATGCACCGCTATTCAGACCCGCAACGTTGCCGCCGACCGTGTACTGCGCGGGGATCGCGCTGCAACTCACCGAGATCGACGTGACGTTACCCGCGCTTACCGTGCCGGTGCCGTTGACGACCGTACAGGTCTCGCCCGGGGGCTGAGTGGCGATCGTAATGGAGTACGTCGCGCCATTGGCGAGTGGGGTGGGGAAATGGAAGCCGCCGTTCGCGTCGAGCGTGAGCTTGTCTTGCCCGTTATTGACCAGCGTGATCGGCGCGCCGCCCGCGCTCAGTCCCGTGATGTTGCCTGCTACGAGGTAATTCTGTACCGGCGTGCTGTTGAGCGTGTCTCCGCCGTGACATGCCGCGAGACCCAGAGATAACACCGCAATGACCGCACGAATAAAACGTTTCGACATTTTATCGATACCCGCTCAAGGGATGGGAACGCCGGTCATGGAGACAACGGCAGATACCCGGGACGCTGTTGCGCGCCTACGGTTAGCTACTCTTTCTATTGGCTTTCTGTTGATTGACGCGATCGGTGCTGCGCTGACAGTGCTCTGCAGATTCTCAGCGACGCAGTCTAGTACCGACGCTATCGTCATACAAGAATTTTCCGCGACCTGTTCGTTGGGCGTTGATTTTTTCTTTTTGGCGCCATGCTTGAAGCGTCAATGTGCTGTGCTAGCTGTTTTCTCGATGGTAGATAAACCGAGGTAAATGCCCGTTACTTGTCCGAAGTGGAATGTCAGGTTGCTCAGCCGCCGGTGACGGTTCCGGCTCGGCCACAGTCGACGGAAGCGCTTAGATCACCGACAATCGGGCGGTTCGCAAGGTGATCGGATTCAGGCAGGTAACTAATGCTAATGCGCTCTGGTGATCGAGGTACTTTTGCGTTTGTCAGGTTGCAACATGGAGCGGCGCCGACCGTTGCGTTCTAAACATCCTTTTCTAACTCGACTATCGATGGTTACGACGAAAGCGCAGCAGCGCCAGCATCGGATGAATTTTTACCTGCCAGCCTCACAGCGCGGCCGCCCTCTGACAGGCCTAAGGCGCGTACTTTTTGAATGCCTCGCTTTCGGCATCAAGGAGGCTCGCTGTTGTCTGTTTGCCGCGGTGGTTTTTTTGGCGATATTTGCAGTGCCGCGTGCCGGCCTGGCAGGTATCCCACGCTACGATCTGCTACTGGTGATTGCTTTGGCGGCTCAGGTAGTCATGATCTGGACGGGGCTCGAATCTGTCGACGAAGTCAAGGCCATCAGTTTGTTCCACGTGATCGGATTCGCGCTCGAGGTTTTCAAAACATCGAAAGGAATCCAGGCATGGAGCTATCCCGACTTCGCGTATACCAAGGTTTGGGGTGTGCCGCTTTTCTCGGGTTTCATGTACGCCGCGGTCGGCAGCTATGTGATTCAGGCATGGCGTATCCTGGAGCTTCGCGTACGGCATCATCCACCGCACTGGATGGCGGGTGCGATAGCGGTGATGATCTATGCCAATTTCTTTACGCATCGCTACATCGGCGACTACCGCTGGTATCTGACATGCGTGCTGGTCGGACTGTATGCCCGCACAACGGTTTATTTCCGCCCGCTGGATCGTCGCAGAAAGATGCCTTTGCTACTGGCCTTCGTGTTGATCGGCTTCTTTCTGTGGATCGCTGAAAATTTCGGTACTTTCTTCGCGATCTGGCAGTATCCCAACCAGATCGGCGCGTGGGCTACCGTCGGTGCGGGCAAGTGGAGTTCGTGGTCGCTGCTGATTGTCATGACGTTCACGATCGTGGCCAATCTGAAGCATGTCAAAGCGAGAATTCACGTGCCAGGTGCATGAAAACTAGGGGGCGTCCTATGCATTCGCTGCTCGCGTTGCTGATTCAGCCCCCTTGCGGCCGGTGCTCTAGAAGTAGCTCAAACCCAAAGCCCCCTTAACCTCCGAAAGCGTCTTTCCGGCCACTTCCCGCGCACGCATCGTCCCGCTGCGTAACACCGCGATCACCTCGGCCGGGTCTTTCTCCAACTCGTGACGACGCGTGCGAATCGGCTCGATAACGGCCTGGAGTCGCTCGTTAAGAACTCGCTTGACCACACTGTCGCCGAGCCCGCCGCGACGATAGTGAGCTTTGAGTTCGTCCACTTTCTGTACGTCCGGCTCGAAGGCATCGAGGAACGCAAAAACGACGTTCCCCTCCACTTGCCCCGGATCGCTGACTCGCAAGTGCGTCGGGTCGGTATACATGTTGTTGACGGCTTTCGTAATTTCGTCCGGCGTCGCGCCCAACGTAATGGCGTTCCCGAGCGATTTGCTCATTTTCGCTTTGCCGTCGATGCCGGGCAATCGAGTGACGTGCGACAGCACAGCCTCGCATTCGAGCAGCACGGATCGGTCGACGGTGTTATTGAAGCGGCGCACCAGCTCGTTGGTCTGCTCGATCATCGGTAGCTGGTCATCGCCCACCGGCACGCGCGTTGCCTTGAATGCCGTGATATCCGCGGCCTGACTGACCGGATACGTCAGGAAGCCCGCGGGGATATCGCGCTCGAACCCTCGCAACCGGATTTCCTCCTTGATCGTGGGGTTGCGCTCGAGCCGCGCGACCGTGACCAGATTGAGCAGATACCGCGATAGCTCCGCGAGCTCAGGCACCTGCGATTGAATCAGGATCGTAGACTTCGCCGGATCGATACCGACGGCCAGATAATCAAGCGCGACTTCAATGACATTCGTGGTGACTTTCTGATGCCGCCCGACGTTGTCGGTCAACGCCTGCATGTCGGCAAGAAGCAGGAACTGGTTTGCTTCGTGCTGTAGTTGAACTCTGGCGCGCAACGAGCCGATATAGTGGCCGAGATGGAGCGGACCGGTAGTCCGGTCGCCGGTGAGAATCGTGTGACGGTTTGCCTGGGTCATAGCCTGGAGCCTCATGGTTTCGATGCCACCAGTCGTCGGCGTGTAGAAACGAAAATGCCGCCAGGACTGGCGGCATCACGTTTGCGATATGCGTGGGAAAACGGGCCGCCGGATTCAGGCGTGCCACCAACCGTGCAGCTTCAACGAGATTGGTTTCGTATCCATAGTGGCGAGTATAGCGCGGCGGGGTGGTTCGTTCGCGGCGTTGTTGTCTACTTGCATCGGCTTGAAGGTACAATTTTTCCGCAGACGTCAGCTTTTTGCACACTAAATAATTTTTATCGTTTTTTCGGGGATTAGCATGAAGAGGCTATTATTCGCAACAACCATAATAGTTGCCAGCATTACTGGATGTGCCGCAGCTGAAGTTCAACAATCCTCCGGCAACGATCTCGAAGGCAATTCAAAAATCATTCTGGCGGATCGAACCGGTAATGTAGACGGACATAAAACCCCATTCGCAAAAGAGTATGTCGTCGCGGCTGGCAATCACGTTGTAGGCGTCTGCGGTGGCGGCGCTTTATGCGAAAAATTCTACTATATTAAATTTGATACCAAACCCGGTTTTACTTATACGGTCTACAACCAGGCGAGGAATATCAGCGTCTCGAATCAAGCGGGATATTTGATTGACACGCAAGGATTCGGGAATCAGCTTCGAGACGGCATTCCCGCTGTCATTTCATTCAACGATAGTTCTGCCCGGTCCCCGGCGGGCCATGAGAGCAATACGGCTACATCAGATTCGAACCATACCGTGCGAAAGGACAACTCGTCGGTTGGCAATGACGAGTCTCCGGCGACAGAAGCAGATCAGCGGATTGTGCAGGCGTTGCGTCGTGGCGATAGCGCAGCGGTCGAAGCCGCCATCCAGGCAGGCGGAGATCCCAACGTAATCCGGTTACGGGATATCCTTGATTTGCCGTATGCCTCGCAGCCAGCGATGATTTCGATCATGCATCGCCACGGCGTCGACTGGAGGATGTCGAGCAACGAGGTGCTAACCAATCTCGTCGATCGTACGATGCTCCAGGAAGGCATGACGGAACAGCAATACCTTCAAGGCAAGTTGGCCGTGGTCGATGCACTCATTGCGGCCGGCTTCCGTTTCTCTGCCGACGACATCAGTAACGCTACGCGTCAGCACATGGAACTCCAGCAGGGAAATGCACTTACGTTGCTCCATCACATCGCGGCGCACTCCGGCAACGAAAAAGCCTATATGGCGGAGATCGATCAGTTCGATGCGCGAAGGCTGGCGACCGAAAAAAACCAGCACGACGCCCAGCAAGCTGCCGCTACCCAGGCTCGGGTGGTCGGAACGAAAATCTGCAAGTCTGTTCCGGGAACATGGAGGCGAGCGCTGGGTACCTCGCTCGGTCACACCGTCTACGGAAACGAACAGGCTACAACGTACTTCGTGACGGGTTTCACGGAGGGTACGTCGGGCACGCGGATTCAAATCCGTATCGCGGGTATCCAGGCACCGACAACTTCTGCCGAATTCCAGAATGTCGATCGGATCGGTGGTGACACCGTCCTCGCAGTGAACAACGTGATCTGGGACGACGCCGTCAACTGGAAACCGTGCGACTGAGCGAATCAACGGGATTGAACGGGCGCTGATTCGCATCGAATTCGCGCTTACGTTTCATCCGTCGAACTTGACCAGGTCCTTGAAAATCAGTTGACCCCAACTATTCCCGCGCGCGTGCACAAGCAGTCCACCTTCCATAAGCCCACCGAGTTTGACCGGCGCGAAGCCGAGATTTTCCGCAAGCGCGCCAATCTCCGTTGCGGCGCCGTCATCGTCGCTCGCCAGGAACACGACTCTCCTGCCACCATGTATGGCGGGGTTCTGGTCAAGGACGGCAGCGACCAGATGGTTAAAGCCTTTCACCAGCCTGGCTCCGGCGAACGCCTTCGCAACGACGGCGGAGGAGGGAAGGCCGTCCAGTTCTTCGAGCGGCGCTAACGTGTTCATCGCGTCGACGATGATCTTTCCCTTCCAGTTGGGCAGCGCCTTCGCGACCTCCGGGTGCGACTCGAAACGGACAGCCAGAAAGATGATGTCCGCCGTGACGGCTTCCATCAGGGTTGTGGGAATGATCGTGGGGCCGATCGCGGCTGCATCGGATGCAAAGCTTGCCGGCTCGCGCGTGGTTGCGACGGCTACCTCTATGCCGTTGCGGGCAAACGCCCTGGCAAGCGCCTGGCCGATTTTGCCGAAGCCGATGATTGCGTAGCTCATAAATTTTCCTTTGGTTGACCACGCCCTGCGGGATCCAGATATCGATGGAGCGACCAGCAGGGCGTAGCGTGTCAGATTTGCGCCAGGCCGCCGTCGACGGCGACCTCGCTGGCGGTCATGAAGCTGCTGTCCTGCGACGCGAGAAAGGCAGCCACCGCTCCGATCTCCGCCGGATCGGCCATGCGCTTCAGCGGATTGAGCGAGGCGAAGACTTTCATGCCTTCTTCGCCGAGCGCTTCCACCGCGAGTTCGGTCGCGGTCGGCCCGGGCGACAGAACGTTGACGCGGATGCCGGTGCCCTTCAGGTCCTCAGCCCAGGTCCGCGCCAGATTGCGCACTGCCGCCTTGCTCGCGCTATAGACGCTGAATGCCGGGGCGCCCGTGGTGCCCGCGCTCGATCCGGTCAGGATGATCGAACCACCGTCGCGCATCAGCGGCAGCGCCTTCTGAACCGTGAAGATCGAACCCTTCACATTGGTGTCGAAGATTTCGTCAATGTGCTCGGCGGTAATCTTGCCGAGCGGAAGCTGGCTTCCGGCGCCGGCATTCGCGAAGACGATGTCGACGGTTCCGCGCTCGGACTTCACCGCCGCGTAGAGCCGGTCGAGGTCGGCCGGATCGGAGACCGAGCCCTTCACCGCGCGAGCATTGGGCCCAAGGTTGGCCACGGCAGCGTCGAGCGCTTCCTGCCTGCGGCCGAAGATAAAGACGAAGGCACCTTCCTCGATGAAGCGCTTCGCCGCCGCGCGGCCGATACCGGTCGCGCCGCCGGTGATCACGGCGGTCTTTCCATTCAGTCTGTTCATGTCATGCATCCTTCGAAACAATAGCGACAAGCCCGATTCTGGAGCACTTGATTCATGAAGCCAATTGACTGAATATCTATCAATACCATCTACTTTTTAGATAGCCATGCTGGACAACGTCACCATCAATCAGCTTCGGGCTTTTGTCGCCGTGTGTGATCAGGGGAGCTTTTCCGGGGCTGCACGGGAGCTGAGGCGCGCACAGTCGGCGATCAGTCACGCGGTCAACGCGCTCGAGAGTGCGTTCGATGTGTTGCTGTTCGAGCGCAACACGCGCAAAGCGACGCTGACGGCCGCGGGCCGTAGCCTGCTGCCCGATGCGCGCGGCGTGATCTCACGCACCGAGGAAATGAAGATGCGCGCGGTTTCGATTGCCGAAGCCGGGGTGCCGCAAGTGTCGATTGCCGTGGATACCTATTTTCCGCGCGCGCACCTGATTGAATGCCTGCGTACGCTGCAGTCGGACTTTCCAACGGTTGCAATCAATCTGCGCATGACGACCATGCAGGGCGGCGAGCGTCTGGTTCTCGACGGCACGTGTGCATTGGCGGTGACGATCATGGACGTGCCCGAGCTGAATCCAGGTGCCATAGAAAGGCAGCATTTATGTGAAGCGCGAATGGTGACCGTCTGTGCGTCATCGCATCCGCTGGCTGCAATCGCGGGACCGATCCCGCGGGAGGAATTTGGCCGGCACATCCAGCTCGTCGTAACGGACAATCAGCCGGATGCGGAAAAGACCCAGCAGGGGGTCGCCAGTGAACGCCAGTGGCGCGTGAATGACCTCGGCGCGAAGCACGATCTGCTCAGGGGAGGCTTGTGCTGGGGGCATATGCCGCATCATATGGTCGCGGAAGATCTCGCGAATGGAACACTCGTCGAACTGCAACGGCGCGCATGGCACATGCGAACCCTCACGTTCATGGTGTCGCAGCGGCATGGGTACTCGTTTTCCGAATGCGAGACACGGCTGGTCGAGCTTCTTGCCAATCCTCAGCGCTTGCCAAAGGCTGACGTTCAGCGCTCCGTGTCACGCAAAGGCAAACAAACCCGAAAGCCGGCCACTCCTCGGCGGAAGTCCGCCAAGTAGATAAACAGCGATTGGCTTTCTCGACGCTTCAATGGCTGCAACGGCTCGACTACCGCCAACATCATCTGATCGCAACCAGTCCGCTCATGGCATTCGTGAAGACGCACTAACACACCGACACTAAGGTCGCCTGGCCAGCGATCAGCGTGTCGCCGCCAGGCAATAACAGCCATTCGCTCGCGCCTGAACGCAACTTGCGTCCGCCCCTTAGCCCAAACCCGGCAACTCCTTCAATGCCACGCGGGCTTTCAGCGATAATTCCGTCCATTCATAAGCAGCGCGTCCGCCCCCCAGGCATCCGACTGTCAGGAGACCAGCATGGATCTCGCCGGCACCGTACTTCCGATCTTCGCGATCATCCTGGTTGGATGGCTTGCCGGCGCTTCCGGGTACATGCCGCGCAACCTGGCCGGGCCGCTGATGAGCTTCGCGTATCACGTAGCGATGCCGGCGCTGGTGTTCGTGACGATCGCGGACGAGACGCTGCACTCGCTTCTCGATTGGCGCTTCGTCGCCGCATTCGGCGGCGGTTCGATGATCTGCTTCGCGGCGGTGGCGATGTTCGAGCGCATCGTGCGCGGAGCCAGCCTGCGCAAAAGCGCGATGCTTGCCGCCGCTGTTTCGATGACCAACACCGGGTTCGTCGCGCTGCCGATCCTGAAGACGCTGTTCGGCAAGCCCGGCGTGCTCGCCGCGGCTATCGCAACGATTTTCGTCGGCGCGATTATCTTTCCTCTACTGGTCGTGCTGTTCGAAATGGATCGACCCGACGCGTCGCGCAACCTGCGAGGCACAGCGTTGTTTCGGCAGATCGCGACCAACCCCGTCATTCTCGCGACTATCTGCGGCGTGGCCTGGTCGGTCGTCGGCGTGACGTTGCCGGCCCCGGCCGCGTCGTTTCTGACGATGCTGGGCGAGGCATTGACGCCTTGCGCGCTGTTTTCGATCGGACTTGAACTGACGCTGAGCGATCTACGCGAGCACATGACGCTCTACGCGCTGCTGACCGCGCTCAAGCTCGCGATCGTGCCGCTCGTCGTGTATGTCGTGTGTGTCGCCGTGCGGCTCGATCATATGGCGACCGTCGCCGCTGTCGTGTGCGCGGCCGTGCCGACCGCGAAGAGCGCTTACGTGCTCGCGGTGCAATACGATGTGGAAAAAGCGGTCGTGAGCGGCGTCATCTCGATGACCACCTTGTTCTCGGTCATCACGCTGATCGGCTGGCTGCACATTCTGTAGCGGCCTTGCCTTCCGGGGGGCTTTCATCGCGGGGCCATTGCAGGGGCCGCAATGCGTGGGCCATGTAGCGCATTTGTACTACAGACCTTCGCGGCACGCGTAAATACAATCACGCTGACTCCGACCACCGCGCCCAGAATGTGCCATCTCACCGGATCGGTGCCGGGAAATTATCTGCTATCAAAGGTGTTGTCATGCAATACACGTACATCGAAAAGGCGATGGTGAAAATCTCGCGCGAGCGCAATGGGCCGGAGCTGCTCGAACATATCGCGAGTGCCCTGAGCAAAAAGAACAGAACTCAGGTCACGGCGATTAATAACGCGCTCAATTTCGCGCTGCCGTTTTATCGGGTACGTCCGATCGATCTGGATGGGACGATTGAATCAAGACGTGTGGCGATTCTGATAGCGAAGACGATCGGTACGCGGCGTCCAGTAGGATCGCGTCTCGACCCGGAAAGCTGGGACAACCGGATACTCGAACAATATATCGACGACCAGAAGGCGCAGGCAGGCAGCGCTATCCCAAGTGGCGCAGGCGGCGTTTATCTGGCCGGCAGTTTTTGGGCCTATGCCACTGAAGAAGAAAGGCTGTACGCGCTCGCGTCGCGCGCCGAAGCAATCGAACTCTGCACGTATGGCCTGGTCGCGGCCAATCATGCCGCTCATGGCGCTGCTCCCAATCCCATTCGCGGCGCGATGGCCGATACCTATTTCGGTATGTTGAGAATGTGGTTCGGAGATACGCCCAATGTCACCGAGCAGGTGAAGAAAAAACTTCAGCGTACGCTGGCGGGTCTTCAGTCGACGTATGTGGCTCTTCGTTATGCCGGCAAAAACGTCAAGGCCGCATCCGAACTGAGGGAGAAGGGGTGTTCGTCGTCAGGGGCAATTGGCGCCGTGGTAACGAAGAAGGGCTGGGGCGACGCAAAGAGCGAAACAGATCCCAATGGGATCAGGTTGTGTGTGGACTTCTTCGATCCCGCCAGTACGAAGCTTGCGCTTGAACAGCAAATCGCCGCCATCGATCCGACCGAAAATAGCACCGAGGCTATGCAGATATCGCGAGGAGGCGCGCTGCTGCATGAGGCGACCCATTTATTTGCGGGTACCCGCGATGAATATCTGAAGGATGAAGTTTATCTGAAGCTCGGTCACCAGCCCCCCAAAAAGGGCGAAGGAAGAGCACAAGGTTACGGGCCCATCACCTGTTTCACGTTAGCCAAAGTGGATCCCGCTGCTGCCATCAATAACGCCGATTCATATCGTATTTTTTGTGAGGTTGCGAAACATCACAGACAGCATGCAAGCCAACCAGCATAGTGCCGGTTCGAAGTCGACTTGAGTCGAGGCTTCCGGTCACACAACGATCACGCAAGCGCCGTACTTTGCAGACATTGCAAAGGAGGCAGCCATGGCAAACAAGCTCGGAAAAATCGACCACATCGTGTATCTGATGCTGGAAAACCGTTCGTTCGATCAGATGCTCGGCTTCCTCTACAGCGACACCGGAAACCGTTCGCCGCTCGATCACCCGTTCGACGGCCTCACCGGCAAAGAATCGAATCCCGACGATACGGGCCGCGAGGTCCAGGTCTATCGCATTCAGGCGAGCGATCCGCATCCGTACCTGATGCCGGGCGCCGATCCCGGCGAAGGTTTCTACAACACGAACTACCAGCTGTTCTCGACCGACGATCCCGCTTCCGGCGCCGTGCCGGACAACCGCGGTTTCGTGCTGAACTTCAAATCGGCGATCGCCTCGGATCTCGCCAAGCACTACAAGGACTCGCTGCCCGGCACGACGCCGTCGCAGATCATGGGTATGTACACGCCCGAGTTGCTGCCGGTGCTGTCAGGACTCGCGCGCGGATATGCGGTGTGCGACGCATGGTTCGCGTCGGTGCCGACGATGACGATGCCCAATCGCGCGTTCGCGCTCGCGGGCACGTCGCAGGGCCATCTCGACAACCAGGTCAAGATCTTCACGTGCCCGAGCATCTTCGGCCGGATCACCGACCTCGGAGACGCGAAAGTGGACTGGGCGATCTTCGGCTATAACCGCGATCCGCTCACGCGTCATGATTTTCCCGACGTGCAGCACGCCGCCGAGTCCCACTTCGGACACTTTCGCGATTTTCAGGAACTCGCCGCGAACGGCAAGCTGCCCGCGTTTACGTTTCTCGAACCCAGTTGGGACGCGACCGGCAATAGCCAGCATCCGAACTACGACGTCGCGGCCGGCGAGCAACTGATCCACGACACCTATTACGCGTTGCGCAACGGCAAGGCGTGGCGCTCGACACTGCTCGTCATCACTTACGACGAGCACGGCGGCAATTACGATCACGTCGTGCCGCCGTCCGATGCAACGCCGCCGGGCGACGGCACGGTCGGCGAATACGGTTTCGACTTCACGCGTTTCGGCCTGCGTGTGCCCGCCGTACTCGTGTCGCCGCTGATCGAAGCCGGCACCGTGTTCCGCGCGCCGAAGGGACAAACGATCGACCACACGTCGGTGCTGAAGACCATTCACGAGCGCTGGGGCACCAAAACGCTGACCAAACGCGACGCGGCCGCGCCGTCGCTCGGTAACGCGCTCACGCTCGACAAGCCGCGCGACGACGATCCGCTCGCGAACGTCGCCGTGCCGGCTGCGAGCCCGCATCACCAGAACGCGTCGACGCCGTCGCGGCTCGACCGCTTGCAGGCGGCGCGCGTCGCCGCGCTGCCGGTGCGCAACGAGAAAGGTCATTACGACGTGGAGCCGGACCCGCTGCCGGATTCGAGCGCCGAACTGACGAACTTCATCCGCGACCGCTCGGCCGCGTGGAGTCAGCATATGCAGCGTCTGCGCAGCCGGCGCGGCGGCAAGGAGTGAGGGAAGGGAGCCGGTGCCGTCGCGACGGCACCGGCTTCGTTGCCGTTATGCGCCGAACGTCAGCGTGTGCGTGAGATCGCCCATCGGCGTTTGCCCACGCGCGCGCATCGAGTCGTCGCGCAGCTTCAGACCGTCGAGCGTCTCGAGCCCGAACACGCGCGTCACGAGGCGCAGGATCGAGCCCGTGTCGTAGACCGTGTGGTCGACGTAGCCCTTCTTCGCGAACGGCGAGACGACGAGCGCGGGAACGCGTGTGCCCGGACCCCAGCGGTCACCCTTCGGCGGCGCGACGTGATCCCACCAGCCGCCGTTCTCGTCGACGGTGATGACGACCACCATGTTCTTCCACTGCGGGCTCGCGCGCAGCGCTTTGACCGCGTGCACGATATGGCGATCGCCCGACGCGACGTCCGCATACCCCGCATGCATGTTCAGGTTGCCCTGCGGCTTGTAGAACGTGACAGCGGGTAGACGTCCCGCGCGCGCGTCCGCCAGAAAGCGGTTGGTGCTTTCGTCGTCGCCAAGGCCGCCGTCGCGCAGGCGCTTTGCGCGAGCTTCGGTATTCGGCCCGAGATTGCGGAAGTAGTTGAACGGTTGGTGGTGATACTGGAAGTTCGGAATCACCGGCGAGCCATTCGACAGGTTCTTGCCCTGAGTCTCCAGCGTCTCCTTGAACGCGCCCGCATACCATGCCCATTCGACGCCGCGCCGGTCGAGCTTGTCGCCGATGTGCTCATGGGTCTGCGGCGGAACGGCCATTGCGTTCGCATCGAGATGGAAATCGACCTCGCCGTTGGCGCCGGTCTTCAGCGGCGTCGGCTGGTAAGGCGGCATCATCGTATTGACGGCGTAGCTCAGCGTCGCGCCGTCGGCGAGCGTCTCGGGCGGCGTCAACGCGCTCGGGCCGAACTTCGGGATACCGTCCATCGCGCTTGCGGGCGATGCCGCCAGCGGTTTCAGGTTCGGGTCGTCGGGGCGTCCGCTGACGGTCTCCGCGATCTGGAACTTCGCGATGCTCTCTTTCGGATTCGCATAGCGCGGCGGCGTGGCCGCGGCCAGATACTGGTGGTTCAGAAACGAGCCGCCGAATGCGCCCTGGAAGAAGTTGTCGCACAACACGTATTCGCTGGCGAGATCCCACATGCGCAGGTCGTAGCTCGTGTTCGCGTAGTGGCCCATCGTGAAGCCGGCGGAATCGGCCCACGCGACGAACATGTCGTTGCGCCCGCCGTTGATCTGCATCTGGTTCTGATAGAACACGTGCCACAGATCGTGCGTAATCAGCGACAGCGGCAGGTTTTCACCGGCCGGACCCTTCAGCGCGAACGGGCCGTTCGGCAGGTTGGTCTGATACTGCTGCCCGGCGGCGTACGAGACGCCGTCGGCGACCTGGTCTTTCAACAGCCAGCCGCCCGGCACCGGGGGCAGACGCGGCAACAGCGTTTTGCCGTCGCGGTCGCGTTGAGCGGAGTCGGCGGCCTTCACCGCCGACAGCGGCTTCTCGACACCGGGGAAGTCGCCGAACAGATTGTTGAAGCTGCGGTTTTCCGCATAGATCACGACGATCGTCTTCACGTTGTCCCGCAGTGCGGCATCGAGTTCGGCGCCTGCCAGGCCGCGCGTGGCGCGGCCATCGCCGGTGCCCTCGGGCGATGCGCAGCCGGCGAGGCCGCCGCCGACGGCGACCGCCGCAAGGCCGCCGAGGAACGTGCGGCGGCGCGGATTCGGCGCGGACGGAGCTTGCTCAGCTTCGGTCGATTGCGAGAGTTCAACAGACGGGTCTTCCTTTTTTGTCATGTCGTTTCCTTGTTGTCGTGACAGGGCTCAACGCGAGGTGTGTGTCGGGAAAAACGCGGGCCGGGCTCGGGCGACTTGCAGTCTGTGCGTAAGCGGATCGTCCCGCGACTGTCCGCCCGCCCTCCGTGCAGCGCTAGATGGTAGCGTGCAGGCGGCGGGTTTGAATGACAGATCGATGACTGGAACGGCCGCTTAGCCTAGCGTGTTTCCGATTCCTCCGGCAGATTGGCGCTCAGTGCTGTGTGCGGATTTCTTTCAGTTCCTGTCACTTCGTCGTATAACTTAGTGCAGGGCCTAGGGGGATCGAACCATGTTAAACGTCAGTCTCAGGTCACAACTGCAAACATATCTGCGAAACATCCGCAGACCTGTCGAATTGATCGTCTCCCCCGGTGATAATCAGGAATCGCACGAGATGCTGGCGATGTTGAGCGAAATCGCATCGTTGACAGAGCTGGTGACGGTTATCGAAGAACAGCACGGCGACGACCGCAAGCCGTCGTTCTCGATCAGGCAGGCAGGCGCACAGCCCCGCATCCAGTTTGCCGGCATTCCGACCGGGCCCGAGTTTTCGTCCCTTGTGCTTGCGATACTCCAGGTTGGCGGACATCCGGTTATCGCCGACGGTCCGACCATCGATCAGATTCGCACCCTGGAATCTGACTATTATTTCGAAACCTATATTTCGCTATCGTGCAGAAGCTGTGTGGATGTGGTGCAAGCGCTGAATATGATGACGGTAATTAATCCGCGAATTCACAACATCACGATCGACGGGGGAGTATTCCAACGTGAGGTGGCGGTGCGTGAAATTAGCGTGGTGCCGACGATTTATGTGAACGGCGAGATGTTCGGCGAGGGGCGCGGCAGCCTGGCGGAGTTCGGCGCGCGACTTCAGGATCTGGAAATGAGTATGAGAGTGGCACTGCAGGGGACGGGTAGGCCGAAGCACTGAGCCGTGGGTCGGCGGCAGTTCGGAGTAAGCCTTTCGAGTTCCCGCTCGTAACTAGATCGGTACTCGTTCCCATCTCGAGATGTCCTTTGGGATACCGAGCGTCGACGTGTCCTCTCCATTGCGCAATGAAGCCGTATGACCGCTGGCAAGCTCATTTGCCGCCTGCGTTGGATTCTCGTAGCTGCCGAGAGATTCGCCGTCAAAGACCACATGCCATCGCTCGTCTCTGTCAGAGATGAAAAACGGCCCAATACGTGTACGAAACCGATAAAAGATGTTGCATGGCATCTCAAGTCTCGCGGGGAATCCCGGCATGAAAGCCCTCCAATGGCCCGGCGTCGCTGTGCCTGGTGCGATGGCAGTGGGTAGTGGTGTGGTACTTCCGATGCTTCCATCACAATGCAAGTAGCCGGGGTATATCCGACAAACGGTAGCCGAGAGTATTTGGCAACGAATGAATGGCGGTTATTTGCGAGCGCTGTAATTCGTGAGAAAGCTTTTTGTTGAGGGGCGGAGATAAAAGCAATAACGGTCAGTTAGCCGCCTGCTCCGTATCTGCTTTGAGCGGTTGCAAAGGCACCAACGCCGAGCCACACGATCGGATCTCGCCTACTGCGCGTAGGCGAGATCCGAACAGCTTGTTAAACAAGACTTTTCAGTTGCCGCAGTGCGGTCACGAGTTCGCTGGGGTCGGGCCGTTGCGTGTAGTCCGGACTTACTTCGGCGTAGGCAATGGTGCCGTCCTGCGCAATCACATATCGGGCCGGCATCGGCAGCGTCCAGCTCGGTTCGCCGTTGATGACGGGCAAGTCGACATTGAATTGCTTGTAGCCCTCGATCAGTTCATCCTGCAGGCGGAAGCGGATTCCAAACGCGTCAGCCGTCTTGCCGCCTTCGTCAGCGAGGATCGGATAGCTGAGCTTGTTCTGCCGTTGCGACTTCAGACTGTTCGCCGCGGTCTGCATTGAGATCGAAACGAGTTGCGCGCCGAGCGCGCGGATCTCGCTCGCGACTTCCTCGATGGCCTGCAGATCGATGTTGCAGTACGGGCACCAGACGCCCCGATAAAACGTCACAACCAAAGGCCCGTGCTCGAGCATTGCCGTGGACGATACGACTTCGCCTTCCGCCGTGGTGAGCGTGAACGTCGGTGCGAGGTCGCCCACCTTCAGCGACCGCTCCACCTGACCCGTTGCGATCAGCTCCGCCGTGGTCCTGTGAAAGAGTTCGACCACTTCGGGCGGTGCAACCTTGCTTTCGAAGTGCGACTTGAAGGCATCCAGTTTCTGTTGCAGTTTCATCTCTGACTCCGTGTTTGCTCGCCGGTGTTGGCGTGAAGTCATAGTGATTCATTTGGCTCGTGACGGGTAGAATGGCTAGATGACTTTCAGTTATTCGCCAGTCAAATGAATGACAAACTCTCGGTGCTGCGGCTGTTCATCCGCGTCGCGCGTACGTCGAGCTTTACGAAGGCGGGCCGCGAATTGGGCATCAGCCAGCCATCCGTATCGCGGCAGATTTCCGAACTCGAGGCGGACGTGGGCACGGTGCTCTTTGTCCGGAGCACCCGCGCGGTGAAACTCACCGAGGCGGGCGTCGACTATCTGATGCGCGTCGAGGCAATTCTCGAAGCGCTCGATGAAGCCGACCATGTCGCGCGCGGCAGTTCCGAACTGCGCGGACACCTGCGCGTGGGGCTATCCACGAGCTTCGGTATTCGCGAGGTCATTCCTCGCATCGGACGCTTCATGGAGTCGCATACCGCGTTGCACGTCGACCTGTTGATGTCGGACGATCGGCAGGACCTGATTGCGGAAGGCGCGGATGTGGCGATCCGCTTCGGCGCTCTGCCGGATTCGAGCGCCAGATCGAGACTGATCGGACGTTCGCCGCGACTGCTGGTTGCCGCGCCGAGCTATCTCGCTCGCGCCGGCAGCCCCGTCGATCCAGCCGATCTGGCTCGGCATACGTTTGTGCTGGGCCCATCGAGCGTGGCGTCGTTAGGCTGGGTGCTGCGAAAGGACGGACTGGAGGCTGCGTTTCGCGCGGAAGGCCGCGTCACGACGACCGTGAACGAAGGCGCGACGGCCGCGGCGGTCGCCGGGCTCGGCATCTTGCCGGTGGGTTTGTGGGGATGCCGCAGCGAGATCGCGGATGGGCGCCTCGTGCAGATACTGCGGGACTGGCAGCTCGAACCCGTCGAGATACATGCAGTGTTTCCGCCGGGCAGGGCTATACGTCCGGCGGCTCGTGCGTTGGTCGATTATCTGGTGGGGGAGGTTGAAGCTATTTCGGCTGAAGGGGGGTGAAGTCCAGCCATTACATGGTGGCCTGTCCCGCTGGATTGGTCGGCATCGGGCCAAAGAAAATCGCTTTGAATTTTTGGCGCCCGATGATACGGGACAGTTCCGCCAGCACGCAGTAGTTGAGAATCAGGGTCACGAGAAGAATCTGAATTGCCCAAAAATGGGCCCAATTAAGTTCGGTGAGCTGCTTGTGATAGGCAACCACGAGACTTGGCGAAAGCTTCCAGTAATCGTACAAGTGTTCAAGAAAATGCACGACCAGCGCCACGAGCGTGTAGATCAAGGTCTTCCAGCCCGCATTCCAGATCAGCGGCTTTTCGGGGAAACAATTGATGAAAGGCAACATGTTCGCGACCAATACCGACTTGCCGAGGATCAGCGCGACGATGGTGACCGTGCCCGAGGTATGCCACGACGGCAAGGTACCCTCCGACATCAACGTGCGGACCAACGCGACGATGTGAAGAATCACAAAAAAGAAGATGGTCGGTGGCAGCATCTCCATGAACTCATGCTTGCACATGGCAGCCAGCTTACTCATATCCCTCTCCTAAGCGTTTGACCCAGGAAACGAACAAGGAGGCGTGCCTGGTACAACGCCGGGCGTATCGGAATGTCGATAGCCGATGACAAGCGGTCTCAACGGAAGTTGGCGTGAGATCTTCGCAGAGTGGCTTGACACCGCCCACCGCTAACGGCCTTCGTTACGGTCGAGCTAACCGGCAAATACTAGCCAGTCGCGCGAACAGAATGGCGGTTGCCGGAAGCGCGGGGCGATGAAGGCGCATTCAATTGCAGCCGTGACTATTCGCGGTGCGGTAGCAGGTCGTGCCGCCGGGTCCCTTGGCTACGCCTTTGCCGTTCATGGTTTTTGCCTGCCCACCCCGGTTTGTCTGCGTCGTCGTAACCCCGTTCTGATTTTTCTGGGCCGACCATGCCGTTCCGGAATTCCGGTTGTAACCGCCAGCCGTCTGCCCGTTGCCACACACAGTCTCACCGCGCGAATTTGTCGCGCACTCCGCAAATGCACTTGTGGAGAGCACGAGCCCGATCAGTATCACCAGCTTCTTCATGTTTGCCTCCTACACGACGTCGACCGATTGAGTTTCATTGGCAATAACGATTGCGGACCTGCTCAGGGGTGCCAAGCCTCGGCGTGAACAGGCCCCAGCGTGATCACCACGGTGTGTGCTCAATCATCTGTTGGAAACAGGGGGCTGCGCACCCTCGCGTCGGGCCCTCATCACGGTCGTTGAATCTTGCGAGCGGCCTGTCCTTTGGTTGGATCGTCGCGCCTATCCAATATGGCGGGTTGATCTTGATCAACGGAACGAGTCGATACAGACCGGCACTGCTGTAAAGAGGGCAATGAGTGCGTGATACCAGACATCAAACGGACGATCTGATTAAGCAGCTTGCGAGCTATGAGTACGTCCCTCGACGTCCGATTGCGTCGATGACCATCGCATCCAGCAAGCGGCCGCTGCGGTTGTATGAGTTAGACCACGGCTAAGGGTCGATCGCGGAAATCCGTTTCTGCAACAACCAGACTACGGCGACTCAGAATAACGAGGCATCGCCTGATCAAGACAAACCCACGGTTGCGCGCTAGACGTCCAGATATCCAGCATCGGCTGAAATTCCGACTGATCATCCAGCGTAGTGAAACGAATAGACATAACTTCCGGAGCCGCCTCGCCATGCGTGAACAAAGGAGAGCCGCAATCGGAACAAAAGCTGCGAGTAGCGAGCCTGCCACTACTGGCACGAACCGAGTACGTCTTCGGCGTGCCGGTGATCGTCACATCCGACACCTGCACGATGAAGCCGGAAGCAAAAGGAGCACCACTCGAGCGCTGGCAGTCCAGGCAGTGGCAGTTCAGCGTCGCAACGGGCGCGCGCGCGCATACATAGCGGATGGATCCGCATGCACATCCGCCGGAAAATGGAGTAGTCATAACACGCTCTATTCAACTGGTAGTCGTTGATCGATACGTCGCCACGCGAACTCATTTGCGAGCGCTTCGCTTCTGCCTTTCACGCGGTTCGACACCCGTATCAACCGGCGTGAACGGCGCCTGAAACCGGCCAACCAGAAAGTCGATGAACGCTCTCGCACGAGCGGTCTGATTCTTCTGCCGCGGGTAATAAACGAAAAGATCGGCGGAAGGCAGCACGGTATTCGGCAATACCAGACTAAGCCGCCCACTCTGCACATACTTTGCCAGATCCCATTCCGAGCGGATCAGGATGCCATGTCCGTCCAATGCCCAGCGAAGCGCGATGTCACCGTCGTTGCTTGAAAGCGCACCTTTCACCTTGATGGCCTCGGTATGGTCGTTCACGATATAACGCCAGACGCCGTACGCATCATCGTTTTGTCGATGAATGATGCACCGATGCTGCGCGAGATCCTCGACCCGTTCCGGCGTTCCAAACTTTTCCAGGTACTTCGGCGACGCGCAAAGAAAGCGGCGATTGCTCATGATCCGCCGGGCACTGAGGCGGCTATCGGGCAATTCGCCGAATCGGATTGCGATATCGAACGCGCCTTCGGTCAGATCGACGGGCCGGTCCGTCACCTCGAACTGAATCTCGACAGCGGGAAAGCGCTTCGCAAACTCCGACACGATCGGCGCGATCGTCGTCCGCCCGAATCCGAGGGTCGCGTTGATGCGCAGAAGTCCGTGCGGGTCGCGCTTCGCTCCGGAAATCGCTTCTTCCATTTCGCGGACCTGACCGACGATCTGCGACGCGTAGCGCAGATACGTTTCGCCTTCGGGCGTGAGACTCACGCTTCGCGTGGTGCGATTCACCAGACGCACACCCAGGCGTTGCTCGATCACACCGAGCCGCTTCGTCGCGGCAGGCGGCGAAAGGTCGAGCGCTCGCGCCGCGCCGGACAGGCTCCGGAGCTTTGCAAGCAAAATGAAAAACTCGAAATCGGTGGCGGTTTGGGTTTCAGTATTCACCAGATGTGAAAAATGAAATGAATGAAAGTGCAGTCTAGCAGCGTTTTTCACCGCTAAGCTACCTCCCATATTGCAGCTGACGTGACGCAATACTCGTCTAAACCTCTGGAGACAGTGCCGTGAGAATCGTTGAAATCCGCGAAAAAACCGTTCCTATCAGTTCCCCGATCCGCAACGCCTATATCGACTTCAGCAAGATGACGCTGAGTCTGGTCGCCGTGATCACGGACGTGATCCGCGACGGCAAGCCCGTGGTCGGCTACGGCTTCAACTCGAATGGCCGCTACGGTCAGGGCAACATGATGCGCGAGCGCTTTATCCCTCGCATTCTCGAAGCCGATCCGGCATCGCTGGTCAACGATACGGGCGACAATCTCGACCCGCACAAGATCTGGGCCACGATGTTCACCAACGAAAAGCCCGGCGGTCACGGTGAGCGCTCGGTCGCGATCGGCACGATCGATATGGCGATCTGGGATGCCGTCGCGAAGATCGAAGGCAAACCGCTGTTTCAGTTGCTCGCCGATCGCTACGGCAATGGTCAGCCGGATCGCAAGATTTTCGTGTACGCGGCGGGTGGCTATTACTACCCCGGCCAGGATCACGAGAAGCTGAAAGACGAAATGCGCAGCTATATCGACCGGGGCTACACGGTGGTGAAGAAGAAGATCGGCGGTGCATCCCTCGATGAAGATCTGCGCCGTATCGACTCGATCCTGAGCGTGCTGCAGGATGGTCAGAAGCTCGCTGTCGATGCGAACGGCCGCTTCGATCTCGATACCGCGATCCAGTACGCGAAGGCGCTGTCGCAATACGATCTGTTCTGGTACGAGGAACCGGGCGATCCGCTCGACTTCGAGTTGCAAGCCACGCTGCGCAACTACTACGCCAATCCGATGGCGACCGGCGAAGATCTGTTCTCGATGCAGGACGCGCGCAACCTGATTCGCTACGGCGGCATGCGTGCCGATCGCGACTGGCTGCAGTTCGACTGCGCACTGAGCTATGGCCTCGTCGAATACCTGCGCACGCTCGACATGTTGCGCGAGCATGGCTGGTCGCCGAGCCGCTGCATCCCGCATGGCGGCCATCAGATGTCGCTGAATATCGCTGCCGGCCTTGGACTGGGCGGTAACGAAAGCTATCCGGATCTGTTCCAGCCGTACGGTGGATTCCCCGATGGCGTCAAGGTGGATAACGGCTATATCACGATGCCCGATCTTCCCGGCATCGGCTTCGAAGGCAAGTCCGATCTGATCGTCGAAATGAAAAAGCTCTCCGCATAGCGCTGGGCAGTTGCAAACGCACCGGTGCTTCGCGCCGGTGCGGCGAAAAATAAAAACAATTCGTCGCACGCGAAAGACCGCCGCGCTCATCACAGCAGACTGCGCTTCGCAGTGATGTCGCTCGCCGCTTTTCCACCAAAGACACCAGTCCCAGGAGACAGGCATGCTGGTTTCGAAACTCAGGAAAACCCTTTCCAGGCTCTACGTACAGGTTCTGATCGGCATTGTCGCCGGCATCCTGGTGGGGCATTTCTATCCGGATATCGGCTCACAAATGAAGCCGCTCGGAGATCTGTTCATCAAGTTGATCCGGATGTTGCTGGCACCGATCATTTTTGCATCGGTCGTCGTCGGCATCGCGCGCATGAATGACCTTCACGAAGCGGGTCGAGTCGGCGTCAAGGCGGTTCTGTACTTTGAAGTTGCATCGACGATCGCACTTGTGATCGGCATGGTCGTCGTGAATGTGATCAAGCCCGGCAGCGGGATGAATATCGATCCGTCGCATATCGATGGCTCGGCGATCGCCACTTATACGCACGCGGCAAAGCAACATGGGATGCTCGAATTTTTCATGAGCATCGTTCCCAATAGCATTGTCGGGGCATTCGCCAACGGTGAAATGCTGCCGATCATTTTCTTCTCGGTTCTGCTGGCGATATCGCTTGCGAAACTGGGTCCGCGAACCGCGCCTTTCGTCGATATGCTCGACATGTTTCTGCAAGGCATGTTCGGCGTCGTGCGGATCGTGATGTACGTTGCACCGATTGGCGCATTCGGCGGCGTGGCCTTCACAATCGGCAAGTACGGAATCGGCACACTCGCGTCGTTCGGCGAGCTGATGCTTTGCCTGTATCTGACCTCGATTGTTTTCATCGTTGTGGTACTCGGTCTCGTGCTGAAGATGTGCGGGCTGTCGCTGTGGAAATATCTCCGCTACATCAGGGACGAAATCCTGATCACGCTCGGCACGGCGTCGACGGAAGCGGTATTGCCGCAGATGCTGATCAAGATGGAGAAGATGGGCTGCTCGCGTCCCGTGGTCGGGATGGTATTGCCCACCGGCTACACGTTCAATGCGGACGGAACGGCAATCTATCTGACGATGGCGGCCTTGTTCATTGCTCAGGCGATGAACATCGATCTGTCCATCTGGGACCAGTTGCTTGTACTCGGCGTGCTTCTGCTGACATCGAAAGGCTCGGCTGGGGTCGCCGGAGCGGGGTTCGTTGCATTGGCTGCCACACTCGCATCGATGCACAAGATTCCGGTTGAAGGTCTGGTACTGCTGCTCGGCGTCGACCGCTTCCTCAACGAAGCTCGCGCAGTGACGAACCTGATCGGCAATGGTGTCGCGACTGTGGTGGTGGCGCGCTGGGAAGGGCAACTCGATCTGAACAGAGCCCGTGCAGTGCTGAATCGGGAGAATATCGACGGGCTCGACGATTTGCAGCCAGTTGGGCATCCGGCGATTGAGTCGGCTTCGGGTTGCGAAGTGGCGGTTCGGTAGGGGGGCCGTCCGCGCTGACCGCGCGTGCATGACAATCGATCGGTGCGCGATGCAATCCGCGCGGCAACCGCTAGAATTGCGGTTTTAGCCCGGAATACGTCCATGTCTTTTGCCTCGCTTGGCCTGATCGATGCGTTGCTGCGTAATGTGCAGGACCTCAATTACCAGACCCCGACGCCGGTGCAGGCCAAGGCGATTCCCGTGGTGCTCAGTGGCAAGGACGTCATGGCCGCGGCGCAGACGGGCACCGGCAAAACGGCGGGTTTTGCGCTGCCGCTATTGCAACGGCTGGTGCAGCACGGCCCGTCGGTGTCCAGCAACCGCGCGCGCGTGCTGGTGCTGGTGCCCACGCGTGAACTGGCTGAGCAGGTGCTGCAAAGCTTTATCGCTTATGGCAAAGGCCTCGATTTGCGATTTCTGGCCGCCTACGGCGGTGTCAGTATCAACCCGCAGATGATGAAGTTGCGCAAAGGCGTGGACGTGCTCGTTGCCACGCCGGGCCGTCTGCTGGATCTCAATCGCCAGAACGCGGTGCAGTTCGATCAGGTGCAAACGCTGGTGCTGGATGAAGCTGATCGCATGCTGGATCTGGGCTTTGCGCGCGAACTCAACGCCGTGTTTGCGGCGTTGCCCACGCAGCGCCAGACGCTGTTGTTTTCCGCCACGTTTACCGACGATATCCGCGCGATGGCGGCGGGCATTCTGCGCGACCCGGTCGATATCAGCGTCAGCCCGCCCAATGCCACCGCGGCCAGGATCAAGCAGTGGGTCGTGCCGGTGGATAAAAAGAACAAGCCTGATCTGTTCATGCACCTGGTGGCCGAAAACAACTGGGAACACGCGCTGGTGTTCGTCAAAACCCGCAATGGCGTGGACTACCTGGCAGCCGTGCTGGATGAAGCGGGCTACGCGGTCGACACCATCCACGGCGATAAACCGCAACCCGCGCGCCTGCGCGCGCTGGAGCGCTTCAAGACCGGCGAAGTCAATATGCTGGTGGCCACCGATGTGGCTGCGCGCGGGCTGGATATCGACGACTTGCCGCTCGTGATCAATGTTGATCTGCCGATCGTCGCGCAAGACTATGTGCACCGTATTGGCCGCACCGGCCGCGCGGGCGCAAGCGGTGTGGCGGTGTCGCTCGTCTGCGCCGATGAAGCGCCGCAACTGGCCGCAATCGAGGCGTTGATCCGGCAGACGCTGCCGCGTAAAGAAGAGCCGGGTTTTGAAGCCGAGCACCGCGTGCCGCAAACCAGCGCGACGGGCCAGATCATCAAGAAACCCAAAAAACCGAAGAAGCCCAAGGTGCCGCAAGCTGCGCAGGGTGCTGTGCAGGTGCCCGGCAAGAAGCCGGGGGCGCAAGGTGGCGAAAGCAAACGCAAGCCCGAGGTGCCGCGCGATGTGGCTGCGGGTGAAAGCGCACGTTTTACTAGCGGTAGCCCATTCAGCGTGAAGAAGCCGCGCAGCAAACCCGCCAGCAAGGCGGCTGCGGGTTCACGTAAGCCTGGGGGCAAGCCTACTGGTGGTAGCGGTAGCGGCAAACGGTAACCCTGATCGGCGCGGGATGAGTATTCGCCGCTCTCGCGGGCTGTAGTGGGTTGCGTCGACAGGTTGAAGCCACGGCCCCTGTCGGTCGTTCATGAGCCGGCTTTGCCGTGCAAATGGCCGTTCGCTTGCCAGAGTGCAGCGCGTTGGCCATGCATTCATCCACTGTTGGGCCAATACCAACAGACCAACGAACCTGTCGTTCCGACAGCGACACTGTGCTAGTCCGACGCTCCGTCCAGCGCGCGCAATCGCATCTTCGGGTTGCTTTTGTGATCAGGAGAAAACGGCGATTCCAGTCGTGCGCCAGATGCTCGAGGCGCTTCGCCGGCAAGGTTCTCCTGAACATTACTGCCGACCCGACGCTCATCGGACCTTGACGTCCGCGCGAGAAAGCCCTCGCTAATCATGGCCCGCTCGCACGCTTGGTGCGGCTTTTGCAGAACTCCCGTGAGCCTGCGGTGCGGGCTTTTTCCCTGATTGCCTGTGGTCACCGTCACGCCAACGCGCTTGCCCGTGACTCGCAGTTTCGCCACTGAGTGCTTCACATGGAGGTGAGTGATGGGCTTGAATTTCATCGCGCATTTGCCGGCGAGCCACGTGCTCGCTTGCCTTCTCGTCGGCTTTTATGCCTGGAGCCGGTTTAATACGCCCAGGGCTGTACGTTCTCAAACCAGCCGCTTCCAGTACCTGGCAAGCTCCGTGATGTACGTGTTGTCCTGCGCGGGCCTGTGGACCGGTCTCACGCTGGCGATCCAGCAAAACCCCCAGTGGCTATCGATACTGCATCCAACGGGCACCGAGGGCACGAAAATCGATGGACTGGAAGCGCCCCTCGTCGCCGCGTTGATGCTCACCACGTTGTTGCCTTCCGTGCCGATCCTGCACGGAATCGATGACAAGATCCTCGCGCTTTTCCATCGAATGGGCGAGATTCCATTTGGCGCTGTGCGCTGGGCACAACGCATGAAGGATGCGCCGTTCGAGATGCCCGAGCGTCTTGTCGAAGAAGCCCGGGAGTACATTCGCGAGAGCGAGGATCTGCCAACCGCGCTGGTCGCGGAAATCAGTACCGACAAGGATGGGGCTCCACAGCAGTATCGCTTTACACGAATCCTTGTTCTCTATGTCTGGCTGAAGAAATATCAGGCCCGCGCGCGTTTCGAGGCGGATTTTGCGGAGGATGTCGATGCATTCGAAAAGCGCATGAAGAATTATTTTGCCCAATGCGTCGGCTTTTTCACGGTCGTTGCGCAGCTTTCGCCTCAGCAGCTTGCTGTGCTCCCTGATTCCACCAGGACGTATTCGGCGTTGACCTCGGCGGCCTATGAGGACGTCCGGCTGATGGCTGCCCGGATACTGCTTGACAGCAATAACAGGGAAGCGCAGATCGCCGACAAACTCAAGGCATTGGGCTTCGAGATCACTGCGTTGAGAGGCGTTGCATTCCCGCTCAATGTTCTCGCACTCAACTGGCTCGCCGTGGTGGTGCTGTTCGCCGCGGTGGCGGTGCTCACGGCGCCGCATGACGGCGGCGCAATGACCCGGCGGCTCACGATAGGCCTACTCATCGCGATCAACCACTGTGTCGCCGCTGCGTTTGCCGTTATCCCGAAGCAACTTTGGGCTTTTGCCAATCGTTGCCACGAGCGCGAACGGCCGGTGCTCGCCTACCTTATCTCGGGGCTGCTTACGCTAACCGTGGTGTTCTCGCTATCGGCAATCGTCTATGCAATCAGATTGGCCGTGCCTCACACCGAGTCGCTCGTTCCATTCAGCGTGCAGAGTAAATGGCTCGTTCTGTCCACCGCGCTGGCCGTTCTGCTTGCGTTTGCTTGCGACAACTACGCCCTTGAAGAGCGCGATCCTCGCTGGCTGAGAGCGGCCGAGAGCGTAGGTGTCGCTTGCGGCATGGCACTCGTCGGCTATCTCGTCATTACATGGATTGCCGCGGACCTCCATGCCGAGCATTGGCGTACTCCGCCGCAGCCCTGGATGCCGATGATATTGAGTGCGGCGATCGGCGGTCTGTTTGGCGCGACTATTCCGCACTGGTATCGCCAAACGATGCGTGGGATGAAGCGGACGCCGGATACGCAAGGCCCTGGATCGCCGCTTCATCCGGTCGTCGTGCTGGGATCGTGATGGTGGACGATCGGCGCATCGACCGAGGAATGCCGCGTGTTTGTACCTGACACCGGCATCTGGCCGGCGAGCATCGCGACGAGCGACGGTCACGGGCTGGAACGATGCGCCGAGATGGAATGAGTGGAGCGATAAGCGGTCGAGGTGGACTGATGTTCCGTCAAAGAAGCAGGGCTTTACATGTAATTGCGATGCCCCAGCAACGCGAGTGCACGCTCCACCACCGCGTGCGGCAGGCCATCCTTATCGTGTAAACGCCGATGCACCTGCTCTGGAGTCATGCCTTGCTCCAGGTACAAACGGGCATCCCCGCGGATGGCAATCATGTCGTATTCGCGGATGACGTTTTGATCGCGGTAGACCGAAACCATGTCGCCTACCACCAGCGACGGCGAACCAGACATCGGCATCGACGGTGTCGCCTGGATCGACGGGCTGTTGCTGGGGGCAGGCGATTTCTTCGTTCCTTTCAACCATTCATGGAAGCCGATCTCCGAGCCCGGACATTCGACGTTGTCGTCCTGAATCGGCACGATGGGCACCTTGCACATGTCGGCGCACATCAGAATCATGTCCCGCAGTTGATGTGCGGCGTCATCCTTCACGAAGGATTGCCACAGCATGTTCTTGCCGGTGACCTTGATAAAGATCCCGGCCACTTTCACCCGCGCGGTGCCGGCAAAACCCAACACCACCACTTCGTTGTGGCCGGTGGGCAGACTGAGTTCGAGTACTTGTGACGGCGAGGGCAGCGGTTGCTGATACATGCCAAGCAGCGACTCCAGGAAGTCGTCTACCTGCACCAGCCGGTGCAACGGAGTAGGCTGCATGGCCAGCACGGCGGCGCGCGCCTTGGAGTTGGAAATCGCCAGATCACTCTTGCTTGCCATGCAGATATTGGTGCTGGGCGCCTTGAGGATAAAACCGAAGCTGAAGTTTCCATAGAGCTTCTTATGCTTTTCGCTGATCAGCGAGCAACTGAGCATCTCGGCTTCGATTACGCTGGGATTGCTCAGGTAAAGCGCGGCGGATTTCAGCGTCAGCGAACGGTCGTCGCCGGTCTCGATGAAGTGCCCCAGCTTTTGCACCGTGTACTCGTGCATTTGCAGCGTGTCCGGTGCCGGCACACCCAGTCCGGTAGTAGGGCGCATCGCATGGACGAGATAGCAGAACTTGTCGTCGCTGTGCCTTCGCGGTTCGGTAAAAGCCGAGTCCGGCTGCCATAGCTGCCGCTCGATATTGCACTGCGCCAGCGCCAACGCGTCCAGCGTAGCGCGACCGGTGACCAGATCGAGCAACTGCCGGCGCACCACTGTTTCCGCCATCGCGCGCAACTGCCCGACCCACCCGGCCATTTGCGCCTGGGCGTCGCGGGGTGGCAGGAACATGCCCGGCGCGGCCCACTGCGCTACACGCGCTAGCAGCCAGGCGCGCGCCGCTTGCACCCAGCTTCCCTGCCAGAAATACGCGAGGTTATCCGCGCTTTTGATCAGGTCGACGATCTGCAACTGTTCCCGCTGCGACAGATCGCGTAGCTTGGCTTCGATTTTCAGGCGGCTGACGGAGGAAATTGCACCAATGATGGTCAGCGCGTCGAGTAAGTCCTGATGCACGGTTCACACTCGCTAGAAAGTTGGGCCGCGTATGCCCGATGAAGGAAAAAGCAGCAAGACTGAATCCAACTTCACAGAAAAACTGGGACGGGGCTCACTTTACCAGTCTGAACGCCTGCTGCGTCGAGGACGCTCGATTGCCCACTAAACCCAACAGACCGGGCTTCGTCCGGACTCATAGTCGGCACGTTCCATCTCGGCAAGTATCGAAGGTGCAGCAATTCATCCGGCGAGCGGAGTTGGTGTCGTACGATGCTAATCCTGAATCAGCCAACGTGCTAACGCCGAAGGAGTCGTTCCGCGATTCGTCGGCGCCGGGGTGGCGTACTCCGATACTAAATGCTCATCGACACGACGGACACAACGTTGCACGGACTACTGCTCTGTAACCACGTTGCATCAAGAACAGGTTTTACGAGGTCCAGTTCGCTGCATATCCCTTCGCCTCTTCGGAAGCGCTCTCTGTTCCTTTGCTGCGCCTCGACGATCGCCTGATCCTGTGCCAATACCCGTCGCAAGAACGGCCATGCGATCAGTCGTAACGCCCATGCAGGCGCCCATCTGTTCTCGACGTGAAGCGTTCCGTGCACGCGCACGCGCGTTTCATCGATCGGGCTGAAATGAAGCGTGAAATACAGTGCGCTTCCGTTCTGATACCGATACTCCAGTTGTGCCGTACCCGCTGCGCTGGCGCAGAAGTGGGCGCGTTCGATTTCGCGAGGTGATTCGAAGAGTCTGTACAACCATCCACTTTGCGTCGGTTGCCCGCGATAATCCACCTGGATCGAGCCCGGCGTTTTCGATACCGTCGCTTCAACGATGTTGCGTTTCTGGACACTGCGAACCAGTCCTGCATGCACAAAATGCGTGTGCTGTGCGTCCAGAAAATTTTCAAGCGCATCGACTGCGCGCGCACGCCATGTCGACTGCCAAACAAAACGTCGACTCGATGGCGAAAGCCGATGAAGGAACGCGGGCAGCGTCCCGTTCTGTGTCGTTCCGTGGCCGTCGAGTCTTACCCACACGAGGCCATCGTTTTCCATCACGCTGGCGCTGCCCACTCGTGCAGCCGGCGCGCAAGCGGGTGGCACGAGGCCCGGCACCGACACGCAGCGACCATCGGCCCGAAAGGTCCAGCCGTGATACGCGCACTGCAAGCCGTCGTCCGTCATTCGCCCAAGCGACAACGGAACGTGGCGATGAGGGCAGCAATCGTCGAGCGCCATCAGCGTGCCTTCGCGATCGCGGGCGATCACGAGCGGACGGTTGAGAAGCGTCACAGCGAGCGGCTTGTCGCCGACCTGCCGTGACCGCGCGACGACGAACCAGCTACGCAACAGCGTCGCATTCCATGGAGTCATAGCTGAAAGCGCCGCATCAGCGGCACGCCGAGATGTTGAGTGAGGAGTCGAAGGCGCCGCAGCGCGCGACGCAACGAATCCGGCAGATGTTCCGAGAGAACCGCGCTATATTCGATTGCCGGTTCGCCACCTCGAAGCCGTTTGAAGTGGGCCGCGCCCGCGCTGAGGTTGAGGATGCCCGATCGTTCGCGAGTCTCGGACAGAACGTGCGCCATCAATAGCCGGTACAAGCCATCCGAGACGGGCGCCGATGTGTCGTATCCGACGATAGGCGCACTCAGCAATCGGCCTTGCGCAAAGATACCGACGACGGCGCGCAGTTTCCCCGAATCGTCTTTGAAGCCGGTGAGGTCCAGTAGCCGGTTGCGTTGCCATGCTTTCAGGAACGTCGCCGTATAGTGAGGATTCAGCCGGGAATACTTGTCGAGATAGAGCAGGCTGTATAGCCGCTCGCTTTCCGTAAAATCCGTGTCGGAGAATGTGTGGCCCGCGACGCGATGCAGCGGTGTCGAGATCAGATGCTTCAGATCGCGTCGCAGGTTCTGATGGTTCGCGGCACATCGATCGATGTCATGAAACAGATAAACCTGACGCGTGGGAATCAGTTCGAATCCCGCGCGTTCGAGCGCGTGAAGCCACTCGGCGTGCTGCATGTAATTCAGCGAGCGAAACCAGATAGCATGTCCAGGCCAACGCGACTTCAGCGCCTCACGTATCGCCGCAAAATCGAGGCTCTCGGTCGACGGATAGAGGTTCGTGCTGAGCAGCCAGTTATTGATCGATACCGCCTGATCGATTCCTGCATTGCGCAACCAGCGGTCTACCGTGCCGATCACACCGCACAGTGGCCATGCGAGCGCGCGGGGAAACAGGCGGCGCGTTTCTTCCAGTGCGTACCTGCTATAGGTCGTCAGTGGCGAGCACACCCACGCGTTTTCACTATCGATGTCGTTGATCGTCACGGGAAACGGCATGCCGCCGAACGTGACGGACTCGATGCGCACGTCGACGTTGCGAACGAACTTTTGCGTTTCAACGCCTGCATGAAGGGTCGAGAATGCAGTCGCCAGTTCGACGAAGCATTGCTGTGGCGCGTAGAGGGTTTCACCCATGCCGGTTACGTTCATACGTCAGGCAGCGCTTCGCCGTCCCACTCGATATCTCGCGTCGCTGCTTCCCGCATGTTGCAGCGCTGCGCAAGCGCGAGCCGCGCATACGACATCAGGTCGATGAGTGCACCTGCAATCGGACGCCGGTCGTCCGGCACGCCGATTACATCGGCTGCATTGCGATAGTCGCGCGACCAGCGGCGCACGTCACGGCGCCGGCACGCATCGATCAGCCCCGCACTCAGCATGACCGCGCTGATCATGCGTGGTGCTGCCGCGCGGGGTTCGATGCACTGATCGAGCGTGCCGGCGAGTGCCGCGGGAAGCGGCGCGTCGAGCGGAAACAGATGACAGCCGCTCGTCGCACGCGGATTGCATTCGAGTACGCTCACGTTTCCACTGGCATCCTGAATCCAGTCGAACGACACCTGTCCGGTGAAGTCGAGCTTGCGCACGAAGTTCGCGACGAATGTGTGGATCGCTTCGATTCGTGCGGGCTCGAAATAGAAACTCGAACTTCTGTTCATGCGCCAGGTGGGTCGGTAGAGGCTGTGCGCCCGCAACTGCCCCCGATCGGCGACGCTGTATGAACAGTATTCAGTGCCGCTCACATAACGTTGGGCGACCCAGTTGCCGAGCGAAGGGAGGGGCGGTGCATCATCTGGCACGCCATATCCGTAAAGCCGCACGTGCACGCCGAATCGCGAGAATTCCGGCTTGAGCACGATGGGCGCACCTTGTGCCCACTCACGCGCCTCGTGAATCGAACCGACGAGCGTCGAGTCCGGCACGTTCACGCAGCAGCCTCGCGCGAGCGCAAGGAACTGCCATTTGCTATGAACCGCGCGCAGCGTGTCGAAGTCATCGGCAAGCACACGTACCTGATCGGGCAGTTGCCGCCGGTATCGCGACAGGAAGAACACCTCCTCGCATGTCGGCAGGATCAGATCGAAGCGATGTCTGTCGCAGGCACTGGCGAGATCGGCGGCGAATTGCGCGGGGGCATGGCGTGGCGAAGCGATCCGCAGCGATGCATCGACTGCGCGCGACGCTCCGCTGATCAGGCAAGGGATGCTGTCCGCCACCGTGACCTGCCAGCCCTGACGCGCGAAACGCCGGGCGTGATCGAGCGCCACGGGTGCGCGTCCGCCAAGGATGAGCACCTTACTTTTCATGGGTGATCGCGACCGAAGGAAGGGATTTCGTCATCAGCCGATGGCTTCGTGGCGCAGACGATCCGCCTGCGTTTTGCCGCCGGTAACCGTAGATCAAGCGCGGCGCGCCGGTATGGAAGACTGCACATGCCCTGCGATGCGATCAGGTCGTCGAGCGCATGCTGGATCGAAGGGAACGCAGTCTCCGAACCTCGAACGCCGAGCGACAATGTGCGTCCATACTGCACGAGCGAGTAGTCGTCGACGGCCGCGCCGCAACGTGCGACGGCACGCCGGACTGAATCAGGAAAAAGCGGAAGCAGCGGACCGCCGTGGCGGGACGGCAGCCACAGCACGTCGTCGAGCCTGCCGTCGATGGCATCGAGCGCCATCGTCACGCGTCCGCACGGGCAGGGCGTCGCTCGCACACGCAGAATATCGTCGAGCCGATAGCGGACGATCAACTGCGTGCGACGTGTGAAGTCCGTGATGACAGGGATGAACCGCGTGCGTGCATCGTCGATCCATTCAGGCTCGACATGCACGAATTCTTCATTCAGATGCAGCGTGCCATGTGAGCATGTGTAGCCGAGAAAGCCCTCGGTGCACTGATACAGTTGATGAACGGGTTTGCTCCACGCGTCGCGGATAAGCGTTTCATCGTCGGGCTCGAGAACTTCCGCGACCGAGATCACCTTGCGCGGCGACAGGCGCAGATGTCCCGCAAGCGTTTCAACTGCAAGCCAGCCGAGCACGCTCGCGGGCGCGACGAGCACTTCCGGCGCAAAGCCGGCCAAGGCATCGATGTGGGTATGTGCTCCCGCCTGAAGATCGAAGAAGCGAAAGTCGATGCGGCGGCTGCGCAACGTCGTATAGAGCGAACTGTTTGCGCGCAGGAAAAACGCGACGCGGAGCGGTTTCGCACGTGTGGCGAGCAGCCTGAGCAGGTCGCGATCGAGCGTGCGGTCGAGCATGATGCCCGCCCACTTCGCGCGCTCCGATGCGTTCGCGAGAAAGACGCCGGGACGGCCGCTGGTGCCGCTCGACAGTCCCGCCGTGAGGTCCGAATCGAATTGCGCTGGCAGTACGCCGGCTTCCTCCGAAGCGCGTGCCGCTGCCAATGCCGTCTCCAGTGCAATGCCGCGGGTGTTGAACGCGGAAAAGCGTTGCAGCGTGAATGCCTTGTCGACGATGGGTAGTGCGGCAAGCTCGCGACATGGGTAGTCGCGATAGAAGCTCGCCTGCTTTAGCCGCGTCTGCAGGAATGCATCGAGCCGCCGCGTCTGCCAGCGCTCGAACGATGCACGGTCATCGAAGCGAAGACCGTAGCGTGTCGATGCGAAGGCACCCATCATCTGGGCGAAGTCAGTGAAATTCACGGGCTACGCGCCTCCATGTGAATTCGCAATGCGATGGGACGATGGTGAGTGCGTCGTTGCGGCCTAGCAGATGGCGCAATCCGGCAAAGGTCGCGAGGTATGCCCTTTTGTCGGAGAACAGACGCGACGCGATCCATGTCGGCGGTTTGTCGTGCCGGACAGCTTCGAGGGACCAGCATGCATCGGCGACGAGAAACACGGTCCGCGCACCCGCTGTCTGAAACAGAATGCCGAGCTGGCCCGGCGTATGACCGGGCAGCGGAACACCAATCACGCTTGCGTCGCCCAGCAGGTCGAAGCCGTGCGCGAATGGATGCATGTCGGGCGGCAGCGCGACGCGCTCGCAATCATCCGCACAGGTCAAGCGTGCATCGAACGAACTCGGCAGCAAGGTCCGCAGATAGCCGCGACGCAGGCCGCCAATGCGAGAGGCGCGGCGCATTGCATCGACTTCGTCGCGCATTGCGAAGAATCTTGCATTCGACAACTCTCCGATGCCGGCGATATGGTCGGCATGCAGATGCGACAGGAACACGTTCCCGATATCGTGCAATGCGAGCCCGTGTTGGGCGAGCTGCGCGGGCAGCGATTCGTCTGCTGTCAGTGACACCGGCGTCACCAGCCGATACAGTCGCTCGGGAAATGGCTGCGTCGCCGCGAAGAATGCGTTGCTGTAGCCTGTGTCGAACAGCATCGGGCCGAGGCGCGGATGGAGCAGCAGGCCTGCAAGCGCCGGGAACGGGACGCTGCCCAGGCGCCCGCCACGTTGCGTCACGCACTCGGGATGCGAGCAATGGCCAATCCGAAGCAGGTGGAAGCCGAGCGTCGTCGTCATCAGCGCGTCTGCTCCGACTGATTGACCCACGCAGCCGTGCGCCGGATGCCGTCGGCAAGCGTCACTTGCGGTATATACCCGAGCAGATCGCGGGCACGGGTTAGATCGAGTGTCTGCGACCAGGCGAGCAGTCCCACTGAATATCGCGTGACGGGCGGCTCCCAATCCTGCCGAAAGGACGCGGCCCACTCCAGCAACGTAGCAGCGGCGTCGGCGACGCAATAAGGTACTCGGCGCACGCGTAGCTCGATGTTGAATGCGTCCGCAAGCATCGCGAATAGTGTTCGCACGGGCATCGGCTCGCCGTTGCTGATATTGATGACGGCGCGCCGGAGATCGGCCGAGAGCGCGGCTTCGATTGCATCGATGACGTTGTCTACATAGGTCAGATCGATGAGCGCGTTGCCGCCGCGCATCAATGGCAGCCGCGATACGCGCGCAACCCGCAGAAGCCGTGGCAATAGCGTGGCGTCGTAAGGGCCGATGATCGCGCGAGGACGGAGCGCCACGACCGAGTCGAGCGACGACTGCATGACCTGTTGTTCCGCGATGCCCTTGGTGCGCGCATAGTCGTTGACGGGCGAGGGCAGCGGTTCGTCTTCGCGGATGCCGATGCGATCGCGGAAATCGAAATAAAGACTTGGCGTCGAGATATGGACGAGCCGGGACACGCCACGAGCGCGACAGGCATCAACCACTTCCTGTGTCGACGCGATGTTTGCCTTGTGGAAGGCTTCGGGTCGTCCCCACGGTGAGGAAAGCGCCGCACAGTGGACCGCGGCTTCGGCGCCTGCCGCGGCTTCAAGCATCGTCTCGCGGCTTTGGGCGCCGCCATGTTCGAGCTCGACGAAGCGCGTTTCGTGATCGGCGCGTTTCGCGCCCGCGATTACGGTCGCTGCATGCTGCTGGTTGCGGCCGGTGAAGACGACATCGTGGCCCGCTGCATTGAGGCGCCATACGACGTGTCGCCCGAGAAAGCCGGTGCCGCCTGTCACGAGTATCCGCATGTCAGTACACCAGCACCATGCCGCCGAGCGTCAGTCCGGCGCCCGAGCCGAGCAGCATCAGCGGTTCGTCGCGCTTTATCCGGCTATCTTCGATCGCGCGATGCAGTGCCGAAGGAAGCGAAGCGCCAACCTGATTGCCGGACTCCGCGAGGATATCCATCACGCGAGCCGGCTCGATCCGCAAGCGCTTCGACAGATGATCGAGCGCAAGGCGGCTCGCCTGATGCGGGATCACAAGACGAATCTGTTCGAGTGTCAGTGCTGCGCCGTCGAGCAACTGCGAAACGAGACGGGGCAGTTCTCTGGATACGGTCCGGAAGAGGCGCGGCCCATCCATATGGAAGAAGGTGAGCGGACCAAAATCGACGCCGGGTCTGCGTGGATGGTAACGAGAGCCGCCCGCCTTGATATGGCAGTCGTTTGCTCCGCTTGCATGCGTCTCGATCTGCGACGCGAGAATGCAGGATCGCTCGCCGGGCTCGCTTTTACGGATGATGGCCGCTGCCGCGCCGTCGCCGAAGATCGCGGATTCGCCGAGTGTCGTCCAGTCGAGTGAGAAGGTCGCGATGTCCGAAGACACGACCATCACGTTGCGATATCGGCCGCATTCCACGAGATAACTGATCGTATCGAGGCCGACGAGAAACGACAGGCAACTGGCACCGATATCGAACGCACTGATATGACCGACGCCCGGTCCGACGGCCGCGAGAATCATCGCGGCGTTGTACGGCAGCGCCTGATCCATCGTCGCGGATGATGCAACCAGGCAGTCGATGTCGCTCCAATCGAAACCTGCGCGCTGCAGCGCCTGTTCGCAGGCTTCGACGGCGAGCGTCGCCGCGTTTTCATTCCTCGCATAGTGCCGGGTCCGCACGCCGTAGCGCGCGAATATCGTGCCGACGGGCAGACCGAAACGCCTGTCTATTTCTTCGCTGGTCAGCGTGTTGGCCGGTACCGCGGTGCCTGTGCCGCAGATACGGATGCCACGTGTCGAGTTGCGGTTCATAGCACTTCCTCCGCATATCGGGCCGTCGTGTCGAGTGCGTTAATCAACAGCGATTTGTTTGCTGTCAGATACACATCGCGGCCTTCCTTCTTGGCACTCAGCAGCCCAGCGCCCTGCAGCACGCGAATGTGATGGATCGTGGCCGTTCGGCTCAACGGCAGCCAGTCGACGATCTGCTTGATCGTCAGGCGCTCGCCCGGTTCGAAAAACAGCATGATCCGCTGCCGGTAGCTATCGCCCATGGCCGAGAACACGCTAGCGAAGCGCTCCCACTCGGTGGGAATGGATTTGGCAAATTGAGTGCGCATGACTATAAAGCTAGTTTTTTAGTCAAAACTTGTCAAGGTCGATTGACCATAGTCGCCACAGGTGGCTGCTAGGGTTCACCTAGATTCGAGCGCTTCGATGTGGATATATGAATGGGCAGGCTGATTCGGCTTGGCTGACGCATTGCGGACCATGGTTGATCACATGACAAAGCCTGTCGCGGACGCCGATGGAGGATCTGCGCCCGCCCGAAGCTGGCTCGTCGGGCGGGTGATTCAAAGTTTGCTTTGCGGTGATGCGAGGTCAGCGCCGTAACGCTCCCCGCACCGCTCCAATATCAACGAAACCGTTGAAGCGAAGGACTTTCCGCCTGCTCAGGCAGCTTGAGCATCGCGGGCAGCGCACTCAGCGCCGGCATACCGCTCGTATCAGCCCAGCGGCCATCGGCGGTCTTGTAAATGATCGTAGGCGTGCCGTCGAAGCCCATTGCCTTGAACAGGTTGGTGTTCTCGTTCAGCTTCGATTGGGCCGAAAACGAAACAGGGTTCGCGGGCTTGATGCCGCCCGATTCTGTGGCTTCCACGAACTTCAATTCGTTCTCGCGCAAAAGCGCGGAGGCGTCCGTCGCATCGAGCAACGCCGCGGCCTTGCCCGGCGAATCGGATTTGAGGAAGCCCAGCGGGATCCAGCGCACTTGCAGTCCAACGGCCTCGTAGGGCTGGAAAGCCTGCCATGCGTAGTGACAGAAAATGCAGTTCGGGTCCATGAACACATAGATCGTGGACTTCACCTTGTCACCGGTTGCACCTTCAACGATCACCGATGTTTTATCCAGTTGCGCGGCGGCCGACGCCGGCAGATACGTTGGCGCCGGCTGTTCGGCTGCGAGAGCGAGCGGCGATATCGCCAGAAATGCCGACAGAATGGCGGACCCCAAAGCTTTCATTTATCTATAACTCCACGCGAATAGATGTCGTCGGACTCTAGCATGCATGAGTGTCGGACGAGCGGCGCCCTGACAACGGAGCAGAGATATCGGGGCGCGCGACAAATACTCGACGTGGTAACCGGCAGCAAGCCGCTGCCGGTTCCACACCCGCCGCTAACGATCTATCTGCTGGATACCCGCCAGCCGCCATGACTGGTCGCCGTGCACGCTCCTGACGAGGTTCCAGATCTCCTGGAACGGCTGGGCGTTCTGCGCGTGGTCTTCGCGCATTTGGCCGTAAAAGCGAACACTGACCAGCGTTTCGTTCGCACTGTTTTCCTCGCCCAATACTTCGGCATCGAGTTGCGTGACTTCCGTCACGCTTGGCTGGCCGCCGCGGGCTTCCAGATCCTGTTTGATTTGCGCGAACATCTGCGGCGTCGTCAACTCGAACAGGTCGCCTTGCTCGTTGCGGTCCCACGCACCTTGAAGACGCACGAACATGCTTTTTGCGAAGCCAAGAAACACGGCCTGGTCTACCTTGGGCAGATGATCCGACACCTTCGCCGTGTTGATGGAATCCGTCACTGCGTGCGGCCAGTTCCGCGGATTCGCTTCGGGCCGCGGCTGCCCGAGCGGATTCGAAAATAGCGAGCCGTTCGCTTGCTGCCGGTTCGCGGCGCCATGTCCATAAGCGAGGTCCGGCCGACGACGCCTCGTGATAAAGCGGAACAGCATCACCGCGGCGACAACCACTAGCCCGATCAGCAGCGTATTCGCCAGCATCTGCGCCAGTTCTTCAGCGAGGCCAAACGACGACAGCAACGCTGCAATGCCAAAGCCTGCGGCGAGGCCGGCGAGCGGACCCATCCAGCGGTTTGCCGACGTGGCGGCCGGCTGTGCAGCCTGCTGCGACGTTTGAGCCTGAGCCTGCTGGCCCGATTGCCCCTGGCCCGACGGCGACGCTGTCTGCGACTGGCGTCCGACACTCTGGCCACCGCCGACCCGCTTCGCTTCGGCATCGTTCGACGCCACCGCGCCGAGCGCAAGCACTGCCGCCAGACCGAGCGCCGCGGTTCCGCGCGTTATCGCGGCGGCAGCGCGTCGAAGTTGATTGAGCAATTGTGTGAACATAAGAAACCTCTTTCGGTGAGTCAGGGAACTGCCCGCATCGCACTTCCAATAGCCATTTAAGGAATTACAAAAAGTAATGTCATGGCGTCATGAATCTTTCAACTCTCTGCGGCATCGGTCGACTCTGACTGACCTGTAATCCGCTGCCGTGGATGTAGTGTTCGAGTTGCCGGATCGTCTGTTCCTGCTCGCAAATCTGATTCGCGATGAGGTCGCCGATCGACACCATTCCGACCACTTGCGCGGCCGCAATCACGGGCAAATAACATATCCGGTGCGCCGTCATCAGTGCCATGCATTCTTCAGTTGTTTGCCGCGGGCTTACGTAGAGCACCTCCGCCGTCATGATGTCGCGCACCGGCGTATCCCTTGATGAGCGCTCCATTAGAACGATTTTCCGCGCGTAATCACGCTCGGTGACGATGCCGGCCATACGCCCATCGTGTACGACGATAAGCGCGCCGATCTGCCTGTACGCCATGATCGCGATCGCGTCGTACACCGACGCTGACGCCTGCGTCGACCACACCGTCCGGGATGCTTTTGAACGAAGGAATTGCTCGACTGATGCCATATGTCACCTCTATCAGTTGTCATGAGTCACCCACTGGTGCCCAGCTGCGAGACTTGAATCTAACTGACTCCCGCGGAATAGAAAATTCGTATTTTTATTGCGGACACTTCGAGAAAATCGTATGGTTTGTCGATCGTTGGAGGCGACATGAACTTCAAGCATCTGTATTACTTCTGGATTGCCGCGCGCGCGGGAGGGATCGTCCGTGCCGGCGAGCAATTGCATATTTCGCCGCAAACGCTGAGCGGCCAGATCAAGTTGCTTGAAGAGGCGTTGGATAAAAAGCTGTTCAGGAAAAGCGGGCGCATGATCGAACTGACCGACGCGGGCCGGCTCGCGCTCGATTACGCCGACGAAATATTCTCGTTGGGCTCGGAGTTGGAGAGCGCGCTGCGACGCGAGAGCGAATCCGGCGCACCGATGCGGTTTCGCGTCGGGATCGCGGATTCGGTACCGAAAGCCATTGCTTACCGGCTGCTGGAACCCGCGCTGAACGCGTCGCTGTCGCTGCGGATGATCTGTCACGAAGGCAAGCTGCATGCGCTGCTCGCGCAACTGGCCTTGCACCGCCTCGACTTGATCATCGCGGATGCGCCCATTCCCTCCGACGTCAATATCAAGGCGTTCAATCACCCGCTCGGCCGCTCGACGCTCAGTTGCTTCGGCGCTGAGGCGCTGGTCCAGAACGGCAAAAAGCGTTTCCCGTTATCGCTCGGTCAATTGCCGGTGTTGCTGCCCGGCACGGAATCCGCGGTGCGTCGCAAGCTGGATCACTGGCTGGCGTCGCATGCCATTTCACCGCGCATCGTCGGCGAGTTCGACGACGGAGCCATGACTCTCGCATTCGGCCGCGAAGGCTGCGGCCTGCTGTTCGCCCCCACGGTGCTGGAGAGCCAGTTGCAGGCAGAGCACAAACTGATGGTGGCCGGACAGATCGACACCATCGTGGAAGAGTTCTTTGCGATTTCGATCGAACGCCATATCAGTCATCCGGCTGTCGCGTTGATCATGGATGCGGCGCGCAGTGAATTGTTCACTAGCTAGAAGGCTCCGTTGATGCAAACGACGCGTTATCTGCGGGCATCCGCCGGGTGAGATTGTTCTTCCCGCTGCACGTCGTTGATTTTCAGCAGGAAGTCCATTAATGTGTCAATCGACACAGAAAGGAATTGATATGGCTACCTCAGGTCGACCGAGGGAATTCGATCGCGAAGCCGCCTTGCATTCAGCCATGCTGGTGTTCTGGAAAAAGGGCTTTGTCGCAACCTCGATGAATGATCTCTGCGAGGCGATGGGCATTCGTTCGCCAAGCCTATACGCAGCGTTCGGAAGTAAGGAAGATCTCTATCTCGAAGCGGTAGGGCGCTACAACGCGGCTGCTGATTCATTGATCTGGGATCACATCGAAGATGGTCCTACGGCCAAAGACGGCGTGCGTAACGTGCTGCTGGCTGCCGCGTCGGTATTGCCGGGCGGCGCGGGCATTCCGTCGGGCTGCATGGTGAACCTGGCGGCCGGCGACGGATGCGCGGAATCGATAGCGAAGACCGTGAAGACGGCGCGCCACGGTGGGCTCAAAGCGTTCAGGTCGGGGATCAAGCGCGCGGTCGCGTCCGGGGAGTTGTCCCGCTCGACGAACGTCGATCAGCTGAGCCGGTTTTATCTGGGCGTGGTTCAAGGCATGGCCATTCAGGCACGAGATGGCGCGACGCGAGCGGAACTGACCGGCACGGCTGAAGTGGCGATGAATGCGTGGCCTGGCCGATAGCAATAGCTGGGCAACCATTCGGTCAACAACAAAGCCCGTTCAACGAGCAGTAGAACGGGCTTCGGATCAGGCAGTTGTACTTTCATACTGTCGGCACGCGCTGTCGAATACAAACCAGGCGCGTGCCGACCACACCCAAATCTCAGCTACGCGTTACGCGTTAGCGCCGCCATCGACAGTCAGCGCCGCGCCCGTGATATAGCTGGCGTTTTCGCTCGCGAGGAACACCACGGCTTGTGCGATGTCCTCGCCCGTGCCGTACTCGCCGGTGGCCGTCAGTGCTTTCAGCGTCGGGCCGAACGGACCTTCAACCGGGTTCATGTCCGTATTGATCGAACCGGGTTGCACCAGATTCGCCGTAATCCCGTGCGGGCCGAGTTCTCGCGCCAGACCTTGCGTGAACGCGACGAGCGCGGACTTCGAACCGGAGTAAACACCGAGCATCGATGCCGGCACGCGATCGGCGAAGTAGCTGCCGATCGAAATGATGCGTCCACCCTTCTTCAGATGCGGAATCGCAGCTTTGGCTGCGACGATCGGTGCGCGCACATTCACGTTGAGCGTCGCGTCGATGTCTTCGATCGAGATGTCCTTCACATCGCCCATCCGCAGAATGCCGGCGTTGTTCACCAGAATATCGAGGCCGCCCAGCGCTTCGACCGTCTTCTGCACGGAAGCCTGAACCGCCGATGCATTCGCGCTATCCGCCTGAATCGCGACACTGCGGCGGCCTTCGGCTTCGATCGTCTTCACGACGCCCGCGGCTTGCTCCGCCGACTTTTCATACGTAATCGCGACGTCCGCGCCGGCCGCGGCCAAAGCCTTCGCAATTGCAGCACCGATACCGCGGCTTGCGCCGGTAACCAGAGCGCGTTTTCCTTTAAGCACCATGATACTCTCCATTGTGTGTTGATTGATACAGAATAGTAGAAGCGAGCATGCCGGAGCGTCAATCTATTTTTGTGTTGATCGACACATAAATAGACGAACGACCAGCAGACACGCTTCGGGACGTGCCTGCTACTTACAGGTTTTTAAATCAGGCGAACAAACCTTGAATCTCGCCGTAAGGTAACGGCTGGTCGTCGAGCGCTTCGGAACGACCGTGCTTCAGAAAGTCCTGCGCGAGGGTCTTCGTCTTGCCGAGCACGATCTGCGAGATGCCGCTGCCCGCGCTGAGCCGCCGAACGCCGAGCTTGCCGAGGGTCGTCGCATCGGCGAGGCCCGGCAGCGCCATCACGTTCAGAGGCAGTCGTGTTGCACTCGTAATCGCTTCGATGTCAGCCGGCTGCACAAGCGCCGGCAGGAAAAGACCATCCGCGCCGGCCGATGCGTACAGCTCGCCGCGAGCAATGGCCTCTTGCGGCTGCTTCGCCTTGTCGACGAGGCTCGCAAGGAACACGTCGCTACGTGCGTTGACGAACAGGTCCGAACCCGACTTGGCAACGGCATTCCTGATCGCCTCGATTTTCGCGGCGAGAAGCGATGCGGCGTCCGGACCGTCTTCGATATTGATGCCGGCAATGCCGAGGTCCACCAGTTGCATCACGTGGTTCGCAACCGTGTTGGGATCGTCGGAGTAGCCGTGTTCAACATCGACCGACAACGGTACGTTCAGCACGCGGATGATGCGTCGAACCGACGCGACGACTTCATCGAACGGAAGGGCGCGTCCGTCGGGATAACCCAGCGCCCAGGCAAAGCCGGCACTCGTCGTCGCGATCGCCGGTGCGCCTTGCGCTTCGATGAGGCGGGCGCTACCGGCGTCCCAGGCGTTCGGCAATCGCAGCGGCGTCGAATTGTCGTGCAACTGACGGAATGTGTTTGCGTTAGACATGACTGTTTCCTCGTATCTTGAATCTTCAATAGATGACAGGTGCAAAGCGTGATGACCGGAATCAGGCCGCTACCGCGCTTTTGGATGTGTTGGCAAACGATGCGATACGGCGCGTCGCCAGTTCGGACACTGCGATTGCGATCACAACGGGAATCGCGGACAGGTAACCCAGGTTGTGACTGCCGATCGTCGGGATCACCGCGGCACCAAGCGTGCCGGCGATGGATACACCCACATACGTGGCCGACGTGTTCAGCCCAACCAGCACCGAGGTCATCGGCGGATTCAGGCTGGCGAGGCGGAACTGTTGCGGCACCAGCACGCCCCATGCACACGCACCCCAGATCGTCACCGCGATTGCCGCGCTCCACAGATGTGCACTGGTGATCGGCATCGTGACGATGACGAGTGCAACGATCGCCAGCTTGATCATCACGACCTTGTGCGAGCCGATCCGATCGAGAATCCGTCCGGTCAGCAGATTCGACAAGGTTCCTGCCAGACCCCACAGCACCAGCAGGCCGCCCAGCACCGTGGCGCTATGGCCGGTCGCACGATCGAACACGACGGAGAAGTAGCTGAAGATGATGAAGGTGCCGATCTGCGCGAGCACCGTCGTCGCGAGCGTCAGTCCGACGCGCGAGTCGGTGAGCGGCGACAGGCGCTGGCTGAGCGAGATCGCCGGCGGCAGCGGTACTTCGGGCATGAACGCGAGGATGCCGACGAATGCGGCCGCACCGAGCGCGGCGACCAGCACCATGGTCCAGTGCCAGCCCGCGAGGCCGCCGATCACGGCGCCGATCGGCGAGCCCAGCGCGGTCGCGGTCGTCAGACCGGCGACGATGATCGACAACGCGTAGCCGCGGCGTTCCGGCGCGACCAGCGACGCGCCGGTGCCGCTGGCGGTCGGTGAGAACATCGCGGCGCCGAGGCCCGCGAAAGCGCGTGTGGCCAACGCGATGCCGAGGTTCGGCGCGACGATGGTGCCGAGGTTGGCAATCACGAACAGGCCGATACCGCTCAACAGCAGACGCTTGCGTCCGACGTTGGCGGCCAGCGCCGCGATGGTCGGGCCAAGCAGCGCATAGCTGAGCGCATACACGCTGATCAGCTGGCCGGCGGCACCGATGCTGACGTTAAACGAATGTGCGATTTCGGGCAGGATGCCCGCGAAGACGAAGCTGTCGGTACCCAGCGCGAACATACCGAGTGCGAGTGTGAGAAGACGGCGATCCATGTCGGCTGCTCCAGAAGGAAGGCGGTTGAGTTGCGTGACGAAACTATAGGAGAGGCGATCTGATCGCACTACCGGGGGGAAGTGGGAAGCTGTTGCTCACAAACTGGAGAAGTCGCTTGGCTTGCGCGTGAGTAGGTCCCCGCCGGCCGGGCGGGGCGCCGCGTTGAGCCGTCGGCTCTGTCGGAGAAGGGCGCGCGTCAGCTCCCCTAAGCGCCCCTCAGCCCACGAAAGCGCGTAAATAACCCCGCGCCGCAATCAGTTAACCCGCGCGACCTGCTGCCGTGGCGCCGGCGCCGCCCAGCCGCCGCCGAGAGAACGGAACGTCCTCACGGCGGCACGCGCGGCGTCCGCCCGCGTCGCATCGAGTTCATCACGCGATACCAGCAGTTGCCGGTCGGCGTCGAGCACATCGGTCAGCGTGATCGAGCCCGCGCGATACGCCTTCTCCGACAGATCTCGCGCCCTCGTCAACGAGTCGACTTCCTGCTGGATTTCCCGCGCGCGAATCTCGGTTTGCGACAGCGTCATCAACGCGTCTTCGACGTCCTCGGTCGCTTTGAGCGCCGCTTCCCGATACTGCGCGAGCGCCTCCGCATACGAGCCGCGTGCATTCTTGACCTCGGCATCCACCTTGCCGAAATCGAACAGACGCCACTGCAACGCACCGGTGCCGACGGCCTCGAACGACTTCGCGCTCAGGAAGTGACTGGCGCTGATGCTGTCGAATCCCAGTGCGCCGGACAGCGAAATCTTCGGATAGTAGTCGGCCAGCGCCACGCCGATCGCTTCGTTGGACGCCGCAAGATGCCGTTCCGCCGCGATGATGTCGGGGCGCCGCCGCAGCACGTCGACCGGCTGATCTCCGCTGCCGATCGCGGGCACGTCCGGTACGACGCCGGCGTTTGCGCCCAGTTCGGCCGCATAGGTGCCGGGCTGCGCCCCCATCAGCACGTCGAGCCGGTTCAGTTGCGCTTCGAGCGCGATGCGCAAGCTCGGAACGGTCGAACGGGCCTGGCGCAACGACGCTTCGGCCTGAGCCACCTCGCGTTCGTCGGACGCCCCCGCCTGCTTGCGCGCTTTCACGAGTTCCAGCAGGCGCGCATCGGTATCGACCTGATCCTGGGTGACCGCCAGTTCGGCCTGCAGCCCGCGAATCTGCAGGTAAGCGTCGGCTGCGTCGGCCGCCACCGTCACGCGCGTGCCCATCTGCGTGGCCTCGGCGGCCTGTTCTTCATCGGTGGCCTGCGCGTGCGCGCGTCGCAGGCCGCCGGCCAGATCGATCTCCCAACTGGCCGTTGCACCGGCAACATACTGCTTCTGGTCGCGGCTGTAGTTCGGAAACGCGCTTGCAAGGCTACCCAATGGACTCTGCAGGCTCTGGTGCTGCGCCGAGTACGACGCGTTGGCATCGACGGTCGGAAGCAGTTGCGCGCCCGCCGCCTGAGCCGCCGCGCGCGCTTGCGTGACGCGGGCAATCGAGGCCTGAAGACTCAGGTTCTGATCGAGTGCCCGCTGCACGACCTTGACCAGTTCCGGGTCGTTGAAGCCGGTCCACCAGTTGTCGAGATCCGGTGCCGGCAGCGTGGTGTGGCGGTCGGCGACGATCTGCGCGTTGTGGAACGGCGCCATCTGCGCGTCGGGCGCGACGTAGTTCGGCCCGACCGCACAGGCCGCGAGGAACGCGCTGACGATCAGACTGCCGGCGAGCGCTTTCGCGGTTCTGGATACGAAGCTGTTCATTTCACTTCTCCACGGCTGAGTGCGCGGGGTAACGCAGGCGCATGCTTGATGCCGAGCTTGCGAACGAATGCATAAAACGCAGGGGTAAAAGCGAGGCCGAAGATCGTCACGCCGAGCATGCCGAAGAACACCGTCGTGCCGAGCGATTGCCGCATCTCCGAGCCGGCGCCGCTGGCGATCGCGAGCGGTGCCACGCCGGCGATGAACGCGAACGACGTCATCAGGATCGGTCGCAGCCGCACATGGGCCGCATGGGTGGCCGCATCCTCCGCGTTGACACCGTCTTCGTCCTGCCGCTGTTTGGCGAACTCGACGATCAGAATCGCGTTCTTCGCCGCAAGCCCGACGAGCACCACGAAGCCGATCTGCGCGAGGATGTCGATCGGCATGCCTCGCACATTCAGGCCGATGGCGGCCGCGAGCAGACACATCGGCACGATCAGCACGATCGCGAGCGGCGTCTTCCAGCTTTCATACTGCGCGGCGAGCACGAGGAACACGAACAGCGCCGACGCAGCGAAGATCACGAGCGGCGACATCGTCTGCTCTTTCTGCTGATGCGCAAGGTCGGTCCATTCGTAGGTGATGCCGTTCGGCAGCACCTGCGCGGCGAGCTGTTCCATGTGCTCGATCGCTTCGCCCGACGAGAACCCGGGGCCGGCCGCACCCATGATTTCCGCCGCCGGATACATGTTGTAGCGCGGCACGCGATACGGCTCGGTCGTGCTCTTGAACGTCGCCACGCTGCTGATCGGCACCATATCGCCGGTCGCATTGCGCACCTTCAATCTGCCGATGTCGTCGGGCGTGCGGCGGAATGCATCATCGCCCTGCACGCGGACCTGATACGTGCGTCCCATGAAGTTGAAGTCGTTCACATACTGCGAGCCGAGGTAAAGCTCCATCGTGGAGAAGACGTCCGTCGGCGTGAGACCGATTTTCTCCGCCTTCAAACGGTCGATGTCCGCATAGACCGACGGCGCGCCCGCGTTGTACAGCGTGAATACGCCGCCGAATACCTTGTCCTTGTTGGCTGCCGCGACGAGCGTGTTGGCTGCGCTGGCGAGTGCCTGCGGGCCCAGTCCGCCGCGGTCTTCGAGCATCAGCTTGAAGCCGCCTGCCGCGCCGAGTCCTTGCACGGGCGGCGGATTGACCACGACGACCACGGCGTCCTTGACGGTCGCGACCCGCTTGCGCAGTTCGACCAGCATCGACGCCGCGTTGACGCCGGCAACGTGCTTGCCGTACAGCGAAGGCAGTCCGTAGAACAGCGTGCCGACGTTCGGCGCAATCGTGCCGGTCGTCACGTCGAAGCCGGACACCGGCGACGTGTGCGTGACACCTTTAAGTCCCGGCGTATCGAGCACGATATCGTTGATTTCGCGAACCACCTTGTCGGTGCGCTCGAGACTCGATCCCGGCGGCAGGAACGCGATCACAGCCTGATAGCCGATGTCCTGATCGGGGATGAAGCCCGTGGGCATTCTCGACATCTGCAGCGCGGTGGCGCCGATCAGACCGGCATACACGAGCAGCATCACCGACGTGGCGCGCACGAAGCGGCCCGTCATCTTGCCGTAGCGCGACGACAGCCATTCGAACGACGTATTGAAGCGGCCGAAGATCGCATGATGAAAGCGGCCCAGCGCAGTCGAGCCGCCGTGCGACTTCTCCATCTCGTGCGGCTTGAGCAATACCGCGCACAGAGCCGGGCTCAGCGTCAGCGACACGAAGCACGAGATCACCGTGGATGCCGCGATCGTGATCGCGAACTGCTTGAAGAACAGCCCCGAGATGCCGGACATCAATGCAGTGGGTCCGAACACCGCGCACAGTGTGAGTGCGATCGCGATGATGGCGGTCGACACCTCGTTCATCGTTTGATGCGCGGCCTCTCGTGGCGACATGCCGAGCGCCATGTTTCGCTCGACGTTCTCGACTACCACGATCGCATCGTCCACCACGATGCCGACCGCGAGAACCAGCCCGAACAATGACAGGTTGTTGATCGACGCGCCGAACAGCGAAAGAATCGTGAACGTGCCGACCAGCGACACCGGGATCGCAACGACCGGGATGATCGTTGCGCGCCAGTTCTGCAAGAACAGATACACGACGCCGACCACCAGCAGAATCGCGATGAAAATGGTTTTGGCGACTTCGTGGATCGACTGCGACACGAAGGTCGTCGGGTCGTAGATCTTGATGTAGTCGATGCCGGGCGGGAAGCTCTTCTTCAGCTCGGCCATCTTGTCCCACACTTCATTTTCGACTTTGACCACGTTCGCATCGGGCGTGGCAATAACGAACCACGGCGTCGACGCGTAGCGGTCCGCATATGCCTTGGAACCATAGTCGACCGAACCCAACTCGACACGGCCGATATCGCGAATGCGTGTGACACGTCCCTGCGAATCGGACTTGACGACCACATCGCCGAACTGTTCCGGCGTGCTCAGCCGGCCGAGTGCATCGACGTTGATCTGATAGGCGCCCGTGCCGTTGTGCGCAACCGGCGGTTGATTGAGTACCCCGGCGGACACGGAGGCGTTCTGCGCGCGCAGCGCGGCGAGTATTTCGCTGGCGCTGATGTTGTACGAGGCGGCCTTGTCCGGATCGATCCAGATTCGCATCGCGTACTGCCGCTCGCCGAACAGCTGGAAGTCCGATACGCCCGGCAAACGCGCTATCTGATCGCGCACCTTCAGCATGTAGTTCGACAGGTACTCCGGACTACGCGAGCCATCGGGTGAATAGACGTGCACGCCGAGCAGCAGCGCCTGGATGGTCTTTTTCACCTGCACGCCTTGCGCTTGCACATCGACGGGCAGACGCGACAGCGTGTCTTCGACCCGGCTGCGCGTGAGCAGCAGCGCGGTATTCGGATCGGTGCCGACCTTGAAGATCACCGTGATCGTCAGCTGACCGTTGCCGGTCGACTGGCTCGAAATGTAGTCCATGTTTTCGACGCCGTTGACCGACTGCTCGATCGGCGTGGCGACCGTGCGCGCGATCGTATCGGCCGACGCACCCGGATACGAGGTCGTGATCTGAATCGTCGGCGGAACGATGTTCGGATACTGCGCGACGGGCAGCGACACCATCGTCGCGAGGCCGATGAGCAGCGCGAAGACGTTGAGCACCACGGCAAAGCGCGGATGCTCGATAAAGAAGTGAGTGAGTCTCATGATTTCGCTCCATCGTCGTGTTGCTCCGACGAAAACTGGATCGTTCCGGCATGCGGGGAAATCTTCGAGCCGGGGCGCACGGACGGGATACCGTCGATCACGACGCGGTCCGTCGCGGCCAGTCCGGAGCGGATGACTCGCAGACCGCCGCGAAGGTCGCCGACTTCCACTTTTCTGGGCGTGACCACGTTGTCGTTGCCGACCACGTACACCATGTGGTCCGTTTGATCTTCGAGGACGGCTGCATCGGGGACCAGTAACGCCGGTTGCGGCGCGGTCGTCGCGAGCCTCACGCGCGAGAAGCCACCGGGCGTCAGCGACAGGTCACTGTTCGGAATCGTTGCGCGCGCGTGGATCGTGCCGCTCGAACGGTCCAGTGTGTTGTCGATGAAGTCGAGCGTGCCGCTGCGCGAGAAGCCGCTGTCGCCGGTCGGCGAGATCGTTACCGCGTCGGCGAGCGGCCCGCTGCGGTTGGCACGGGCACGCTGGAACGCCGCGTAGTCGTTTTCGCTGATGTCGAAATCCAGATAGATCGGGTCGAGCGAAACGAGGGTGGCGAGCAGCGTCGTCGGACCGCTGCCGGCGCGGTTGCCGGACACCAGGTTGCCGGTCGACACGAGGTGCGTGCCGATGCGGCTGGTAAACGGCGCGGTGATCTTGCAGCGATCCAGATCGAACCTGGCGTCGCGAACCAGCGCATTGGCGTTATCCAACGCTGCCTGCGCGGCGCGTTGCTCGGCCACTTTCTGATCGACGTTTTCGACCGTCCCTGCCTCGGCACGCTGCAGCTCCTGGGCCCGCGCAAGCTCGCGCGTGGCGAGCGCCAGGCGGGCATTCGCCGATTCGAGCGCGGCTGTCGCTTCGCTCAGCTTGATCTGATAGGGCTCCGGATCGATCTCGAACAGCACATCGCCTTTATGCACGATGTCGCCGTCCTTGAAGTCGATCCGCACCAGCGTGCCGCCGACCTGCGCACGCAATTCGACGCGATTCACCGCCGAGAACTGGCCGAGAAATCCGAGCCGCCCTTCGATATCGCGTTGCAACGGCGCGCTGACGCTCACCGACGGAGGCGGCGGCGCGACAACCGGCGCGGCGCCCGAGCGGTGCAGATGAAATGCCGTTGCGGCCACCGCGACGACAACAGCGGCCGCGACGCCTTTGCCGATCCATCGTATAGGGCCGGGCGCCGCCGGGCTCGCTGGAGCCGCGGCTCTGACCTCGATTTGCTCAATTTGCTCAATTTCGCTACTCATCGCATTCCCAGGTAGGTGAACAGGTTGCGTCGCCGTCTCAGCTCTGCACGGCGCGATAATCCGGAAAGTGGCAGCGGTTGGGGCATCCCCGGAAAGACCGCGCTAAGTTTCGTGACGCAACTATAGGGAGCGCGATGGCGTCGCGGTACGGGCCAAAACCGGGAAGCTGTTGCTCGCAAACTGGTTAAGTTGCGTGACGAAACTTGAGTTAGGATGCGTTTCATCATGTACAGAAAACGCTTCGATGGAATGGACTGTTCGATCGCTCGTGCCCTCGATGAGGTCGGCGAGTGGTGGACGCTTCTGATCGTTCGGGAGTGCACGCAGGGCAGTCGCCGCTTCGACGAATTCCAGAGCGGGCTCGGCATTGCCCGCAATGTTCTGACGGCAAGGCTCGAACGCCTGACCGAACTGGAGATTCTCGAACGCTTCCCGATCGCGGAACGCGCGAATACGTTCGGTTACCGGTTGACCGCGAAAGGGCGGGACTTATATCCGGTGCTGGTCGCGCTGATGCAATGGGGCGACAAGTGGCTCGCGCCGGACGGCAAGCCGCATATCAAGCTCGTCGAGCATGCGAGCGGGCGGCCTGTCGAGAAGCTGGAAGTGCGTGGCGCGGATGGGCAGCCGCTCGGTTATCAGGACGTTCGGTTTGCCGCCGGCCCGGGGGCGACGAAGAAGACACGGGACGTGATCGGGAATCGGAATGGCCGGGTGCTGAGGGACCAGGCCGAGGACGAGTCGTGAACGTTGTTGCTTGCCGATAGATGGCAGCCTGGCGATTGCGGGCATGCAGCCTGGCGTTGTATTGGCGGCGTGCCCGAAGAAAGAAGCGAAAAGCTACGAACGCTTCTGCTTGCCGAACCTGGACAGCGATTCCCGCAGCCTGGGCGCTGCAAAGTCGATGAAATGCCGCAGTTTGATCGCCATCAGGTTTCTGGACACATGAACCAGATGCACGGGCACCGGTTCGATCTCGAACTGCGTCAGCAGCACGTCGAGTTGACCGTTGCGCAATGCTTCATCGGCATCGTGTTCGAACACGAAGGTGATGCCCGCGTTGTCGATCGCGGCGCTGACGGCGGCGTCGGGCGAAGTGACTTCGAGCCGCGGCTTCACTTCGAGCAGGTAGGTCTTGTGGCTCGCGGGCAGACGGAAGCGCCACGGCGACAGATACGGGCTATTGAACACGACGCACGGATACTTGACGAGGTCGTCGGGTTCGCGCGGAAGCGCGTGTCCGGCAAGCAGCGTTGGGCTCGCACAGACGATCGGCCGCAATGAACCGATACGCGTCGCGATCAGATTGCTGTCCGGCAACTCGCCGATGCGCACCGCGAGATCGGCGTGCGCATCGATCAGGTCGATGTTGCGGTCGGACAGCAGCAGTCGAACGGTGATGTCGGGATACTGCGCGAGGAACTGATTGATGACCGGTAAAACATGCAGGCGGCCGAGTTGCACAGGTGCAGTAACGACCAGTTCGCCTCTTGCCGTGGCGAACTCCCCGGTGGCTTCGTGTTCCTGTTCACGCACGAGGTCGAGAATGCGCCGCGCCGCCGCGACGTACGACATGCCCGCATCGGTCAAGGTCAGCTTGCGCGTGGTGCGTATCAGCAGGCGGGTACCGAGCATCTCTTCGAGATCGGCAACCTTGCGGGTGAGTGTGCTGACGGGGATCTTCAGTTCGCGAGCGGCGGCCGACAGGCTTCCCCCATCCACCGCGGTCACCAGCATCTGCATGGCTTCTAGTCGGTCCAACGCGTTCGCTCTCTCGTGAAATCAGGTCGCAGTATTGTAGGGGGAAACGGCTCGCCGGGGCCGGAATTCGCGATGGCGGGCGCAGTAGCGAATGCCTGTTAAGAATGCCCTTTAATCAAACGTTCGCATCGTCACGCAGTTGCGTTATGTTGCGAAAACATCAGTGTTTGGAGACCCACAATGTATGCACAGGCTATCGCGCAATGCGTGCAGGCAGTCAGATCGATGGAAACGTATCTCGACAAGGCCGAGCGCTTCGCGAACGCAAAGAAGTTCGATGTCGATGTTCTGCTGTCGACGCGTCTCGCGCCCGACATGGCCGGCTTGCTCTATCAGATACAAAGCGCTTGCGACTATCTGAAGGGGGGCGCCGCGTGGCTGTCGGGACAGCAACCTCCGCGACATGAGGACAATGAGCAAACGCTCGAAGACGCACGTGCGCGCTTGCGCAAGACGATCGAGTTCGCCGAGAGCGTGGCGGCCGAACGGTATGCCGATGCTGCGGGCCAGGTCGTCAAGGTGTCGTGGGTGCCGGGCAAATTGACCGGAGAAAATTATCTGCTGCAGATCGTGATTCCGAACGTCTACTTCCATGTCGCGATGGCTTACGCGATCTTGCGTGCGAATGGCGTCGACTTGGGGAAGATGGACTTCATTGGTCCGGTTAATTCGTTCGACGCGTAGCGCCGCTGCAGCGGCGCTCGCCGCGTGAACGACGCTGCCGGCTCAGGTTTTTTTGCTGTTCCGCGAGCCCCGCGAGCCCCGATGCGTGACCCGTTCGACCAGCAGACGCCGCATCGTGGCAAGCAGCACGCTGCCGTCAACGGGTTTGCGCAGAAACCCGTCGTAGCTGACAAAGGCGGGGGGCGACGGTTCTCCCGAGATCAGGATAAAGGCGACATCCGGCAAGCCGGGGACCGTGCGCAAACGGTGACAGAGTTCGCTGCCCGACATGACCGGCATGCGCCAGTCGGCAACAACTACATCCACCGGGGATTCCATGAACGCGGCCAGCGCCGACTGGCCGTCGCTTGCGCTCGTCACTTCGAAACCATCGGCGGCGCACAGGGCGGCCCACGCTTCGAGCGTCTGCGCATCATCATCGACCAGTAGTACGCTTGGCATGACCAGGTCCGGATTACGATGTTTTTATTTGTCAGCATAGTGCGGGCAAAGTTCACGCGCCAGCATTTGGCTTAACTATTCGCCGTCTATGTTAGCGCTTGCGTTAGCGCCGGCGAGTTACCGGTAAATAACGCCGGTCCATGACGTGCGTATGATGGAGGCGCAACAGGCCGCCACCGGCCACCACCGGCCGCGCGGCGCCTGACTGATGCCGGACTGGCTCGAACAATGGAAGGAGACCCGGATGATCCGCAAGATGCTCAATGCTTCGCAGCTACAGCAGGAGGTCGATCGGCGAATTCATCGATTGCAGGAAGTCGTCGATGATGGTGTGAAGATTCGTGTGCTGCGGCCGCAATTGCAGGACGAGGACAAGACCGGCTGCAACTGGACCATGAAGCACTTCGGTAACGCGGCCGGCTTCGAGCGCGGCATCGACGATGTGCTCAAGGCCGTGCGCGCGGAATACAACCTTCGTACTGAAGCGAAGGAGAGCATCAACCCGTTCGGGGACTGACGGCGGCGCCGTCGGCCCCAAAGCGGGGTGCTCGTCATCGGCTATCGGTGCTTAGCTCCCGACGATAGGATTCTTCGGACTCGCTGGCCGGCACGGACGGCGCCCCGGCATCGAGCGCGCGGCCGGCCGTCTCCGGCAGCAACGCGATGGCGATCAGCATGATTGCGTACGCACTGACACCGAACGCGACGATCGTGCCGCCAAGCGGCAGCATCGAGCCGAGCAAGCCGATCACACCGGGAAACAGCGCGCCTATCCCCCGGCCGAAGTTGTAGCAGAAGCCCTGCGCGGTGCCGCGGATCGCGCTCGGGAACAGCTCGGTCATATAAGGTCCCATCGGCGAGAACATCATGTACGCGCAGAAGCCGAGCGGAAAGCCGAGCACGAGCATCAGGTTGTCGGGCAGCGAGATGCCCATATACAGCACCAGCATGATCGCCGAGCCGATCGTGCTGACCATGAACGTGCGGCGCCGTCCGATCGCATCGCATAGATACGCGCCGGCCAGAAAGCCCACGAAGGAACCGGCGATCAGCACAGTGGTGAAAGCGGTCGTGCCGATTACCGACATATGTCGGACCGTTTTCAGATAGGTCGGCAGCCATACGACGAACGAGTACGACCCGCCGGTTGCACCCGTGGCGAGCGCGGCTGCCTTGATCGTCGTCGCCAGATAGGGGCGCGTGAAAATAATGCCGATCTGCGCGGCGACCGAGGTATTGCGCGCGGCCTGCCGGGCCGGCGCGGACGCTTCGGGCTCACGCAGCTTTCCGCGCATCCAGATCGCGCCGAACGCCGGGAGCAGACCGGTCCAGAACATGATCCGCCACGCGAGCGCGTCGGGAAACCGCGAGAACACGACGCCGAACAACAGCGCCGCCGCGCCCCAGCCGATCGCCCAGCCGCTTTGCACGATGCCGACCGCGCGGCCGCGATACTCGTCGCGGATCACTTCGCCGATCAGCACCGCGCCCGCCGCCCATTCGCCGCCGAAGCCGAGGCCTTGCAGCGCCCGGCAGACGAACAACTGCTCGAAGTTCTGCGTGAAGCCGCTCAGAAACGTGAAGACCGCGTACCAGACGACGGTGATCTGCAACACGCGCACGCGGCCGTAACGGTCGCTGAACATGCCGACGAACCAGCCGCCGAACGCGGACACGAGCAGCGTGACGGTGCCGAGCATTCCGGCCTGGCCGCGGCTGATGCCCCACAGGCCGAGCAGCGCTGGCATCACGAAGCTGTAGGCCTGGGCATCGAGCGCATCGAGCGACCAGCCGGCAAAGCAGCCGATCATGGTGCGCTTTTCGAGCGCGTTCAGGTTCTTCCACATCGTTGTCTCCGATTATTGTCGTTGTGGCCGCGGCACGCGTACGCGCCACGGCGTGGTGTTGCGCTGGTGCGTTCAGCTCATGTGTTCAGTTCACGCGTTCAGCTCGCGCGCGAAGCCGCGGCAGCGTCGAAACCGTACAACTGCGCCGGATTGTCGACGAGGATGCGTCGCCGGATCGTCGGATCAGGTGCCCAGTCGAACAGCGCGTCGGCGAGGTCGCCGTCGTTCGGCATCGGTGATGCGTTCGGGTGCGGCCAGTCACTCGCCCACACGCAGCGCTCCGGTGCCGTGTCGATCAGGCGGCGCGCGAGCGGCGTCACGTCGGGAAAGCGCGGCGCTCGCGTCGATAGACGGTAGGGCCCCACCAGCTTGAACCAGACGTGATCGAGTGCCGCGAGTTCGAGCAGTTGCCTGAAGCCCGCGCCGCTCGCGCCGTCGTTCGCGTCGATATGACCGAAGTGATCGATCACGCAACGCACCGGCAGCGCGCGTAGCCGCTCGCCGAGTTCCGGCATCTGATCGAGCTTCGCGAAGAACTGCAGATGCCAGCCGAGCGGCGCGATACGGGCGGCGAGCCGCGGCGCGTCGTCGATGCGCAGCACCGAGGTTTTCGACGACACATTGATGCGGATGCCTTTGACGCCCGCCGCGTCGAGTTCGAGCAGTTCGGCGTCGCTGATGTCCGGGTCGACCACGGCGACACCGCGCAGCGTGTCGGGCCGCGCGCGCAGCGCCGCGAGCATGCAGCGATTGTCCGTGCCGTAGACGCTCGGCTGAATCAGCACGGCGCGCGTGCAACCGAGCGTCGCGAGCATCGCCTCGAAGCGTTCGACGGTGGTCAGCGGGAAGCGGTACGCGGCGTTGCCGATGTAAGGGTACAGATGGTCCGGGCCGAACACATGCGCGTGGCAGTCGCACGAACCGGCGGGAAAGCGCTCGCCGGGAGCGCGGATGTCGTCCAGCGGACCCGGCAATAGAGGCGCTGCCGGCAGCGCGATCGGCAGAGAGGAAAGGTCGTTCATGCAGTCACCGTGGCGCGTTGTTCAACGGGCAAAGTCATCGGCACCGCCGGCGACGATGCCGGCCCGCAGCAGCCGCAGCATCGCCGGCCATTCGAGTTCGCCGTACGGACGACGCGTGCCCGGCTGATACAGATGCGCGGTGCGCGCCAGCGTCTCGTCCGATGGGATGTTCAAGTCGGCGCCGCCGGACATCGCATCGACCTGCGCGCGGCACGCCATCTCCAGTTGATACATCGTGTTAAATGCCTGCGGCACCGATGGGCCGCAGGTCAACAGACCATGCGAGCGCAACACCATCGCGTTGTGCGGGCCAAGGTCGCGGACCAGCCGCTGCTGTTCGGCGAGATCGATCGCCGGGCCTTCGTAGTCGTGATAGCCGAGATGGCCGACGAAGCGAATGCCGGTTTGCGTCAACGGCAGCAGCCCCTGTTTCATCGCGGCCACCGCCATGCCCGCGCGGGTATGCGTGTGAATCACGCAGTTCACGTCGGGACGCGCCGCGTGGATCGCGCCGTGAATCACATAGCCGGACTTGTTGATGCCGTAATCGGTGGGCGGCTTCGCGAGGATATTGCCGTCGAGGTCGATCTTGACGAGGCTCGACGCGGTGATTTCGCGGTACGTCATTCCGTACAGATTGATCAGCAGATGATCGTCGGTGCCGGGAATCTTCGCGGTGATGTGGTTGTAGATCAGGTCGGTCATGCCGAACCGGTCCAGCAGCCGGTAGCACGCCGCGAGCGTTACGCGGGTTTGCCATTCCTGCGCGCTGACTTCGTCGCGCAAGGACGGGAAATCGATATCGTAGTTCATCGACTGGTTTCTCCAGGAAAGAGCGCGGCGCTTACTGCGTACGCAGGAACGCTTTCGCCGTGTCCTCGTCGAGCAATGGATAAACGTCGAAATGCGCGGCAATGATGTCCGCCCATTCGTTCAACAGCCGATGCAGTACTTCGTTCGACGGCACGTCGAATAGCGCCACCGCGCCGCGTCCGACGCGCGCATGGACCGAGCGCGCGAGTCCGTCGTTCAGCAACGGACGCATCCAGTCCCAGTAACGGGTCCGGTCGCCGACGAGCGTCGACGGATGTTCGGCACGCGGTGTGCTGATCACCAGAAATAACATCGCTTCTCCTTTCTGTTTGTTCCGTATGGAAGTGAAATGACCGATTCAATCGGGTAAATTGCGCTCTGGGTTCTGATTCAGGTCACTGACTGCATGAACAATCAACTTCCCCCGCTCAAAGCGTTGAGAGTCTTCGAATGCGCGTCGCGCCATCTGAGCTTTACCGAGGCCGCGCACGAGTTGAACATTTCGCAAAGCGCCGTGAGTCACCAGATCAGATCGCTCGAAGAGTGGCTGGGCTTCCGCCTGTTCGAGCGCAGCGCGAGCGCCAGCCGCTTGACGCTGACGCCCGGTGCCTCGGTGTATGGCGCGACGCTGACTCATTGCCTTTCGCGGATCGCGGTCGCGACGCAGGAGCTGGTCGCGACCGGACCGCATCAGATTCTCAATTTGCGCGGCTACAGCACGTTCTTTACGCAATGGCTGATTCCGCGGCTCGCCGATTTTCAGAGCGCTCATCCGGACATCAAGCTGCGTCTGACGTCCGGTGTCGAGCCCGTCGATTTCCGGCACGACCACGTCGATCTCGGCATCGTGTATGGCGACGGCAGCGGGCCCGGCTGGCGTCACGATCTGATCTTCAGCGACGAATTGATCCCTGTTCTCGCGCCGAAACTCGCGGTGCGGCTCAATGCCGAGCGCTCGCTCGACAGTCTGTTCGCGCTGCCTTTCCTGCACTCGCGGCTGCGCGATCAATGGAGCGACTGGATTCGCGCGGTGGGTGGCGAGCGCAGTCTCGGCGCGCACGACATGTTCTTCGAGGACGTCAGCATCGTGTTCGGCTTTGCACTCGAAGGACTCGGCGTGGCGCTGGTGCAGCGCAAATATGCGGTTCGCGATCTGGCCGCGGGACGGCTGATTACGCCGCATCCATTCGTGTTGCGCCGCGCGCGCGGTTATCACCTGGTGTGTCCGCCCGAGCGCGCCGATGAGGACAAGATCGTGCGGCTGCGCGATTGGTTGCTGACAGCGGCAAGGGCGGAAGCGTAGGCGAGCGGTGCGGTCATCGCCACGCGGATCATCGAATGTCATGACGGCGCGGCTCATCGCTCAGAGGCCGGAAACCGGGCGGCGCGTCATCGTGATTGCGGTGAGCGCGCCCGCGAGCAGCAGTGCGCCGGCTACGCCGAACGCCGCGCTGTAGCCGCCGGTGTGCGCGACGATATAGCCGGTCGCAACGGGTGCGGCGAGACCGAACAGATTGCCGCCCAACTGAAGCCAGCCGACCGCGGTGCCGACATAGCGCGGGTCGTCGAGCAGGTCGTTGGCGAGCGATACGTTGTTTGCGAATACACTCAACACGCAGCCGGTCGAGATCGCCATCACCGTCAGCTGCGCAACGTGCGACGACAACAACGGCGTCAGACCGATCACGCTGCCGCCGAGCGCGAGCGCTGCGACCACATAGCGGCGCTTGCCCGATTCGACGCGATAGCGGCGCGTCACGCGATCGGAGACGACACCGAAGCAGATCATCAGGATCGCGGCTGAGAAATAGACGATTCCGGTTGCCTGACCCGAGCCGTTGATATTGATACCGTACGCGTGAATGAAGTAGCTCGGCAGCCAGCTCAGCAGAAAGTAGTTCGCGTAGTTGACGCAGCCTTGCGTCAGAAAGAGCCCCCACATCGTGCGATTCTTCAGCAGGCGGCCGAGGCCGCGCAGCGGATTGGCGGCGGCATTGGCCGGCACGGCTGGCCGGTCGGCCAGAATCAGTTCGCGTTCGGGTGTGGCGAGCCAGCGGCACGTCAGCGGCTCGCGATAAACGGCGAACCAGATCACGGCCCACAGCAGTCCTATTGCGCCCGACAGCACGAACGCCGTGCGCCAGCCGAGCGCGCCGACCGTTGCGCCGACCACGATACTGGCGATCGCCGTGCCGACCGGCAGGCCCGAATGCACGAATGCCTGCGCAAAGCCCCGTTCCCTGACGGGCGCCCATTCGCGCACGGCGCGCGCGGTCAGCGGCATCGTGACCGATTCGCCGAGCCCGAGCAGCAGGCGCGTCAGAAACAGATTGACGACACCGGTTGCGTACGCGGTCAACGCGGTGGCGACCGACCATACCGCGAGCGAGCCGGCGCCCGCGCGGCGCGTGCCGACCCAGTCGAGCACGATGCCGGCCGGCAACTGCGCGATCGCGTAGGTCAATACGAAAGCCGACAACAGATAGCCCGCGGTGACCGTGCTCAGGTGGAACTCGCGGGTGAGCACCGGGATCGCGATCGACAGCACGGCGCGGTCCCAGTAGTTGATCAGCGCGATGCCAAAAACGAGTACGTAGACGATGCAACGTCGTCGCGTCGCGGGCGCTGCCGCGCTGAGCTCCATCGTTTTCATGGCGACTGTCTCCGGATGTTTGTTATGTGTGGCGGCGAGCGGGCACTGCGCGTACCGCGCGGACGAGGCACGGACGTCGTCGCCGTCCGACAGAGGTTAGGAGAACGCGTGGGGGCGGGCAAAGGATGAAATCTCAGGAGCCCATGAGAAAATCTCATCCGCTGGGGGGCGGGGATGAATGTGTTGGTTGGCGGGCTGTTTAGCGGGGCGCTTGCTGCGCGGTTTTGCGGCTGGATTTGATGCGATGTGCGCGGGTTCTTTGTCGCGCTCAGTGGTCTGCTGGAGGGGTTCGCTGCCAGGCGATGATCGCGATTCTCGCGATGGGTGTGGGGCTGTTTGCGCTGCCGTTTGGTGTTGGCTATACGCGGCGCGTGTGATCGACCGGATCAACCCGGAAGAGGGGATGCGGATATGGTCGCGATGCTCGTGATGGCTACAGCGGTGCCGTGAATTTCGACCAGCTTCTCGTGACTTTGCGACGCGGTGGCGTTCGAGGACCGAGAGCGGCCACGCGGATCACCAGCACGCGCGGCTCACGACGCTACCTATGCGAGCGAAAACCTATCAACCAATCGGCCGGACAGAAGCCTCGCCATTGACCGCGCCAAACAACTGCTCAACGCTGCGATTCGCAATCCGTTTGCCGAGCGCCGCGAGATCGACGCCTTGGCTATTGCCGATCAGCGCGTAGCCGAGTTCGGCCTGCCGCCATGTGACGACATCCATATCGCCGACGCGCTGCGAAGCCACCGCCTGATCCGGCTTCGCTTCCTTGATCACGCACAACGCAATCGGCGCTCCGTTTTCGGGCAGGTACTCGATCTGAATCAGCGCGCGGCCATTGAAACGAAGCCGCTGCACGCGCTTGAACGTCAGGCCCGCTTCGCTCAGATCGGGGATGCGCAGTGCAAGCTGATCTTCGCGACGAATCTGCTCGATGGATTGCGGCAACGTGCCGGCATCGACCGGCATCTGCGCGATGGTTTCGCGCGCATAGAGTTGCTGATAGCCGGCCGCCGCCTGGACCCACGGCGACGCGCCCGTCGCAACGGACGCCATGCTATCGCCGCCGACATTCACGCCGGGCGCGATCCCCGGTGCGAATCGCAGCACCGCGCCGAAGCAGAACGCGCCGGCCACGAAGGCGACCGCCAGCCACGCCGGTGCAATGCGCAGGCGCGAGCGCACCGGCGCCGACGGCGGCAACTGCGCGTCGTGATTGATGCGGGCGTCATTGGCGCTGCTGTCGACGGGTTGTGCGGCGTGCGCGCGCGCCATCTGCTCGATCGTATTCTTCAGGCTGTCGGGAACCGGCGGCAGCTTCTGTTGCGCGAATGCTTCGCGAAACGGCAGGCGCGACGCGCTAAACAGCGCGACACGCTCGGCCAGATCCGGCGATGCCGCGATGCTGCTTTCGATTTCCCGGCGGTCTTGTGGCGGTAGCTCGCCATCGACATAGGCCATCAGCAACGTATCGTCGATTTCCGTCATATCGAGCCCTGAATATGTACGCCAGTTTTTGATGGTTCTGGCGACATCGTTGTGCATGAAACTTCGTCTTCAGCGGGAAGCATAACGATCCGCTGCGCTTCGGGCAACCGCTGGCCGGCTATGACAATGTATCCGTCGACTACATCTGTTTCGGCGTTGCGCAAAATCGCGAATGGTTGCGGGGCGCTGTAAGCTGTCAGTCAGGAGAGCCTGCGAAAGCCGGCTGCATGCGCTTCGTAACCGAAGATTCCGCTTCGCTTGCTGTCGTTCGCGGACCGGGCAATCGGATGAAACTCATGGCGATCGTCACTTCCATGCAAGCGCGCCAGGTCCATGCCATTCAAAGTCACGTCGAAAGCTCCAGTCATTAACGCAAGTCCGTCGTCCACTGAGGCGGGCGCCGATTCCCTCAAAGGGAGCGCGAAACCCAGATCAACCGTTGCGGGTCCGCTGTCTGCGCTGGGTAGCAGGAAGCCCGCGACGACATCGCAAAGTCGATCGGCGGACGATTTCATGTCTTCCGCGCAGGCCTCAGGCAAGCTGGCCGATAAGGCGCAGGCGAACTTCAGGACAGAGCACGCCAATCTGAACACAGCCCACGACACCCGTGATGAGGCTGCCGGACACACCGCGGCGAAAAATATGTTCCGCACTGCCGGCAGCGTCGTCATTCATCGAAACAACGAACTGAAGAATCTTTCCGCGTTCACCGTTTCAGCCGATGTGACGACGCCCAAGAATGGGGCGGTGTTCTGGAGTGGCGATCAGCGAGATGCGAAAGGCAATGTCACCGCAAGCGCGATGAACACGGCCCATGCATTTGCGCGCAAAAACGGCGGGGCCGCGGTCGAGCAGACCGAGGGCGGAAAGAGGCTCGAAAATTACGCCGGGCACGGTCAGAGTTTCGGCTATCTGGCAAACCGTTTCGAGTACACAGCGGAAACCGATAGGGACGCAGCCCAGTCAACGCGTGAAGCGTTGTTGATGAAGGGCGCGGCGATGGCCAATACCAGCATCAGAAACGAAATGGGTCCGGCCCTGCACGACAGACTTACAACGAAAGATGCCAACGGCAAAGAGTTCACGCCGGCGGGGCGTCCGCATTCGGCGGCGGGTGCGATGTGGGACACGCTGTCCGTACGATATGCGAGGCAGGCGGAAGGCAACGTCAACGTCATTCACGCCGCCTCGAAGGACGATCCTTATTTTTCAGGTGACAGGTTCAAAAGCAGCACGTGGAATCAGAGGGAAAGGCCAACACTCGAAAGCGGCGGGAAAACGACGATCAAGGAACACTTCGCGGAAGATTTGCGAGGGCAGTTGGAAGGGCCGGCTAAAGACGTTCCAGACTATAAAGGGACCGGCGGCTTCAAGGGAAATCTCGGTGAATGAGAATGGATGTGTTCATCCATAGGGGTATTGCAAGACCGGAACTCGCTTGCATTGACGTGACCGGTATTCACGAGAACCACGGCGATTGACCGGTCGGCAATCGCATGGAATCAGTAGGTCGGCCGCACGCAGCGTAGCGAACTGATCTGGTCGTTCCATGCGTCGCCGGCGTGGAATGAATAGTTGCCTGGACCGAGTTCCAGATAATCACCCCTGAATTCGGCATCGCGATAGAAGCGCCAAACGCCGGAGTAGATCGCGATCGACGAGATCTGGTCATTCCAGCGATCGCCGACATAGGATGCATCGCCCCGCAAGTGCTGTGCTTCACCACGGAAATGCGAGTCCCAATACACGCGGCCGCTACACCCTGCGGCCTGGGCGGATTCGACATGGAAGCCAATCACAGAAAGACCTGAAAGAAGTGTGGCGGCGAAAGCGCGGCGGAGTGTGAGCGCGTTGAGCATGGTCGTGACGTAGAAGTTGAAGACGGGATGACGAGTGCGATTGTCGCCAGGCAGGGTCGACAGCTATCGCGAAGTCACGAAGGAATGTAGTGAAACCCGTATCCGATGTAGTGACTCATGCGTTGAGCGCTGTTTTCAACGGCTCAAACGCGTTAATGTCACGTTGACGCGCGGCGTCGGTCGAGCGGTTGATGACCACGGCGAAACGTGTGCGTGTCTTGTTGGCCGCTCAGGTTCTTTTCTGCTTCTTTCCTTCCTCCATGAAAACTGCCCGCATCGGAATAGGCTGCCTCGTGTTCGTTTGCGGCTTGAGTGCAACGCGATTTGCGTACGCAAACTGCTTCGATGATGCGGCTGCGTACCAGCATGTCAATCCGCTGATCCTGCGCGCGATTGCATGGCAGGAGTCGCGCAATCATCCGGATGCGGTACACGTCAATGCAAACGGTTCGGTCGATTACGGGCTGATGCAGATCAACACAATTCATTTGCCTGCACTGGAGCGCTACGGCATCGGCAAGGACGCGCTGATGTCGCCGTGCAAGAACGTGTATATCGCGGCATGGCAGCTGCGTCGCCAGGTCATCAAATACGGCAATACGTGGGCCGCGGTCGGTGCCTATCATTCCGCGACGCCCGCGTTGCGCGATCAATACGCGCGTCAGATCGCCGAGATCCTGCGGCAATGGCGGGTTCTTCCGGAAGAAGACCCACGCCCTGAAGCTGCGGTTCGCTTTGTACGACGTTGATTCGGCAGATTGAAATCATGTGATTTCAGTGCCTCTATGCTGAGCGTTGCGATCCGAAGCAATCGAATTTGCCAAAGGTCGCATCGGTTGACGTCAACTTTTACATCGGGAGAACGATATGGGTGCAATTGCAGCTATCGCAGAGAAGGTCGCGCCGGCGCTGGAAGGCGCTGCCAAAACCGGAGCCGCTAACGCTACGCCCGCTGGGGCGGCGGCGTCAGAAGCGAGTGCCATGATGCAGATGCTCGAATCCGCTGTCAGCTCGCTGGCTCCTCAGTCGAGCGGAAACAACGGGTCGTGAGTCTGTTCTGTTGATAGGGGGTACCGTCATGCAAGCGAATGAAGCCGACAATGTCGAGCAATTGGGTCAGACGATCGTCGACTGTATAAGGCAAGATCGGCTCGACGATGCCGAAACGCTCTGGGAGCGGCTTTGCAATGTTCATCCCGAGGCGGGGAAGCTGTTGATATTTCCCGTTTCGATTGCAATTCGTCGAGGCCGCGTGCAGGACGCATGGCAGATTGTCAACGGCTTGCATGATGACGATAGCCCCGGGCTAAAAGCACTGTGCCTGCACGCGCTCGGCGATCCGTTGTGGCATGGCTATGCCGTTGCCGACCAAGATCATCCCGATCCTCGTATTCGCAAAGCAATGCGAGGACTACTCGGTCTGGATGCGGAAGCGGGCGCCTTTTGATTCTGCGTGATGACACGATTCCAGCTATCGACGCGCGCCGATCTCGCGACTTTCTACGACGCGGACGCCAGTTTCTTTCGTGGAGAGCGAGCGGAAACGCTACGCATCGTCAGCAAGGCATCGTTCATCGCGCATTACAGCGATTGCCCGTCGCTCGGTTTCATGTACGGCGATACGCACATTGGCGGGCTGATCTTCGATCGCGGGTATGTTCACCTCGCCGTGCTGCCGGAATTTCACGGGCGTTGGGCGACTCTTTGGGATTCGGCGCTGGACTGGCTGTTCCGCGTCGCCCCGCAAGTGCTGGCGGTGGTAGACGCCGACAACGCCGTTTGCATTGAATTCATGACGCACGACGGCTGGCCCAGGCTTTCCGTCGACGGTAACAAGATCACTTATCTGTTGGCACCGGCAATGCGCGCTATCAGGCGAAGAAAAACTAATAGATGAATCGCCTATGGCGTTGCTGGCAAGCAGGGTAAGTCCTCATTCAGAGATCGATAACGCACGTTGCCAATCTCAAGAGCTGCCGAAGCCGGCAGCGGGTACTTCTTTGCCTCATCACTATCGGTCAGGCACCGAAATATCGCCCAGTGCAATCGCAGAAGTGTCATTAGAATCGGAAGCAATCAGGCCTGCCACGGCCTCACAACGACCGTGGCAGGTCTACTGCAACTTGACCTTAAGCGAGTGCCTGACTGATCACCTGACCAAGACTTCTTTCATGCCCTTGAGTCAGAACATTCTGACCGCCGAGCGCCGACGACAGCGCGCCGCTCGCCTGGCCGTTGATCTTGCCGCCGCCGTTCGCGTTGGCCGTCTGTTGCAGTTGTGCGCCGATGGCAGCGCCGTCCGCTTGACTCAATTTCCCGCTCGAGATCGCCGATGCGAGCGTGTTCGCGGCGGAGTTGCCGTCGCCCTTGGCCAATGAGGCCTGGAAGGACTCGAAGGCCGCGGGATCGTTGTTCTTGAAATCCGCCATTGCCTGCTGAGCTCCGCCTTGCTGTAGCGCCGAACCGATCTGCGTGAGGTTATTGCCGCTCGGCAGCGACGCCGTGCTCTGCGTCGGCGTGCCTTGCATCATCGGCGATTGCATACCCTGCATCATGGGCTGCTGCATACCTTGCATCATGGGCTGTTGCATGCCTTGCATCATGGGCTGTTGCATGCCTTGCATCATGGGCTGTTGCATGCCTTGCATCATCGGCTGCTGCATACCCTGCATCATCGGCTGCTGCATACCTTGCATCATCGGTTGCTGCATGCCCTGCATCGCGGGCTGCTGCATGCCTTCCATGCCCTGACCGCTGACGTCCGAAAGGAGCTTCTCGATATCGGACAGTATCTGATTCTGCTGGCTGGAGCCCGAAGCAGCGGGACTGGAAAAGCCATTCTGCGGAGACGTAACGCCTTGTTGCTCCGTGGTGGTGGTGGTAGTGGTGGTGTAATTGGAACCGACATTAAACATTCGAACCTCTCCTTGGCTGTTTAAGGAAAACGCGAATTGAACAGCATTCGCGAGCACGACCAGGTTGCTAAGATCGGCTAAATCTCGACCAACCGCCGCGGATATGCGAAGTCCTGTGTCATCCACGGAAGTTTCCCTGGGTTCCGCGCTTGCCGAACCAATCTGCGCCATCGGCTTGCCGGTGTGTGTCTGAACGACACGAACACTGCTTCGCCCGATTAATGGGCGCTTCGCTCCCGCACCGCATCCACGCTGTCGAAGCACGACAATCCGGTCTGGAGATCAACGTGATTTGCGTCACTGCATCGCACGCATCGGGCGATGCGATCCGGCGCGAGCGTTCCAGATGAAACAGCGCGTTATCCGAAACGAACCCACAGCGTTTGCGAGAACTGTCATGTCAAATAGCGGATGCAGTCCTGCCGTAATGAAAGTCCTTCTGTCGATTTTCTACAGCGGCATCCAGATCAATGCACGTGCCGATTCGGAGGAGCTGTTGCTTGCGTTGCGCACTCTGACGGCACCCGGCGCGTTCATCGAGCTATGCGATGCGCGGATGAAGATTCGCGACGGCGACTGGTCCGAGGGCGCCCGGATTCTGTTGCAACTGGACGAACAGGGCGATGGATCGCCGATCGTATGGGCACTACGTGCGTTGTGTCTGAAGATGCTCGGCGACGATGAATGGCGCCGCTGCGTCGACGCGGTAATCGAAAGCGATGACGCCACCAGCATGGCGATCGTCGCGCGTTTCCTGAACCTTCACGAGGCGGACGAAAGTGCTCATCTGAACGACGTCGCGACCCGCATTACCGAATCGATGAGGTCGGGCGCCTACGTTTGAACGTTCTTCTTCATCGCACGCCAGCTTCAACCAGGCTTTGCCGCCATCACCATCGAGAGGAATAAGTCATGCCAGGAGGACTGCGCATATCGACATCGAGGCCCACTCATGTCACGGAAAACGCCACCAACTCGCCGTCGAAAAGCCCGGGCGGCACACCGAAATCGGCGCTCGCGGCGCCTGGCGGCAAGCTGGGTGGCTTGAGCGACATCGCGAGGTCGCCGCGCGCACCACGCCGTTCGACGACATTGCCAGCCGCTGGCAAGCACGGCGGCTCAATCGGCGGTGCCGGTTCCACCAGTTCCGCCGATCATGCTCAGGAAGCGCCGGCGAGGATGCAGGCGGAGCGGGCACCGCGCAAGCCGCTCGACGGCGAACCGCAGAGCCCGAGCACGACCGCGCACCGGCTGTTCAAGACGGCGCAGGCCGACCCGAGGAGCCACGTGACGGACGGGCTCGGCCCGAAGAGCAGTAGTCACCCGAATTTGCCGCTCGACCAGGGCGGTGGTTTCAACGTGACGACAGAAGAAAGGCGCCGCCTCACGCCTGCGGAAATCGATACCGACTACCAGAAGAAGAAGGCCGGCTACGACAGCGCGATGGCGGCGAATCCGAATAGCAAGCGCAAGGAGCCGCAGCCGCTCGATCCCGACAAGGAAAAGACTTTCTTCAAGGGGCAAATCGAATATCACCCGGCGGGCGGCATCCATTCCAACTACCCGGGCGAGGTGGATCACAGCCAGGGCGGCTCGTATTTGCGCACGAGGCAGGAGGTGCCGAAGGGAAGTGAGCAGCGCTATGGCCGAAACGGTCCGTTCGACAGCAGGAAGACGTTCGATCATCAGCCGCTGAAAGGCAAGGGCAAAATCGTCACCAATCCGCAGCCCGCGCCGAATAAATCGGATTCGCCACCGCCATCGCCCACCACGGCCGGCCAGATCATGGATGGTGTCTATCGCGAGCCTCAGAAAGCGATGGCGGAACTGGCGAGCGGCAAGTCATATCCGGAGGTCGCCGCCGCGCTGCAGCCGCCGCCGGCGGCGGACAAGGAGTGACGAGGTTCGATAGCCGGCGGGCACGTCGGCTATCGACTCCTACGAGTTGAACTACGGGGATGGCATCTGCGCGGCAGTTAAAGCCGTACGGATGCTGTCCCGCGAGTGCGAAAGAGCCAGGCGGAACATCGCATCTGTTACGGGCTTATTTGCGCGCGCATCTTTCGGCAGAGTAGCCTGCTCGCTTCAACGAGGTGTCGCTTGAGCGTGTCGTGTGCGCGAAGGTGGCCGTCGTCGCGCCATATGAACACACACCAGCAGTCTCAGCAGCCGGCGATCAGCCGCGACCCTCTCATTCGTATATTCGCTCAGTCACGAGCCCGACGATCTATCAGCTGTTCGATTTGGTGCGCGTCAACGCCGCTCGGCTTTCCACACAGAACATGCGTGCCCACAGACGATCAGCAGCATCCAGAAGCACTCAACGGCACAAGTCCCAAATCCACCTAACCCTCGCATCAAGCCCGCAACCAAACAAACTCCCCAGCAGCGATACCATCAAGCATCTGATCGCTCGATTCGACGATATTCTTCTGCCAGTAGCGACCATGCTCCGCATAGTGCGACAGCAGATCGGCCAGCATTTCTCCGTCGAGATCGTCGGTCATTTCCACGCGTACCACCAGCACAATGCCGCCGGTCTCGACGTCGAGTCCGAGCTGCGCCTGGTCTTGCGCATAGATCAGCAGGTTTGCCTCGAGCATCAGGCGAAACACGGTCAGCGTTCGGCCGGCCGCCACCGCGCCATAGTCGAAATTGAGGTAAATCGCGCCTTCGTCGGTGTCGAAATGATCGAGCCGAACATCGAAGCCTTCCACCTCGATTGAACGCATCTCCAACACGTGATCGACATCGGGCAGACCGACGCTCTGGCACAGGGACTCGACAAGATAGACGTATTGATCCGCGCTCACTGGAAGGCCGTAAAAGTTGAAGAGGGACGCAAGGCAAGGCCGCGATCGTTGCGAGCGGCAAGCTGCCCGCAACGATCGCGGCCGGGTTCGATATTACGACGCGGTCTTAGCCGCATCCTTGATGCCGGCCGCACCGCTCGCCAATGCCTGACCTGCCGCCTGTGTCACGGCTGCCTGCGATTGCGCTTCCGAAATAGCGAGACTTTGCTGCGCATTCTGGTTGATCTGGTCGGTGATTGCGCTCGTGCTGGACGCATCGCTCGCGCCCTGGCTACCAATCGCGCCAAGTATGCTGGACATGGAATGACTCCTTTGAAGAGGTGCCCGAGTCTGAAGAGCATGAAGGTTGCTCCCGTCGTCGAGCGGGGTGGTTAAAACGCTGTGCTCACACGGATGCGGCACGTTTGCGTGATCCCATGACGAGCATGGGAATAATGGGAATAGGGTGCCGCCGTGCGTCGGGTTGACGCGCGTAAAACGCGAAATGGCAACGCGTCATTTCATCATTTCGCGCTCGCGCAATTGCGCGACGATACGGCGCGCGGCGAGCAGGCCGCGGTAGATCTTCGCGCGATTGCTGCGATCGATATCGGTGCCGCCTTGCGCATTGCCGACCTGCTGCGCGCTGTCTTCCAGCGCACGGCACAAGGTGGCGATACGTGCTTCGGCGCCGCGGTCGGCCAGCAACTGCTGCAAGTTGTTGAAATCGGCGGCATGTCGTTCAATTGACTCGTACATGGGGCTGCTCCTTGAATTGACGGATCGTCGCGTTGGCGACATCGTTGTTGGTGTCGGTATTCAATGCGTTTTGCGGCGTAAGTGGTGCGCTGTCTTCATCGCTCGCGGCTGTATCGCTGGACGAACTGGGTGCGCCGGACGAGTAGATATGCTTCACACCGTCCGGTGTTTCCGTGTACTGGACGCGGCCCGATGAAACCAGCACCGAGTAGGAGCCTTGCGGCATAGCGGGCACGGCGTCCTTGCCGTCGTCGCGGCCCACCACGTTGACTTCGACGTTCTTCACGTTCCTGTCGAGATCGCCGCGCACGCGCGCGAGCGCATCCTTTACCGCCGATGTACTGGCTACCGTGCCGGTAACCGCGAACACGCCGTGGCCCTGATAGGCGACCTGCGTGCCTTCGATGCCGAGCGCTTCGTTGATGCTGCGAGCCGTATCGTCGGCAATGCCGTATTGGCGCGTGACACCATTCGGCGCGATCTTGCCGAGCATTTGCCGCACCGCGTAGTCCTCGCTCTGCGAACGCACCATGCCTGTGACGATCTCACCCCCACGGCCGTCGGTCGCGGCGTGCAATTCGGTCAGGCCCGCTTCGGCGAACGCGCGGTTCGCGTGTTGGGTGATGACGACGCTGGGCGGAGGCTCGTTCGCGCGGGCCTTTTCAAGGGAGAAGCGCAGCATGCCGCCCAGCGCGACGGCGCCGACCAGCACGCATGCGCCGAGCGTTAGCAGGCGCCGTGTGCCCATGCGCTTCAAGAGTCCCTCGCGAGTACGGCTTCCGGCATCGGTGGTGTCGTCGCCGGTACGGGTCAGCAGAGTCGACAGCAGTGCGAGGTCGCTCGGCCATGCGGCGCCTTCGATGCCCACGCAAAGCACGGTGTCGTCGAAGGGCATCGGCACGTAGTCGATCATCAGCACGACGCCTGGTTCGGTCGCTGGCGTGCTGTCTTCAGCGGCGGCCTGTTCAGATGCGACATCAGATGCCACATTAGATGCCGCATCACCCGGCTCGCGCGCATCGTTCGCGACGCGTCGCGCACTGGTGATGCCGGCCGCGTCAACCGCCAGCAGTACGTCGTTGCCGGTCCAGTCGAGGATGCGGATATCCGCATCCTCATCCGCGCTGACGCGGTGTGTACCCGGCGCAAGGCGAACCTGAGCGCCGGCATGATTACCCGTTAGTATGCGTAGCTGTTTCATATCGAATCACCGTCGGGGCCAGGATATCGGCAATCGCGGATCGCCCCGTTAGGGCTAATGTAGCGGCCGGCCTCACGCGCACCGCGTGCGAGGCGAAGCGGCGGACATCGCGGCGAAGCATCGAATCGAGGCTTTACGACGCCGCGCCGGTTTCCGTCGGTGTGTCTTGCCGCGCTTCGAGCGAACCGATGATGGCCGCCGCGCGCGTGTCGGCGAGCGCCGTCACTGGCCGTTCGCTCGATAGCATCATTAGCGGCGCGAGCAGATTGAAACTGCGCAGCCGTTCGCGCGACGCGACGTCGGCGGCCTCTGCCGGCGATGCTTGCGTGCCTGCTGCAAGCGCCGATGTTGCAGCGCCGGCACGACGCGCGGCGCTGTCTATCAGACGCTGACGCACCGCACCGAAGCCACTGGCCGGCAACGCGCCGAATACCGAGCGCACATCGTGCATCTGCCGAAGATGCTGGTAGAGGCCGGCACTGTTGGCCGGAGATGATGGCGCACCGAGTTGCCGACACAACGACAGCAACGCCTCGCAACACGCGTCAGCGATGGCACTATCGCGCTCCGGCCCAGCGGGCAGAGCAGCCGCGTCGGCGAGCCACGGCGGCAGCTTCCGTTCATTCGATGCCTGCACGCCGATCATCGCGCCATCGTGCCGTTTCCGACTCTCGCGTGACTGTTCTTCCCGCTGCTGCTTTTTTTGCTGCCCTTGCTGTCCCTGCTGACGGTCCTGCTGTTCCTTCTGCTGATTTCGACCACGACGTTCCTGCTCGCGGCTGACCTTGCGATGTTCGCCCTTGCCGGACGTGCTGGCCTTGCCTGCCTCTCTGCCCGCGCGCGAAACGGTTTTCGCGGTGTGCGTGAAGCGGGCCGTTTTCGCGATCCCCGGCTTGCGCGCGCCGAGCTTCTGCGCGAGCCGGTGGGCTTGCGCTTTGCGCGTCGCGAGACGCTGCGCGCGCGAATGAGCGAAGGTGGTCTTGCCTTTATAGAGCGCGGCAAAATGCGCGCGTTTTTGCGGCTGCGCATTTTCCGCGCGAGCGCGCTCGACATGCGTTGTCGCCGCGGTCTGTTGCGCCGAAGCGGGGGTGTGTACGCCAACCGGGCTCATTGTGGCGCCGCCGCCGCGAGCACCTGATTGGCGAAGCGCAGCACGGCGGCCCCCGAGATCGGCGCGGCGATTGCAATGGCGATGACCACCGCCACCAGCTTCACGCCTTGAGACACCGTTTGGTCCTGCATCGACGTAACCGCTTGCAGGAACGACACCAATAGCCCGACTACCGCCGCGACGATCACGATCGGCATGGCTACATCGAGACACAGGATCATGCCTTGCGTGGCGAATCCGGTCAGAGTCGTTAAGTCCATTTCAAGGTTCTCCCGCGCTATTACGTATCTGTCGTTATCGGTAGGTCATTACGAGGCCGTGGATCAGCGTCGACCAGCCGTCCATCGCGACGAACAACAGCAGCTTGAACGGAATCGCGATGCTGCTCGATTGCACCTGGCTTAAGCCCATCGCCAGCAGAACGTTGGCGATGATCAGGTCCACGACGATGAACGCGATGTAAAGAAGAAAGCCGATCTTGAACGCGTCGGTCAGCTCGGTCAGCGTGAACGCCGGCGCGAGCACCATCAGGTCGGTCTCCTTCAACTGGCTTGCCTGCTGCTTCGGCCAGATCGCCGTGGCCGAGCGCAGAAAGAAGCGCTTTTCGCGTTCCTGCGCATGTTTTTCCAGAAACTGTCGGAACGGTTCCCGCGCGGCGGCAAAGCTCTCGATCACTGTCTGCGACGTGCCGTTGGCGCCCGCGCCCGGCTGCATGTTGTTCATCGCCGAGATCGCGACCGGCGCCATGATGTAGGTCGAAACGAGGATCGCGATGCCGTTCAACACCATGTTCGGCGGCACCTGCTGCACGCCGAGCGCATTGCGCAGCAATCCGAGCACCACCACGATCTTCATGTAGGACGTCACGACCATCGCGACGAACGGGATCACGCTGATCGCGAGAACGACCAGCAGCAGGCCGGTGATATCACTGAATTGAGCCATCGCCATGCGCCATTTGCAGAATACGGATACCGAGGTGTTCGCCGAGCGACACCAACTCGCCATGTCCGATCGTCTGGCCGTGCGCGACGAGGCGGATGCGCGCGTCCTTGACCGGGGTTCGAAGCTCGATCACGTAGCCGGGCCGCAGCGCGGCCAATTGCGCGAGCGGCATCGCTACGGTGTCGATTTCGAATTGCAGCGGCAACTCCAGTTCGCCGATGGGTAACGTGCGCATGTCGTCGCTCAACGTGTCGTCACGGTCATCGGTCGCGCCGCTTTGATCCGCCGCGGCGTCTTCGTCGTGCTGATCGGGAAAGTCATGGTCCAACGGCGTCTGATCGTCGTCGGCCTGTTCAAGCTGATCCGTCATGAACGGTTCCTCGGTGATGGTAAGTGTGAGACCTTCGATGCACACCGCGGCCGCCAGCCGGGTCATGCCCGGCGTGCCCCAGCGCGCGTGGGCGCGAAAACCGATGTCGTCGCCGGACTGCAGCGCCGCGGCCGTGGCGGGTGTCAGCACCCGCAACAGCACATCGCCCGGTTCGAGTCTTTGCAGCGCGGCAATCGGCACACTGCGTTTGCCGATGGTTACGCGCCCAGGGAGCGGCAACGAGCCGAAGCGGGTGCAGGCTTCATGGCCGTGGTCGCCCGCCTCACGCGTCAGCGCATCGACGCGCTGCGCGAACATCGCGAGCGTGCTTTCCGGCGCACTGATGCCGACCTGATGCCGGCGCCCGTGCCAGGTCAACGCGACATTGGCGATCCGCTCGCTACCGGCACCGCGTTCGATCGCGGTGACACGCCACGCACCGATACGGGCCAGCGCTATCTGGTCCAGCAGCGGCGCGAGCAGCGCGCTGGCGATCGCGTTGCGCAGCTTGTTTGCGGTTGCCGAGGCGCTTGCGTGCGCGACGATCTGCAACGCCGGATAGGCGGCCAGATCGATCGCGACATGCAACGATCCGGCAATGCTGTCGAGCGTGATCAGCCCCGGATCCTCGGCCTCGGATGGAGAGGCGAGACCATCCCATGCTTGCATGTCGGCGAGGCCGCGCAGGAATGCGTCCGCGTGAGCGTTGAACAGCACGCGCGACGCGAGCGCTCGATTCGGCGCAACAAACGTCAGCGCATCCGTTAGCGAACGCGGTTGCGCGGCGGCGCTCGCGTCGATGGGCTCGTTGGTTGAAGGACGGTTGTCCAGCGCTTCGTGCATCGAAAGCCTGCTAGTGGGTTGGAAACAGTAGTGCGGCTCACCAGATGGTGATGTCCACCTGACGTGGCGCGCCCCATGCGTCGAGCAGCGAGATCAACTCGCGTTCGAGCAGACCGCAGTGATGCAAGAGTAGCTGCTGGGTATGCACGTCATTGACGTCGAAGCGAAGCGACAGACATACCGGCGAAAGCGACAGCAGAAGCAGCGTGCGAGGCAATACGTTGGGATCGAGCGGCATACGTACGTCCCATGTGCCCGCCTGCGAGATCGAGCGGTTGCCGCAGAAGGCAGCGATCTCGCCGGCGATGCGTCGGCTCAAATCGAGAAAATGCTGCTGCTGCAGATAGACCGCTTCGATGATCGGCGAGCTGACGGTGCCGATCCGGTCAGCGAGCGTATCGCCAGGCGCGTGTTGGCGATGCCAGCCTTCGTTGGGTGTCGATTGCGCGGACTCAGGTGCCACGTCGCATTGTTGAGAGGTCTCGCCGTTCGCTTCACCGCCGGCGTCCTCGCGCGGTTGAGGCTGTGGCGTGCGACCACGGCGCAGCAGCGCGGCGTAATCGATACGCCGACCGCGCCGTCCGCCGCTCGCCGACTGTGGGCCCACGCCATCCGTGCCGTCTGCAGCAGCGATCACCCGCACCACCTGATGGTTCACCCTCGACACGCGCGGCCCGTCAGATCGTCACGCGGCCGAGCGGCTGCAGGTCGACGTGGCCGCTCAGCTCCTGGTACGAGTAAACCGCGAGCCATTCCATCCGCGATTCGATCATCCGCCGCACGTAGCGGCGAATGTCCATCGACGTAACGAGTGCCACGTCGTCGCGCGGCGTCGTACCCACGAACGCTTCGATACTGTCGACCAGAAACCTCGCTTCGTCGGGCGGCAGCGCGAGGAAATTGCCGGTCGGTGTCTGCTTGATCGCCTGCCTCACGTGCTGCTCGACCGGCATGTCGAACAGTACCGCGGACAACTGCTTTTCGCCCTTGGCGGCGCGGTACGCGAGGAAGCGCGCGAGATCGCCGCGCACGTACTCCGTGAGCATCAGCATGTCTTTCTCTTTCGGACCCCACGCAATCAGGCTTTCGAGAATGTTGCGGGTATTGCGAATCGAGATGTTTTCTTCGAGCAGGCGCCGCAGCACGTCGGCGATTCGCTGCGGCGGCAGTACTTTTTGCACTTCCGCGACGAGGCCCGGATATTCCGCGCTCATCTGTTCGAGTATCCACTGCACTTCCTGTACGCCGAGGAATAGCGCCGCATGCCGGCGCAGCAGACACACCGACGCGTGCGCGATGACCTGTTCCGCGCGCCATACTGGCGTTTTGGCGGGCAAGCCCTTTTCTTCGAGCCAATAGGTGGGGCCGCTCGCGTTATCGAGTGGCTCGCGCTGCTCGCAGCGCTCCTTCAACGCCGTCATCGCGGCCGCGTCGTCGGCAGACGCAACGTGCGGTACATAGTCGCCGAAGGCCGGCAGCATCACTTTGTCCGCCGGCAGTTCGATTTTCCTGTACGGCACATCGTGCATCAGAATCTCGCAGGTCCTGGGTGGTAGTCGATCTGAAGTCCAGATCGCGATACCCGGAAACGGCAAGCCGAGTTCTTCCTGAAGATGCGCCCGCTCGCCGGCAAACGATGTATTCAACGCATCGAGCCCGAACACGTCGACCAGGTCCGGCGAAATCCGCACGCCGAGCGGACAGGTGAAGTTCGGCGCCTGGTTCGAGATCGCGGGCGTGCCGACTTTCGAACCGGCACGTTGCATCGACTTCACCGATTCGCCGTCGTGCACGTCATCGAGCGGCTTTTTGCGCTTGCCGAGCGTATAGGACGCGAAGCCGAGCACGCCGGACAGCGCGAGGAACAGGAACCACGGAAAGCCCGGCACGGCGGCGAATGCGAGCAGCAGAATCGCGGCGAAAGCGAGCGCGCGCGGATTGGTCATCAACTGGCGGGCCATTTCGGCGCCGAGCGACAACGCTTTCTCATCGCGTTCGTCGGCCACGCGCGTGATCATCACGCCGGCCGCGACCGACAGCAGCAGCGACGGCACCTGCGACACCATCGCGTCACCGATCGACAGAATCGAGAAGCGGTTCATCGCTTCGGCCGCCGTCATGCCATGGTACGTGACGCCCACCGCGATCCCCGCGACGATGTTGATCATCGTGATGATCAGACCGGCGATCGCGTCGCCTTTGACGAACTTCATCGCGCCGTCCATGCCGCCGTGCAGCGCGCTTTCGAGCGCGAGCGTCGCGCGTTTCAGGCGTGCCTGGTCGCCGGTCAGGATATTGGCGCGCAGGTCGGCGTCGATACTCATCTGCTTGCCGGGCATCGCGTCGAGCGTGAAGCGCGCGCCGACTTCGGCAACGCGCTCCGAGCCTTTCGCGATCACGATGAACTGCACCAGCGAGATCGTCATGAACACGACGAGCCCGACGACGAGATTGCCGCCCACCACCAGCTTGCCGAAGCTCTCGATGATCTCGCCGGCATCCGCATGCAGCAGGATCGATTTGGTCGACGCAATGTTCAGCGACAGCCGGTAGAGCGTCGTGAACAGCAGCAGCGATGGGAACGAAGACAGCGACACGATGCTCGGCACGTACAGCGTGATCATCAGCAGCGTGACGCTCATTGCGATATTGAAGCTGAGCAGGATATCGATCAGGAAGGTGGGTAGCGGCAGGATCATTAGCGACAGGATCGCGATGATCACGAAGAGAATCCCGATCTCCCCGCCGGCGGGTATCTTCAGGCTTTTGAACATGGGCGTGTCTCGGCTCGGCCGTCGCGGCCCGAAAGGCAGCGACGTAGTGCTGGTCAATGAATGGAAGTCAGAACGTCAGGCGGGCGGCCGCGCGGCACGCTCCGATGGCGACAGGCCGATCGAGTCGACCCAGCGCAAAATCGCGGCGACCGCTTCGAACAGTTCCTCCGGAATCTCTTCGTTGAGGTTCACCTTGTAGAGCGCGCGCGCCATCGGCGGGTTGCCGATGATCGGCACGTTTTCGAGTTCGGCCTCGCGTCTCAACGTGGCGGCCAGCTTGTCGCTGCCTTTGGCGATCACGAACGGCAACGGGTTTTCTTCCGGCGCATAACGCACCGCGACCGCGTAGTGGACCGGGTTCACCACCAGCATGTTGGCGCCCGCAACCTTCTGGCGAGGCGGACTGTTGGCGATCTCGCGGGCCAGTTGTTTGCGCTGGCCTTTCAACATCGGGTCGCCCTCGGACTCCTTGTATTCGCGCTTGACCTCTTCCTTGCTCATCTTCTGGCCACGCAGAAAGAGGAATTTCTGCAGCTTGAAGTCGGCCGCGCCGAGCACGATAAAGAGCCCCGCCGCGATTTCCAGCAGCTTGATCAGCAACTGGCTGAAGAGCCTCGACAACTGAGGTACCGGCTGACTGAGCGAACCAATGATCAGCGGCAGCAATCCTTCGATGGTTTGCCACATCACCAGCGATACGAGCACGCCCTTCAGCACGGTCTTCAACAGATCGACGATCGTCTTCAGCGAGAACAGTTTCTTGATGCCGCTGACCGGGCTGACCGCGCCGAAGTTGAACGACACGGCCTTGGTCGAAAACACGAAGCCCACTTGCGGCATCAGCGAGATCACGACCGCGAGCACGCCCGCGGCGAGCGCCGGCGCGATCGCGCTCACGCACTGCACGGCGATCTGATCGAATGCGACCTGCAACGAGCGCATATCGTGCTGGCCGGCGACGAAGCGCAACGTGATGTTCAGCGCGGAGCGCATCGTGTCCACCATCGTGTTGCCGAAGGCAATCATCACAACGACGCCCGACAGCAGCACCACGCCGTCGACGATGTCGGTGCTCTTCGATACCTGTCCTTCTTCGCGGGCCTTTTTCAGCTTCTTGTCACTGGGTTCTTCGGTTTTATCGTCACTCATCGGAGGCTCGGCGATCAGCTGGTTCGTGTCGCCAACGATAGCCGTACTCACGCGCGCGAAATCCGTTCGATCCGAAGCGGTGGGTGTTGAACCGAAGGGATACGGTGGCTTCGTTTATTCGCCAAAAGCTTCGTAAGGGCAGGGGGCGGTAGATGGGCTGCCTGGTATCGTCACTTCCGTGCTGTGCCGCCGATGCGCGGTGTCAGCGAGGACGGCGGCGTTGCCGGACAGTGAGTCGCGTCGAGCGGCCGTGCGGACAACGCTCGATTGGCCGGCTTTGATATCCACGGAGAGAGTACACGTCATGCTCGCGAATCAATCGCAATCGTCGCAACCCCCGGCTGTGCCAGCCCATATGCAATGCAGTGACGAAGTGGTCGGCGGGCTGATCGAGACCGTCTCCACCGCGCTTTTCAGTCATTTCCCGAAGGCCGCGGGCGACACCTTCGATGTCGAAGTCGTGATGGATGCGCTGCACGTGTTCCGTCCGAAGGTACCTGAAATCGGCATGCTGGATGGCGTATTGCACATCGTGCATGGCCGCTGGGACGAAGCGATGCACAAGCTGCGCGAAGTGATTGCGCTTGCACCCGAATTCGATTACGCGAAGGCGATGCTGGCCTACTGCCTTGCGTCCAAGGGCACCGAGGACTGGCGTCAATGGGCCGCGGAGTCGGTGGCAAATGGCGCGAGCCGCGAGACCCGCTCGCTGATCCGTGCACTGGAGGCGCGCGAGGACTTGCTGTTCGCGAAGATGGACTATCGCGGTGGCGAGTTCGTGGTCCCTGAGTCGTGCCGTGCGCTTGCGGAGGAAACCGCCGCGGCCGAAGAAAAGGCAACCGCTTCGGCGGTTGCTTCGCCGACGCAGCGCGCGGCCGAAGTACCCGAGCCGCAGTTGGGCTACCTGCGTGCGTGAAAGTCCATAGTTCAAGTTGAGGGATTGCGATGACCATTCCAGTGAGTACTCAAGCGATCAACAGCGTGATGCCCGAAGCGCTCGAAGCCGGCGGTGGCGGTGGTGCGAGCGTGCAACCGGGCGCCGCGGACAGGTTTCAGGCGCTGATGAACAACGCGCAGCCGAGCCCGCCGGTATCGGCGCAGGACACCGGTCTGAACCAGGTGCAGGAAATCGTCGCGAAACATGATGCCGCGGCCGACAAGGCAATGACCGACATGAAGACGTTCAGCGAGAACATCGGCTCGATGAATCCGCTCGACGCGATCGGCGAGTCGTCGCGAATCTCGCTGGAGCTTGCGAGCGTCAACTTCGACTTTCAGGCCAAGATGGGTATCGTCGATGCGTCGAAGTCGGCCGCCGAAACCTTGATGAAGAATCAGTGATGAAGCCGCTGCCTGTCCGATCCGGCGGCATGCCACACCGCTCCGTTGCGGTTCGCCGCACAGCGATGATCGTGGTGCTGATGACAAGCGCGCTGCTCGCCGGTTGCAAGAAGGAGCTGTATAGCGGCCTGAACGAGCAGGACGTCAACGAGATGGCGGTCGCGCTGCTCGAAAAGAATGTGAGCGCCGACAAGACGACCGCCGATGGCGGCAAGACGTTCTCACTCGAAGTCGACAGCGACGACATGGTCCGCGCAATGGAAGTGCTGCGCGCGAACGGCTTGCCGCATAAAACCTTCGACGATCTCGGTACGCTGTTCAAGAAGGATGGCCTGGTGTCGACGCCGACCGAGGAGCGGGTGCGCTTTATCTACGGCTTGTCGCAGGAGTTGTCGGCGACGCTGTCGCGCATCGACGGCGTGCTGGTCGCGCGCGTGCAGATCGTGCTGCCGAACAATGATCCGCTGGCGCAGATGGTCAAACCGTCGTCGGCGTCGGTGTTCATCAAATACCGGCCGGATTCCGATGTCAGCACGCTGGTGCCGGAGATCAAGAACCTCGTGGTGCACAGCGTTGAAGGCCTGTCGTATGAGCAGGTCAGCGTGACTGCTGTGCCGGCCGACCAGGTGGAAGTCACCGCGCTCGCGCGTCGGCCGTCATTGCTGCCATGGGTGCTTGGTGGCGTCGTGCTGCTGCTGGGCGGCGCGTTGTTTGTGTTGAGGAACCGCATCAAGCCGTTGCTGGCGCCGTGGTTGGCAAAGCTCAACGCGCGTGCTCGTAAGAGCGAACAGACCACATGAGCGCGCTGATCGAATACGGTGCGGCTGTTTCTCGCGCGGGTGACGATGTGGCGTCGCGCTGGTCGGCGGTGCTGGGTGGCTATCAGCACAATGCGCGCACGGCGATACGTTGGGCTCACCCGTCATGGCTCGCGTCGATGTTCGCGATTCGGGACGATGCGGCTGCAACCATCGTCGCGCGCATCTGCAGCTTGCCGGCGGAGAGTAGCCAGACCGACGCGCTCGAAGCCTGCTCGTCGGCGCTGTTGCGCCTGCTCAAACTGCGGATGCCCACGCTGGACGCACTCGGCAAGACGGGTGTCGCGCAACTCGATGCGCTGCCGCCTGAAGCCGGTCTCGGCGTGCTGCGCATGCGCGCGCTGCAATTCCGGCGTGCGGAAGTGCGTCGCCTGATCGATAAGGACAGCCGCGTGCGTTTGTCCGAATGGCTCGGCATGCCGCTCGACAGACTGACCCGAGTCAGCCACGCGACGCAGGAAGCGTCGAGCGCGCCCGACATCGCGAGGCTTGCCGCGAAGACCGCGATCCCACCGCTCGCGATGGTCGATGCCGAGGTGCTAGCACTGGAAGGACACGCGCTGTTGCAACGCGACCTGGGTGTCGCTCATTCGCCGTGCCCGCTGCTGCGTATCGCTTTGCCACGTGAATCTCTGGCCTCGCGCGGGCATTGGCTCGACCGGGTGGCGCCGGGTATCGATGCCGACGGTACCGCATGGCTGATCACACATCTCGCTGAACTACTGCCGGAGTGGCCATGGTTATCTGGTTGAGCCATTCGCGCGAGGCGGGATACGACGGCAGCGACCGCAGCAACGACAGCGATGGCGCCGGCACGTCCAGCCGTTTCGGCGTGCATCGCGACATCGTGCCGCGAGAGACTTTCGGCACGCTGGTCGAACTTGCCGAAGCCCATGCCCGCGCGCGCTCCGATCGCGATGCGTTGCTCGAAGCGGCGCGTCAACAGGCCGCGCGCATCGTCGCGGACGCGCAGTCCGATGCCGCGCGTCTACGTGAAGCGGCTGCTCAAGAACACGAAGCCGCGGCCGAACAGGGCTTTCAGGAAGGCATGGCGCGCGGCTTGGCGCAATGGCTCGACCGGCTTGCGATGTCGGGAAACGACGCGCATCGGGTCCAGCTGCGAATGCGGGAGCGCATGGCGGAGATCGTGATGGCCGCGGTCGGGCAGATCGTGCGCAGCGAAAACGTCGACGGGCTGTTCGAGCGTGCGCTCAGCGTGGTCGACCGGATCATCGAAGGCGCGACCTATTTGCGGGTCTCCACGCATCCCGACGAGCATGCCGCCGCGCAGCGTGCCTTCGACCTGTTGGCCGCGCGCTGGCGCGAGCTGGGCCGGCCGATACCGCTGTCGGTCGTGCCGGACAAGCGGCTCGAACCCGGCAGCTGTGTGTGCGAATCGGATCTCGGCATTGTCGATGCGAGCATTTCGACGCAATTGCGCACGATGCAAAGCGCGGTCTCGCGCGCATTGCGCGATTCAATCGAGGAGGAGCAGCGATGAGCGAGCTTGTCGAAGGCGTGCCGTCGGCGAGCGGCAGTGGCTTGCGGCGACTGACCGATGCGATCGAACGCGAAATCCTGTCGAACCTGCACGTTCGGCAGACCGGTAAGGTCATCGAGGTGATCGGCACGCTGATCAAGGTCGGCGGCATCGATCTGAAGCTCGGTGAACTGTGCGAGCTGCGTACGCCGGCCGGGCGTCTGCTGCAGCAGGGCGAAGTGGTCGGTTTTACGCGCGACTATGCGTTGCTGTCGCCGTTTTCGGCATTGTCGGGCATCTCGCGATCGACCCAGGTGATCGGCCTCGGCCGGCCGTTGTCGATCAAGGTTGGCGACAAGCTGCTTGGCCGCGTGATCGACAGCCTGGGTGAACCGATCGATGGGCTCGGGCCGATCGACATCGACGAGATGCGGCCGATTTTCGCCGATCCGCCGAGTCCGATGACGCGCAAGATGATCGAGAAGCCGATGGCGACCGGCGTGCGCGTGATCGATTCGATGACGACGCTCGCCGAAGGTCAGCGCATGGGTATCTTCGCGCCGGCGGGTGTCGGCAAGAGCACGTTGCTCGGCATGCTGGCGAGAGGCGCGCAATGCGACGTCAACGTAATCGCGCTGATCGGCGAGCGCGGCCGCGAGGTGCGCGAATTCGTCGAGCTGATTCTCGGACCGAGCGGCATGGCGCGTACCGCGGTGATCTGCGCGACGTCGGATCGCTCGTCGAGCGAGCGCTCGAAAGCGGCCTATGTCGCGACGACCGTGGCCGAGCATTTCCGCGACCAGGGCAAGCGCGTGCTGTTGATGATGGATTCGCTGACACGTTTTGCGCGCGCCGGCCGTGAGATCGGTCTGGCAGCCGGCGAGCCGCCGGCGCGCCGTGGCTTTCCGCCGTCGATCTTTGCCGAATTGCCGCGCCTGCTCGAACGCGTCGGCATGGGCGAGAAAGGCTCGATCACCGCGCTGTATACGGTGCTCGCCGAAGACGATTCGGGCAGCGACCCGATCGCCGAAGAAGTGCGCGGCATTCTCGACGGCCATCTGATTCTGTCGCGCGACATCGCGGCGCAGAACCGCTATCCGGCGATCGATGTGCTGGCAAGCTTGTCGCGGGTGATGCCACAGGTGGTGTCGCGCGATTATCTGGCAGCTTCGACGCGTCTCAGGCAGTTGCTGGCCAAGCACCGCGAAGTGGAAATGCTGCTGCAGATCGGCGAATACCAGGCAGGCACCAACGCGCTCGCCGACGAGGCCATCGACAAGATCGATGCGTTGAAGGCTTTTCTTTCGCAGGCGACCGACGCGTACGCGGACCCCGAGGAAACCGCCGCGGCGATGATACAGCTCGCGCGCAACGGTTCGTGATGGCTGCCGGGAACCGGCAGGTCATCGCGCTGAAGCGTTCCGGCGCACGCCGCGAAAAGATCGAGGAAACGCTGCGCGCCGAGCTGCGGCAATGGCAGAGCGAACGTGCCGGCATCGTTGCGCAGGAGAAGGCATGGATGGCGCGCGTCGCGGAGCTGGAAGCGACCATCGACGCTTACCGGCAGCGCATCGGTTCGATGATGAGCGGTGGCGAAGCGTTTTCTATCGATACGTTCGAAGCCTGCCGCCACTACATCGATGCGACCGAACTGCTGAAACAGAATGCGTGCGCCGAACTGCAGACGCAACGCGACGCACTCGCGCGCAATGACGAGCAGATCCGGCAGACGCGCCGTGGCATTGCGCAGAACCGCGGGCGCATCGATATCTGCAACGAGCGCATCCGGCAAATCGAAACCAGGCTCAACGCGCTCGACGCGGATGCGCAGGATGAGGAGACCGAGGAGATCGCGTTGGCGCGCCTGAGTAGAAAATGAGCCGCAAATGAGCCTGCAAATAAGCCAAAAACGAGTCGCACATGAATGAACTGTTGAGCCTCTACGGCCCCACGCTGATCCAGCAATTCACCGTGCTCGGCATCTGCACGATCAGGCTCTATGCGGTGATGACGTTATTTCCGCCCACCGGATCGAGCGTCGTGACCGGCACGCTGCGCAATGGCATCGCGTTGATGTTCAGCGCCTATATTGCCGCCGCGCAGCCGGCGTCGTTCGCGCAATCGCTGACCGGACTGACACTTCTGACGGTCGGGCTGCGCGAAGCATTGATCGGTACGGTGCTCGGTTTCGCGGCCTCGAGCGTTTTCTGGGTGGCCGAGGGCGCCGGCACCTATCTCGACAATCTGACCGGCTTCAACAATGCGCAGATCTCGAATCCGATGGATCAGCAGCAGGCAACGCCTTCGTCGACGTTATTGAGCCAACTGGCGATCGTCGCGTTCTGGACGCTCGGCGGCATGCAGTTTCTGCTCGGCGGATTGTACGAATCGTATCGCTGGTGGCCGGTGGCGTCGTCGACACCGATGTCCACCGACTTTCTCGAAGTATTCGTATTGCGCGAGACCGATACGCTGATGGAAACGATCGCGAAGCTGGCCACGCCGATGCTGTTCGTGTTGCTGCTGATCGATATGGGCGTCAACCTCGCGTCGAAGTCCGCGCAAAAGCTCGAACTCAGTTCGTTGAGCCAGCCGATCAAGGGCGCGGTCGCGATCCTGATGCTGGCGACCGCGTGCGGTGTGTTCATCAACAACGTGCGCGACCAGCTCGATTTGCGGCTGTTTCCCGAGCAGATTCGCCAGATTGCCCAGCAGCCACAGCATGCGTTGCGGCAAAGCGTGCCCGAAAGTACGCCCCCGCAGGCCACCAAACCGTCCCCCTGACACTTATCCGCTGCTTATCCGCCAATCCATTCCTCAAAGATTCTCAACACCGGCACCCCCGATTCTCAACAGTTTTCAAATCTGTTGGTTTCGTCAGTTTGTTTGAGAATTCGCGTCCGCCCGTTGCGTAGATTACTCACAGACGTCTGTCGCGGCACGCGGATCGAAATACCGACCGCCTTGCAATGCGACAGCAGTTTGCGCGAGGCAGGGGCATAGCTGACCGATCTCCTTCTCGCGCCTACCCGATAGCCTGGATGAGAGGATTTCATGTTCGCTAGCCTGTATTTCCCATTTATTTCGGCGCTCGCGTCGACAGCCGCGCCCGAGGGGCTGACGTCGATGCTGCGCGATGCACGCGTGAGCGCGGCGCTCACCTGCGCGAGCCGCTTCGCCGATACCTGCGAGGACGAAGCGAGCTTGCCGCTCGCGGTGCAGTTGCAGGCCGACCTGCAACTGTCGGTCAATCTCGAACTCGATGCCGAAGACGCGTACCGTCAGTCGCAAAAGCTGATGCGCGCGAGCAAGCGCGAAGTGCGCGTGGCATCGTCGCGCAATACCGGATGGCAGGCATTCCAGCGTCATCGCTTCGGCACCGCGATGGCGTGCTTCACGCGTGTCGTCGACGAACCGGGCGTGGACCCGCGGCGGCGCGTCGAGGGCATGTTCGGCATGCTGTGCGTGCTGTTCGAACTGGGTCATCTGCGCGACGCGGTCAGCCTGCTCGATGCAATCGAAGCCGATGTCGTGGCGTCGTTCGATCAATATCCGGAAGCCGGCGACTGGCACGAACTGATCGACACGTTGCGCGTCGACCTTGCGACGCAGCGCGAACTGCGCTCGAACCCGCAACTCGGCGACCACGTGTACTGGCAATCGAGTCTCGCGAGCGAGCCGGGTCTGCTCGCACCGGCGGAATGCGGCCACGCGCGGCGTATCGCAACGTTGGCGGCCGGCATCCGTTCGCCGCTGCTGCGCGGCCGCATCGACTTTCTGGCAAACCTGCGCCGCGTGGCCGCCGGCGAGCGCAGTGCGATGCAAGGGTTGAACGCGCATCTGCAGTGGGCGATCAACAATAACCTCGTCGCCTATCAGCGCACGCTGCGCACGGAGATCTCGCTCGCGTGCCTCGCGGGTGGCGCGGCGCAGATGTCGGAGACGGTGCTGGCGCCGCTCGCGGGCGACGGCCGCATCGCGCACGGTCATCGTCATCTGGAGTACCTGTACTGCACCGCGAAGACTCGCCAGATGCAGGGCCGCAGCCACGATTCGATGGAGCTGTACAGCCGCTACGCGCTGACCGCGATGCAATGCCTGCGCGATACCTCGCGCGCGCTCGCGGCCTACACGCAACGCTGCCGTCACCAGACCGACGTGCTCGACGACGACGTGGCCGCGCGCCTGCCGGCCAAATATCGCCGCGCCTATCGCTATCTGCTGGACAACCTCGAACGCAGCGATCTGTCGGTGCGCGAAGTCGCGGCTGAAATCGGCGTGACCGAGCGCGCGTTGCAGAGCGCATTCAAGAACAGTCTGGGCGCGACGCCCACCGAGATCATCCGTCAGCAGCGCATGGAGCGCATTCATGCCGCGCTGCAAAGCAACGACGCGCAAGGCGATCAGGGCGTGCTCGACGTGGCCAACAAATGGGGTGTGCAAAGCCGCTCCACGCTGGTCCACGGGTATCGACGCCAGTTCAACGAAGCGCCGTCCGACACGATCAAACGCTGATTCATTCCTTCTCATCTTCTTCGCAAGTCTGCCACTATGAAACTCAAAGCCGGCCTGGGCGCCATCGGCCTTTCCCTCTGCCTCGCGATGAACCCGGCGCATGCCGCGCCGGTCGCCTGGCGTCATATGACGGTGCATCTGACCGTCGATTCCAAAGACCTGAAAGATGTGTTGCGCGACTTCACCGCCAGTCAGGGCATCGTCACGACGATTGCGCCCGACGTGCAGGGTACGGTGTCGGGCACCTTCGACCTGCCGCCGCGCAAGTTCATCGATACGCTGGCGGCCACCTTCGGCTTCGTCTGGTTCTTCGACGGCACCGTGCTGTCCATCAGCAGCGCCAACGACGTGACCAGCCAGCTGATCAAGCTCGATTTCGCCAACATCCACACGCTGCAAAGTTCGCTGAAGGAAATGGGCATCGACGACGGCCGTTTCCCGATCTCCTACGACGAGACGCAGGGCACTGCGCTCGTCACCGGGCCGAAGCGCTTCGTGTCGCTGGTCAGCGATCTCGCGCACCGTATCGACCAGAACGCCGATCGCCGCACCGGCAGCGAGGTGCGGGTGTTTCATCTGAAGCACGGTTGGGCCGCGGATCACGATGTGATGATCGACGGAAAGTCCGTCAGGGTGCCGGGTGTTGCGCATATTCTGCAAAGCCTCTACCAGCAGTCCAACGATACCGATGCTCAAACCGCCTCGCGGCAGGACGCCAGCAATCTGGCCGCGACGGGCACCGACCGCGTGCCGCCGATGCCGGACGCAAGCGGTCTGCTCGGCGGCGGCGGGCCGTTCGGCGGCAAGGGCGGCGGCATTCTGCCGCCGTTGCCGGGCAGCTTGAGTGGTGCCAACGGGGCCAATAGCGACGGCGGTTATGGCGGCTACGGCAACGGCCAGGGACAAAGCGGCGGCCAGGACGCGAGCGCGGGCACCGGTGCGGTGCCGAAGAGCGCGGGCTCGTTGCCGGTGATCCAGGCGGATGCGCAGACCAATACCGTGCTGATTCGCGATCTGCCGGATCGTATCGGCGAATATCAACAGCTCGTCGACCGACTCGATGTGAAACGCCAGGTGGTCGAGATCGAAGCACATATCATCGAGATCGATGACAACGCACTGAAGCAACTCGGCGTCGACTGGCATGCGCAAAGCGGCGACGTGTCGCTGACGTCGATCAATAGCGGGGGTTTCGCGAACGCACCGGGCGCCAATTTCAGCGCGGTGCTGGGCAATAGCGGCAGGTTCTTCCTCGCCAATATCAGCGCGCTCGAAAGCCAGAGCCTCGCGAAGATCGATTCGAGCCCCAAGGTCGCGACGCTCGACAATGTCGAGGCGACGATGGATAGCAAGACGCGCTTCTTCATTCCGGTGCAGGGATATACGTCGGGAGATCTGTATAGCGTGTCGGTCGGCACGTCGTTGCGCGTGATGCCGATGATCGTCAACGAAGGCGACAAGACCGAGATCAAGCTGCGAGTCGCGGTGGAGGACGGTCATATCACCGGCGAAGAGGTGTCGAAGATTCCGGTGGTCACCACCAGCAGCATCAATACCGAAGCGGTGATCTATCAGGGCGAGAGCCTGCTGATTGCCGGCTATAAGGTCGACAGCAATACAAACGGCGTGTCGGGCGTGCCGGGGCTGTCGAAGATCCCCGTGCTCGGTGCGTTGTTCCGCTATCACCAGAGTTCGGATAGCCATATGCAACGGCTCGTGTTGCTGACGCCGCGGGTTATCGAGTTCTGACCAGACCCGCGAGCGAGTTCCGGTTCTTGCCGCGACTGGTAAGGGACTTCTCGACGCTAATGGGCCGAGGCAGCATCGCTGCGCTCGGCCCTTGGCTTACGAAATAGTACTTTGTGCGACCAGGCTGTCATTGTGCTGTCATGTTTCGTCGGCTACGCGAGCAGATCACGGGTGTCGAAATAACAGGGAATAGACGCGCGAGTCCGGCGTTATGTGGGTGCAGCCTCGGCCAACCGGCAATGGAACGGTGGCCGCATTCTCCCCACACCTACGGACTCGCCATGTTTAAAACGCTTATTTCGCGCCGTCGCCTGATTGCAACCGGATTGTTGTCTTCAGCCGGTGCCGCGCTCTCCAGGTTTGCACTCGCCACTACGACGCAGGATTCAGCGGCTTCGCCGCAAACCGGCGCGAAGCCGATGGTAAGCGTCGTTCCCGCCTATCTCGGCGCTTCGCCGCAAACACTGCCGCCGCTGCCTTACGCGGAGAATGCGCTCGAACCGGCGATCTCGGCTCGCACGGTCGCGATTCACTACGGCAAGCACCATCGGGCGTACTTCGACAATCTGCACAAGCTGCTGGCGGGCACGCCGCTGCAGCAGGCGTCGCTCGAGCAGATCATTATCCAGTCGCACGATCAGCCGGCGCTGGCCGATGTATTCAACAATGCCGCGCAGGCATGGAATCACAACTTCTACTGGAATTCGCTGAGTCCCGCCGCGACCGCGCCGAGCGCAAAACTGCAAGCGGCGATCGAACGCAAATTCGGTTCTATGGAAGCACTGTCGAAAGCTCTGGTGGCGACGTCGGCATCGCAATTCGGCAGCGGCTGGGGATGGCTCGTCGTCGATCGCGGCGAGCTTGCAGTGATCAAGTCGACGAATGCTGAAACGCCGACTACGCGCGGTCTGGTGCCGCTATTGACCGTCGACGTCTGGGAACACGCGTATTACCTCGACTACCAGAATCGCCGTCCGGATTACCTCGTGGCAACCGTTTCGAGTCATCTGAACTGGGCGTTTGCATCGGCCAACTTCGAGCGTGTCTGATCCGGCGCGGACCGTATTGCGTGTTCTTCGCCATCCATTCAAGGAGAAATCCATGTCCACGAATCTTCTGCAATCGGGCGTGTCGATCATTGCCCTCGCATTGACATTAAGTGCCTGTGCGATGACGCCCGCCGTCGCGCCGTCGTCCGCCATCGATCCGCCCGGAGCCGAGCGCGCGATGACACTGGTCGCATCCGGCGTACAGACCTATGTGTGCAAGTTCGACGCGCAACATCATCCTGAATGGGTGTTCAGGAGCCCGCAGGCGACGCTATACGACGCGAGCGGCCGCGCGGTGGTTACGCATTCAGCGGGGCCGTCATGGAAAGCGGAAGACGGCAGCCGCATTGTCGGGCATGCAATCGCGCAGTGGCCGAGCAGCACAAAAGCAAGCGTGCCGCAACTCTTGCTCGAAACCCATAGCACCGGCGCAAACGGAATACTGTCGTCGGTGCGCTATGTACAACGGGTGAACACGATGGGCGGCGTGATGCCGTCGCAAGCGTGCTCGACGGCGGATGAGGTCGGCAGCTCTCCCTACCTCGCGGAATATGTGTTCTATAAATAGCGGACCAAGTTGACGGCGACTCCGCGCGATCGTTCGAGTCGCCGCAAAGATCTCGCGCTATTCGCTGCAAAGCGGAGTACCGGTGTCGCCTGGAGCGTTGGGCGGTGCGTGGATTGCCGACGCTATGTTCTTTTCCGGCTATGGCTAATGCCGGAGATAAAGACTCATTGAAAGCTTTTCGTTAATTTGTTTAGCGTCGGAAATCCGTTCGTTTAGACAGTCCCGCTTCAGGAATAAACCCGCTAGCATTTGCTTACAATTTTTCTGGTGCGCACCGCGTCTGGCAAAGTCGCGTGAAGGGCCTTGCCACGATGGCTCCGCGCTTGTGACTGCAATGGAAATTGCTTATGTTGGGCCTACCTCGCCTTGTTATTGCGGCAGAACAATATTTAACGTTCGCTGTACAATCGCCGGGCTTTCTTACTCTGCAGTATTGGCCAAGTTTCGGTCGGCGGGCCGGCCGGCAATTCCTGCTTTTAGCCAGTCAATCATGTCAACAGCAGATGTCGAGAATCTGCCCAGTCTTCTGCCGGATATGCTGCCACGGCTCTGGGCATTTTCTCTGCGCTTGTGCCGCAATCAGCACGACGCCGAGGATCTCGTTCAGCGTGCCTGCGTGCGCGGGCTCGAACGCGCTCATCAATTGCAGCCGGGCACTTCACCGCTGAGCTGGATGTTTTCCATCGTCCATTCCACCTGGATCAGCGAGTTGCGCGCGCGCAGCGTGCGCATGCGTTCGAGCCTCGAATGGGACGACAACTTTCTCGAGACCGTGCCCGATCCTGGTGCGCGCAATCCTGAAACGACGCTGATCAACACGGAAATCATCGCGGCCGTCGAGCGCCTGCCCGAAGCGCAACGTACGGTGATGATCCTGGTCGCGGTCGAAGGATTGAGCTATGCCGAAGCAGCCGAAGTACTCGACGTGCCGATCGGCACGATCATGAGCCGGCTGTCCCGCGCGCGGCAAACCATCGGCGCGCAATTCGAAACCCGCGACGCCCCGGCGGCGCGGGCCGTCAGAACCCAGCGAGCAACGCAATGATGATCGATGACGCCAATCTGTTGGCCTACGTCGACGGCGAGCTGTCGACGGACGAACGCGCGCAAGTCGAGGCGGCGATCCGCGAATCCGACGAAATTGCATCGCGGGTGTCGATGCTGCGCGCGTCGCAACTCCCCTATGACGAAGCATTCGGGCAACAGGTGATACCGCCTGTGCCCGAGTCCTTGAGCCGCAGCGTCGACGAATTGATTCGTCAACACCTGGCGCGCGCGTCCGCAGAGCCAGCTCAGCCAGCTCAAGCGGCTCAGCCGGTGCAACGCATGGACGACGCCAGCAATGATGGCGACGCCGAAGAACTCTCCAGCGCCGGCGCCAATGTGCATCGGCTCAAGCCGCGCGCGCGATCACTGCCGCGGCTGTCGTGGCCGAAGCTTGCGGTGGCGTTCGTTGCCGGTGCATTCTGCGCCGGCATCGGACTGCATCTCGTGCCGCAACTGGCGGGTGGCGGCAGCTTCATCAGTGCGTCGAACGATTCCGGCATGTCGCCGTGGGTCAGCGCGGCAGCGGCCTATCAGCAGCTTTACACGCGCGATACGATCGCGCAGTTGCAACCCGATTCGCAGGTGACCGCGCGCACGGTCTCCGATATTCGCGAGGTCGATAATCTCGCGTTGCAGATTCCCGATCTGAGCAGTCAGGGTCTGACGTTCAAGCGCGTACAGCGGCTGCGGTTTCACGGCAAGCCGCTGGTGCAGATCGTCTATCTGCCCGAGAAGGGCAATCCGGTCGCGCTGTGCGTGCTGAAAGAGGCGAAGGCCGACGCGGCGCCGTCGAGTACCAGCGTCGACGGCATGAAGGTGGTCACGTGGCGTCGCGGGCAACTCGGCTACGCGCTGATTAGCGAGCCTGCTGCCGCCGATCTCGGCGCGCTCGGCAAGCAGCTGTACAACGGCGAAGTGTCGGCCACCGTCAGCAGCAACGACGCGCGTAACGACATTCGCCGGGGCTGATCCGGCCGGCGTCGAGCACATGTACCGGGCTATTGATCAGTTGGCACGTCGTCGCATTCCACGTTGCGTTCAACGTTGCGTTTCATGTCGACTCGCAACGCCGATGCCGCGTTGCCGCGAGCTTCGATCTCCGGCCACGCGGGCCCGATGAAGGCCGGGCGCTCGCGCGAGTTGGCGCCCCGCGCTCAACGGTTTGATCTGGCGCTGCGATGGTTCGTAGTCGTCGGGGTACCCGCGACGCTCGCCGCGCTGTTCGTCTGGTGTGGCGGATGGTTTTCATCACGGCTGAGCGCGCCGCGCATCGTCGATGCGTTCGAGGCGACCACGACACCGCATCCCGGCTTCCGGCGCAATCACGCGAAAGGCGTGTGCGTAAGCGGCTATTTCGACAGCAATGGACAGGGCGAACTGGTGTCGCGCGCCAGTGCGTTCGTGCGCGGCCGTTATCCGGTGGTCGGGCGGCTGTCGATGCCCGGCAGCGATCCCCGCGAAAACGACAGCAACGGCGCGGTGCGCAGCTTTGCGCTGCGTATGGCGCTACCGCGCGGCGAAGACTGGCGCCTCGCGATGAACTCCGTACCGATCTTCGCCGTACGCACGCCGCAGGCGTTGTTCGAGCAACTGAACGCGGACGCGCGCGATCCGCGGACCGGTCGTGCAGACCCCGCGAAAATGCAGGCGTTTCTGAACAGCCATCCGGAGGTCCGCGCGTTTGATCGGTTCGTCGATCAACATCCGCCGTCATCCCGTTACGACAACGCGACGTACTACGGCATCAGCGCGTTCCGGATGACCGACGTGCACGGTATCAATCGCTTCGTGCGCTGGGAGGTGGTGCCCGACAATGCCTATGTTCCCGCCGATGCACAGCAGCGACGCGATCCGGACTTCCTGCTTTACGGCCTGATGGCGCAACTTTCTAACGGCCCGTTGCGCTGGCATCTGATGCTGAACATTGCGATGCCGGGCGACGTGATCGATGACTCGACACGACAATGGGCGACAACGTCGCGGCGGCCACGCATCGACGTGGGCACGCTGGTTATCGAGCGGGCGCAGACACAAGTCGATGGTCCGTGCCGCGATATCGTGTTCGATCCGACGATGCTGCCCGACGGCATCGCGCCATCCGCCGATCCGCTGCTTGCCGCGCGATCCGCGACATATCGCGTGTCGTACGAGCGCCGCACGCGTGAAGAGGCGGTTGCCGGCATGAGTGGACATTAAAGACCTTCGCTGCCGCAGTCTTGCCGCGGTTTGATGACGTCATGAAGCGCCGGGTCAGAACTTCTTCTGGCCCGGCGCTTTTTCTTATCGAACGATGTTATTGCGAGCTATCGATGCGACCGAACACACCGGTTGTCGGCGTCGGGCCTGCCGCGAAGAACAGCGTGTTGGACGGCTGATTATCGACGTCGTTGCCGAACTCGATACCCCACAGGCCCGGCTGCGTCACCTTGGTTCCGTCCGTTTGCGTGAGCGCGCCCTTCGGTGCACCGGTATTCGGATCGAACGCATTGATGGTGCCGTCGCCGAAATTGCCGATCAGCAGATCATTGCTGACAGCGCCGAATTTGGCCGGCGCGACAGCCATGCCCCACGGCGAATTCAACACGCCACCGCTGGCGATGCGGCGAAGCAGATGACCCGACAGATCATACGCATCGACGATACCGTTGCCCGCGCCGTTCTGCTGCTTCAGACCGTCCGGTCCGAGCTTCGCGTACGACACGAAAATCGTGCTGCCGATCGCCTGAATACCGAATGGGTTCATGCCGGCCGGAATAGTCGGATCGGTGAAGGCACCCGCAACCGACAGCTTCGTGAACGTCTTGTCGAACATATCGACTTTGCCATTGTGGAAGTCGGCGGCGTACAGCGTGCTCGCGCCCGCGTTGCTCGCAATGGTGAGCCCCGTGTATTCGGCCGCGCCTGCACCGTCGTCATGCACGGTGACAGCCTGGGTCGGCAGTACCTTCGGCGACCATGCGGCAATCGTGCCGGCGAGTGTCGCCCACATGAACACCGCGTTGGAGGTGGCGCCATTCGCGGTGATGGAGAAGTCGGGCGTGCTATTGAACAGCATGCCGGTGGGGCTTGCAAGCTTGCCGCTCGCAGCGGGCGGAATCGTGACGACGAGCGATTGGACCACGCCATTGCCGTCATAGAGCGTCGACTTCTGCGTGTTGTTGTCCGCGACCCAGAACGTGCCGGTCGGATTGAACGCGACGCCCCAACCGTTCTTCAGATTGGGATCGATGTTCGGTGCGCTGACGCTGCCGTCGGAGACGAGAACAGTTTCCTTGAACGTGCCGGCGGTGGAGGCGGGCGGCGGTGGATTGGAATCCGAACTGCTGCCGCCGCACGCGGAGAGACCGAATGCCGTAACGGCTGCAAGTGAAAGAGCGGTTGCAAGTGTGCGCATGTTAATTCCTGATTGGTGGGTGATGGGTCGATTCGTTGTTGCCTACGCAAAACGCCTTGCCTTTTGCGTTTATTCCGAAAAATCTGTCGAACGTTATTGGACTGATTGCATGTCGTTGAAGCGCTCTTTATTCCTTCTATTAGCCTTAATTTAAATTGGCATGGCTACGTATCTCGAAGACGAACACGGTCGGCGCACGACGCAGTGCGCTGATTGCATTGCTCGTGCTGAGCAAGGCCTGAATCAATGAGTTGACATCGAGGAATACGAGCTTCGCAGCTCGTGAGCCATGGGCCTATCGATGTGTGTAACGGTCAGTAGAGAGGTAGCTATAGCGTGCTGGCGATTCAGGAGATCGAATGCTGCCCTACATGGTTTTGATTAACGGGTCGAATTCGAGCAAACATATCCTGGCGAAGATGTACTGAATTTGCACTGTTTCGACCATATCCGGCCGAATCACTTTTGATCGCTTCAGCGTGTTCGCTGTTGTCGTCGAATTCGAGACGGTAGCCGAGCGAGTAGACCGTTTTGATGCGTACGTCGCTGGCATTACCCAGCTTCAGCTTGCGCCGCATCTTATGGATGTGCTGTTCGAGGGTTCGCCACACGAGGTCGAGGTCCTTGCCCCAGATCGCATGCGCAATATAGTTTCGCGTGAGAACTTTGCCCGGATTGGAAAAGAACAGCCAGGTCACCGCGAATTCGAATGCAGTCAGAGCGATTAGGATGCCGTCGCGTGTGACGGTGCCGGCCTGTTTGTCCAGCGAATACGGGCCGAAATCGATGCGATCGGGCCTTTGCGTGTTGACGCTGCGATAGCGATCCAGCGTGCTGATGGAGCGCGCGTACAGTTCGGTCAGGTTCAACGGCCCGACGACGATATCGTCGACGCCTGCGCTGAACGCATCGATCATGCTGGCGCTGTCGAAGCAATGGCCGATCACGATACACGGCAAGGTGAAGAGGCAATGGCAGATTCGCCACGACAACAGCGACATATACAAGCGCGGGTCATTGCCGGAATCCACGATGACGAGCGCGAGGTCGCCTCGGCTAAGCGATGCCACGGCCGGCAGGTCCGCGCATTGCACGCAGGTGAACTGATCGCGGGTTTCGAAAAATTCTTTGATCGAGTGGAATAAAGCGGCGCTTCGGGTCAGGATGGCGACTTTCATCAATGTGTCCTTGGGGCGATTTGAGTTCCGAGACAATTCCAGAACGCCCTGGCAAACGTTTTATTCCTTACGTGATGTCGCTTTCCTGAATCGGCTGCAGAAGGCCTGAAAGCCCCGCTGTATCGGGGCTGTTGGGTGGCGGGTGGGGGATGGATGTTCGAGCTGCGTCGGGTTTCTGGAGGTCGTGCTCGATTGTGTTGGGCTGGGTGCGATCGTGGCGCCGAGCCGTACTTCGGGAATGGCGCCGGACCGACCCACGTCCGGCGCGTGCTTTACCGCCTCAACTCTGACTGCCCCACAAATCGTCAATCGCACGAATCGCGAGCAGATATCCGTTCGCTCCCGCGCCGCAGATCACCGCGGTGGCCGCCACCGAAATCGTCGAGTGCCGATATTCTTCCGAGCGCTTGTGGATATTGGTGATATGCAACTCCACGACCGGCCGGCGAATGAGCTTGACCGCGTCGAGCACCGGAATGCGACCGAATGAAAAGCCAGCCGGATTGATGATCAGCGCGGCGTCCTGCAGGAACGCTTCCTGAATCCAGTCGATCAACTCGCTTTCGCTGTTGGTCTGGCGGAATACGCAATCGAATTTCAGCGCATCGGCGAGCGTCAGGCAGTTCTGTTCGATGTCCTTCAGCGTGGTACTGCCGTAAAGCTGAGGCTCCCTGACGCCCAGCATATTCAGGTTGGAGCCGTTGAGGATGTAGAGTTTGCGAGTCATGGTTTCAATGTGTCGAAGAGCGTTCCAGGGCCGTGCCGCGAGTTTCACGGGATATCGCGATCATCAGGAACGACAGCAGATTCAGCGAGCCGCAGACCGCTACGATCGCCCACGGGGAGCCGTTAAAAGCATTGAGCAGCGCGACGGCGACGATCGGCATCGGGCCGCCGGTGAGCAGATTGGCGCCCGAGTACGACAGCGCGGAGCCGGTGTAGCGCGCCTCGGTCGGAAAGGACTCGGCGAACCATACCGGCTGGATGCCGCTCTGGAACTGTGTGAAGCCGAGGAACGCGCCCATCACGGCCATCGTCATCGCGATCGAGTTCTGGTTGAGAATCGGGAAATAGATCAGACAGCAGATCAGCGTGCAGAACGAGCCGAGCATCAGCGCACGTTTGCGTCCGATCCGATCGCTCAGATAGCCGCCCGCCAGCGCGCCGACGATCGCGCACACATTGGCGACCATCAACAGCATGAAACCCGTCTGCTTCGGCACGCCGAGATGTTTCGTCAGATAGCTGAGAGAGAACACCACGATCAGATAGAACAGCGCGGCCGGTCCGCAAAAGAACAGCGTCAGACGCAGCGCGGTGCGCCAGTGATACTTGAAGACGATACCGAGCGGATTAGCCGCACGGGTTCGCGCACCGCTCTTGCCGAGCGCTTCGAACGCCGGCGTCTCGCTAACCTTCCTGCGGATATAGATGCCCAGCAGCACGAGCACGAAGCTCGCGAGGAACGGGACTCGCCATCCCCACGCATCGAAGTCGTCCGACGAAAGCAGCGCGGCCAACGTGAAGAGCGCGAAATTGGCGAGAATCTGGCTGAGCGGCGAGCAGATGCCGAGCAGGCCCGAATACCATCCACGTCGCGTGGCGGACGCATGTTCGACCGCCATCAGTTGCGCGCCCGTCGATTCTCCGCCGAGCGCGAAACCCTGGATGATCCGCAGCGAGACCAGCAACGTCGGCGCGAGGATGCCAACCTGGTGGTAGGTGGGCAGCAAGCCCATCAGGAACGACGACGCACCCATCACCGATACGGTGACCAGCATCAGCTTGCGGCGCCCCCAACGGTCGCCGAGCATCCCGCAGATCACCGCGCCGAGCGGGCGCGCGGCGAGCCCGGCCCAAAAGCTCGCGAGTGATGCGAGCAGCGAGGCGGTCGGGTCCAGCGACGGGAAAAACAGCTTAGGAAAGATCGTGGCCGCGACCACGCCATACAGCGCGAAGTCGAACCATTCGAGTGCCGTACCGACGGTTGCCCCTGCAACCGCGCGACGCGCCATCAAGTGGGCCTGCGCCGACTGCTCTTCAGCGGCGAGGTCTGAGTCAGCAAAAAATGACATGTTGTCTCCAATTCTCGATATGTTGAAACGTTCGTTTCTGGCGACGAACAAGTGCTATTGTTTGCGCTGTAAAGGAGGGGCGTTCCGCAGCGGAACTGCATTTTATATTGTGAGAACAACGAGAAATGTCGCTTAAAACCGGCCTGAGGATTCTCGATTTCCTGGCGTCGCAAGGTGAGGGCGCGGGCCTCGTGGCCATTGCCGACGCGTTGTCGTTGCCGCGCAGCACGTGCCACCGCGTGCTCAACGAACTCGTCGAAGGCGGGTATGTCAGGCAACTGGTCGACCACAGCCGTTACATTCTGACCATGCGCATGACGTCGAACGGGCTCGAATTCCTGAGCCTGACCGGCATCGCGGATATCGCTCAACCGATCATCGAACGCGTTGCCGCGCAGACCGGTGAGCTGGCGCGGCTATCGCTGGTCGACGGCGAGGCGATTATCTGGGTGGGTAAGGCGGACGGACAGCGCGTCGGCTTTCGCTACGATCCCGACATGGGTCAGGCGGCGCGGCTTTCATGCACGTCGACCGGACACGCGTGGCTGATGACGATGACCGACGAACAGGCAATCGCCCTCGTGTTGAAGCAGGGTTTCGGGCAGCCGAATGAGTTCGGCCCCAATGCGCCGACGACGCTGAAAGCGCTGCTGGGTTTTCTGCACGCAGCGCGCGTACGGGGTTACGCGATGATCGACGAGGTGTTTGCGCCGCGCATGTCAGCGGTGGCGACGCCGGTGGTCAGCGGCTCGCGCTGCGTCGGCGTGATCAGTCTGGCCGGTCCACGTGTGCGGCTGACTGCCGAGAAGATTCACGAGTACTCGGTGCTGCTGCGCGACGCGGCCAACGAGCTGGCGCAACTGAGCAATATGGCGGGGTTTCCTGGCCGGCCGCCACTCGGTAAAGGATGATCAGACTGTCGCCGCGACCTGCTCGATGCCGGGCATCGTGAAGCCCGACGCGTTCAGCAGGTCGCCGAGTGCCGCGCGGTCGGTCTCGTTGAGTTCGACCAACGGCGGGCGCACCGTGCCCCATCCCGAATCGTTCGAATAGATCGCGATGGCCGCCTTCAATGCGGGGATCATCGGATATCGCGCAAACGCGGCGCGCGTCGCATCGAGTGCCTTCTGACGTGCATCGGCATCGGCGTCCTGCCAGTGGCGATACAACTCGACGATACGTGCCGGATTGACGTTGCCCGTCGCCGTGATGCAGCCGACGCCACCCGCGCGCAGCGTCGCGAGCAGAAAGTTCTCGCTGCCGGCAAATACATCGAATCCATGCGGCTGAAAACGTTCGAGCATCGCACGAGTATTGTTCCAGTCGCCGGAGCTATCCTTGATGCCGGCGATGACGCCGGGATACGCGTGTAGCAATCGTTCGATCAGCGCGAGACTGATCGGCACCTGCGATACCGGCGGAATGTGATACAGGTAGATACGCAGATCGGTCGAACCGACCCGCTCGATGATCTCCGCGTAGCTGCGAAACAGTCCTTCGTCACTGACGCCCTTGTAGTAAAACGGCGGCAGCATCAACACGTTATGGCAGCCGCGCTGCAGCGCGTGGCGAGTCAGCTCGACCGAATCGCTGAGTGCCGCGCAACCAGTGCCCGGCATCAATCGTTCGAGTGCGATGCCAGAGTCGATCAACGCATCCAGCAAGTGCTTTTTCTCGCCGACGGACAGCGAATTGCCTTCGGAGTTGGTGCCGAACACCGCGAGCCCGACATCCTGCGCGACCAGCCAGCGGCAGTGGCGTACATAGCGCTCGTAATCGGGTTGCAGATTCGCATGGAACGGCGTCACCACCGGCGAATAGACGCCGTGCGGCCGCGGTGCTGCGTTGCTCATCGGGAGTTCCTCAGTGGAAAAGCCGCATGCCACCTGGAGCATCGTTATGTGTTGCCGGGATGCTCGACAGCGGCTACTTCGTCGGTAAAGTTGGCGCGAACCGTTTCTGAGTGCTCGCCCAGCGTCGGCGCGGAAAATGGCTGTGGGCCGGGCGTGCGACCGAACTTGATGGCTCGCGCGAATCCTCGATAACGACCGGCGACCGAATGCTCAAAGTCAGCGATCATGTTCTCCGCCTGAACCTGTGGCGAATCGAACATGTCTTCCAGCGTCGCCGCGCGGGAGCAGGGCACTTCTTCGCCGAACAATACTTCCCACTCCGCGGCCGAGCGCGCCTTTAGCGCTTCACGTAGCAGCGCAACGAGTTCTTTTTCATGCGATGCCCGTTTGCGCACCGTGTTATATCGTTCGTTCTCCGCCAATTCGGGCAAACCGACCTTGTTGCACAACGAGGTCCAGAAATGCGGCGTGTTCGCGGAGATGTATAGATAGCCGTTGCCGGTCGGATGAATGCCGGTTATGCCGCCCGAGCGCATCTCTCGACCGACGTCACGCGATTCGCCGTCAACCCACACCATACGGGCCGATTGCATCGTAAGGGCAGCGCGTAGCAGAGAAACACCCACGTATTGACCGCGACCGCTGCGCTCTCTTTCATAGAGAGCCGAAGCGACCCCGCCGGCCAGCAGCGCGGCGGCGTAATAGTCGACGACGGAGCCATAGATGATCTGCGGCTTCTCGCCCGACTTGCCCTGGAAGTGGCACATACCGGTCATCGTCTGCAGAACCTGGTCGTACCCGGCCTTTTCCGCGAGCGGACCCTGTTCGCCATAACCCGAGATAGCGCAGTAGATCAGACGAGGATTCAACTCGGCTAAGGCGTCGTAGCCGATGCCAAGACGCGGCGCTACGCTAGGACGGAAGTTATGGACGAGTACATCGGCGGTTCGCACGATGTTCAACAGCGTTGCAAGGTCCGCCGGCTGTTTCAGATCGAGGACGATGCTGACCTTGCTGCGATTGATGCCCATAAAAGCCCGGCTTTCGGACTCCAGCGTGGACGGATAGTGCCGCAGGTTGTCCCCTTTGGGCGGCTCGATCTTGATGACCTCCGCGCCTTGATCACCCAGTAACGTGCATGCATAAGGCGCCGCGATATACGCGCTCAGATCCAGCACGCGAATCCCGGAGAGCGGACCTTCGGGGCCTTTGCGCTGCCAGGGCAGCGTGGCCGATTCAGGCTGGCGGCCGCTCATTTGGTGACTTCCTCGTCGACCGTATCGTTGTTCAGCAATCCGCTTGCACTTGCGGCCGCGACGATCGCGCGCGCGCGAATCACGATGGGCACATCGACCATCTTGCCGTCTACCTTATAAGCGCCGACGCCATTTCGTTCCGCAACCGCCGCGGCCTCGACCACTTTTAACGCGTGAGCAATCTGCGCGTCGGTCGGGCGGAATGTTGCATTGGCAAGCGCAATCTGACTCGGATGGATGCAACTCTTGCCCAGGTAGCCGAGGCCATGCGAAAACGCTGCCTCGGCTCGAAAGCCCTCGGGATCCTGAATGTCGGCGAAAGACGAGTCGTAGGCGAATATGCCTGCTTCGGAGGCCGCCATCTTCACCGCGAGCATTACGTGCTGCACGATCGACTTATTGCTTCGATCGATGTCGTTCGGTTCGAACAGATCGACCATGCCCAGTTGCAAGCCCGCGACCCGAAGATCCGCGCTGGCCAGCTCGTAAGCGATACGTAACGCCCTCGGCGTTTCGATATTGAGCAGCAGTTTGATGGGGCGATCGACCCGATTGCTTGCTTCGGCTGATGTGATCTCGGCGAGTACCTGGCGTATCTGCTCGGGGCTATCCGGCTTGGGAAGATTGATCATGTCCACGCCATTTCGCACCACCGCGCGCACGTCGTCGATGAAGTAGGGCGTATCGAAAGCATTGACACGCACGACGATGGTTTTCCCTGACTCACGAGTCGCGCCGCTTTGCAGAAGCTCCTGCAAGTGCGCACGTGCCCGAGGTTTGGCGTCCCGGGCAACGGCGTCTTCGAGGTCGAAAGAAAGTCCGTCGGCCTGGCTCGCCAGTGCCTTTGGAAAGAGTTCGGGCCGTGACCCGGGAACGAAGAGTTTGCTTTTCATGCAGCCAGTCTGGGACTATCGAATCGAAAAATAAACTGACAAAATCTAGATTCAATCGATAGTTTCTATGGGGCTATGGAAAGCAAATTTCTCTCTCATTTCCTTCTGGTGGTCGACACCGGTTCGATAGCCGAAGCCGCTCGCCGTCTGGATCTCACGCCGGCTGGCGTGGCCCAGCAGATCCACGCGCTCGAAAAGGAACTCGGCACCCGGTTGCTCGCGCGAGCGGGACGCACGGTGCGGCCTACCGAAGCGGGTTATCGGCTGATCGAGCGGTGCCGGCCGCTCCTTCAGGAAATCGATGGTTTGAAACTTCACGTCAATCAGGAGCAAACCGCGGGAGAAATTCGCGTTGGCGCGATCAATACCGCATTGCACAGCATCATTCCGGACATGATGGCGTCGTTCTCCGTGCAATACCCGAACGTCAATGTGTCGATTCACTTCGATACGTCGGTGCGCCTGTTTCGGGCAGTGGAAAGCGGTGAACTGGATCTGGCCGTCTGTCTGCATCCTTCTTTCGATCTGACCAAGGATTTCGAATGGGAGCAACTGCGCGAAGAGCCTTTGATGGTACTCGCCCCCACTGCCTGGCGAGAGCGGGATCCGCATGAGTTGTTGCGTAACGAACCGTTGATTCGCTACCGCAGCGCCCTTGGTGGAGAGAAGCAGGCGAACCTGTATCTGCGCAAGCATGGCATCGTGCCTCGCGAGCGATTCCAATTGAGTTCTCTCGTTGCGATTGCAATGATGGTCGAGCGGCGGCTGGGCGTGTCGATCATTCCGGATACTTCGTCGCCGCTGACGAAGCGCCTGAAGGTCACTTCGATCGCGCTGCCGGACGAAGTGGAACAGCGGCGTTTCGGCATGATCTGGCCACGCAGTTCCGCTCATATGCGCTTGATTGCTGGTTTGATCAAGGCCGCGCATGAGGCATTGCGGAATGAAACGTAAGCGAGGAAACGTAAGTGGAGAGACGTAAGCGCTTTGTTATGTAACGTGTAATAAGGCACGTATTGACCCGCCCGGAAGATAGAAGATCTATGTATTGAAGCAAGGTTACGATTGTTTTTCCGCGAAGAGGTTGTCGATACCATCGTTCAACAGTGAATTCAACTACAAGAACGGCGGAGACAACCGATGAATCGTAGGAGTTTCGTATCGATGCTTTCCACTCTGGCCGCAAGCGGGCTGGGGTTTCCAATGACCGCGCTGCGAGCGGAAGAAACGAAGAACATTGCCGAGCGTCTGGCCGACTACACGTACTCGCTGACGTATGACGATCTCGATCCGGCAACCATCGAAGCAGTCAAAACACATCTCGCCGACGCATTAGGCTGCGGCGTGGCGGCGCTGAAACAGCGCCCGGTAGAAATTGCGCGCGAGGTCGCGCTGGCTGATTCCGGCGGTAACGGGACATCCACCGTAATGGGGACGTCGGCGCGAACCTCGCCCGCATTGGCCGCATTCGCTAACGGCGCCGCGATTCGCTATTACGATCTCAACGATGTCTATGCGGGCAAAGAGATCGGACACCCGAGCGACAACGCGACGGCATGTCTCGCGCAAGGCGAAGCGCAGAAGGCGCATGGCCGCGATGTGATTCTGGCGATCGCGATCGCCTATGAGATCGATTGCCGCTTAATGGACGGTGCATCCGCGAGTTCGCGCGGTTGGGACCACCCGATCTACAGCTTGCCGGCCGCCGCTCTCGCGAGCGGCAAGCTGATGAAGCTGACGCCCGCGCAATTGACGCAGGCCGTGAATATCGCCATCAACGGTCATATCGCGCTGAACCAGACGCGAGTGCAAACGATGTCGAACTGGAAAGGGCTCGCCGATGCGGACGCGACCCGAAACGGCGTGTTCGCGGCCGAACTAGCGCGCGGCGGCATCACTGGACCATCGCCGATATTCGAGGGCGAGGCTGGGCTATTCAAACAGGTGACGGGCCCGTTCACGGTGGATACGTCCGCCTTCGGCAACAAGACCCAACGCTTCAAGATCCGCGACTGCGCCGTGAAGTTCTATCCCGCGCAGGTTCTGACGCAAACGGCGATCATCGCCGGCATTGACGTTGCGAAGCAGGTGGGCGACTTGAGTCGCATCACAGCTATCGAAATCAGGACGTCGCAGCAGGGACGCTTTACCGCGGGGTTGGACAAGGAAAAGTGGGCGCCCGCATCGAGTGAGACGGCGGACCATAGCCTGCCCTATGTCACCGTTCGGGCGATGCTGGACGGTGATATCGGTTTGAACAGTTACCGGCAGGAAGCACTGCACGATCCTAAGGCGCTCGCGTTGATGAAGCGCACGACCGTCGTCGCCGATCCCGAGCTTACAAAGCTGTTTCCCAAGTATTACGTCACCGTGGTCACCGCGACGCTGGACAACGGTAAGACGTATAGCAAGCGCGTCGACGACGTGCCGGGCTTTGCGACGCATCCGATGACTCGCGCGGACTTCGAAGTCAAGTTCCACAAGAACGCCGATGATGTGATCGGCGCGCAGCAGGCGAACGCCGCGCTCGCACTGCTGTGGGACTTCGAGAATCTGGACGATATCTCGAAGCTCTTCACGCCGTTTGTTTTGCCAGCCTGACGATGAAGTCGCGTCTGGGCGGTACATAAAAAGAATCACGCCGCCCAACGCAGGCAACGCTTACGCGGACCACAGCAGCCGCAGCAACAGCCAACGCGACGAGGCCCACTATAAGCGCCCGCGCACACAGGTTTCCATCTGGAAATGGAGAGAGACAAATGAATGCTCATGGAGATAACCCGTCGGTGCTGCCGCGCCGCAGCGGCGTGCGTTGGCGGATCTTCTTTCTGCTTTTGCTACTGGTCAGCATCAACTATGTGGACCGGGCATCGCTGTCCGTCGCACTTCCTGTCATTAGCGCGGAGTTCAAGCTTTCCGCCGCGCAACAGGGCTTTTTGTTGAGCGCATTCTTTTGGACCTATTGCGCGATGCAGATTCCGGGCGGCGTGCTGGCTGACTGGCTTAAACCTCGTATCGTGATTGCCGGTGCCGCGATGATATGGGGGCTATTTCAGTGTCTGGGCGCGACCGCGACCAGCTCCGCGATGCTCGCGTTCAGCCGGCTCGGACTAGGCGCGGCCGAAGGACCCGTTTATCCGTGCGCGAGCAAGCTCAACGCAACATGGATGCCGCTGAAGGAACGCGGCCGCGGCGCAGCACTGCTGGATGGCGGCGCGCCGCTTGGCGCCGCGTTTGGATCGGTGATCATCGCCGCGCTGATATCGGCGCTTGGATCGTGGCGGCTTGCCTTTCTGATCGCGGGTCTTGGCACGATTGCCTGCGGCGCATTTGCGTGGTGGTACATACGCGATACGCCGCAGGCCCACCCGCGCGTCAACGAACTGGAACGCGCCTACATTACGGAAGGCCAGCGCGACGATTACGACACGAAGACGGACCGTCCGGTCACCAACAAACAGATCTTCAGCAGCCCTTCGATCTGGTTGATGTTCATCGGCTGGATCTGCTGCAACACGATGTGGGTCGGCCTGCTTTCGTGGATGCCGAGCTATCTGGCCAATACCCAGAAGCTCGAAATTAGCGCGGTGGGCGGCTTTTCTTTCATTATTTTTCTGTCCGGCTTTGTCGGAGAAATCGTCGGCGGCTCGGTGCTGGATCTGTTGATTCGTCGCAACGTGTCACGGGGCGTAGCGTGCCGCATCGTTTTCGGCATTTCAGCGGTCATCGCTACTACCGCGCTGTTCGCGGTTGCGCATCTTCACGACATCACCACGATCGTCGTCGTTCTGGCGGTTGCATTGTTCTTTACGCGCTGGAGCAATCTGTATTGGGCTATTCCAACGATGCTCGTCGCATCGGAAAAGATTGGTCTGGTCGGCGGTTCGATGAATTTCGGCGCCACTGCTTTCAATGCGATAACAACTATTCTGATCGGCCTGATCATCAAGGAAACAGGTTCGTATTCGTATGCGCTGACGTTCTTCGCAATGTCAGGGGTGTTGTTGCTGATCTGTTCGTTGTGCATTCGCTATCGCCGTGTCGATGGCGATGTCAATGCGGCGATCGGCGCGAAGCTCGATTCGACGTACAGTTCCTGACATTGGCATTCCGTCGTAAATATCCGTAACGAGGTTCGTAACTCAAGTAACTGCTCCGAAATATAGACTGCGCTGTGTTCGACGCAAGGGGTTCTCCGTTCAATCGGGGTCGTCCGGCAATGCGCGCAATATCCGTGGAGCAGTTTGATGCGACGTGTTATTCCGGTGAGTTCGCGTGTGGCGATCGTGCTGTCACCAGCGTTGGGCGATTCGCTGCTGATGATGACGGTCGCGCGCAACCTGCGAAATAGCGGCATCGAGGTCACGGTATTCGGTCGTCAGGCGGTGTATCTGAAAGACTGGTTCCCGAACACGGATATACGGCATGAGCTCGATGAAAAGGATCTGGACGAACAACTCCGCGACTTCGATCTGGTAATTCAGCTGCATCGCGATCGACCATTCGCGGACCTCGACCGGCGACATCACAACGTGATGCTGCTCGATCATGTTTGCCGGGCGCATTCGCATGAGGCGATGGCGGAGCGGCTCGCGCGCTGCTGTCGTGAAGAAATCGGCCTGGGTGAGGCCGGCAAGGACAACGGCATCTGCGCGCCGCTCAAGCTGCAGCATCGCAAGCATATGCGCAGGGTCGCGATTCATCCGATGGCGAGCACGTCGGATAAACGCTGGCTCGCGTCGCGATTCATCCAGCTCGCGCAAGTGCTGCGCGAGCGCGGCTTCAGTCCGCAGTTCGTCGTCGCGGCGCAGGAGCGTACCGAGTGGGCGCATCTCGAACGAAGCGGCCTGTCGGTGCCGAAGCTCGATTCGCTCGCCGAGGTCGCCGCGTTGATCTACGAATCAGGCTGGTTCATCGGCAACGACTCGGGTGTCGGCCATCTGGCTTCGAATCTGCGCGTGCCCACGCTGTCGCTGTTCATGCGCAACGGGCTTGCGCGCACGTGGCGGCCCAGTTGGGGCGTTGGTCACGTGCTGGTCGGAAGCAACTATTTGCCGACCAGCTATCTGAAGGAACGTTACTGGAAATATATGCTGACCGTCGGCACGGTCATGCAGGCATTCGAGCGTTTATACGCGAGCGCGTCATGAGCGAGCCGGCGTCGCGTGACGACGGTGCTCAGTATCACGGACGAATCGCGATATCGATGTCGAACGCGCTCGGCGACACACTGGTGTTGATGACGATCGCGTACAACCTGCATCAGGCCGGCGTCGACGTGACGGTCTTCGGCTCGCAAGCGCATGCGCTGCGGCAGTGGTTTCCGCGTATTGCAATTTACCCGCTGCCGCATGGCACCGACGCACGAGCTGCATTCGCGCCGTATGACGTCGTGCTGCAGATGCACCGGCACCAGCCATTGGCGCATCTGCGCGATGTCCATCCCAACGTGCGCGATCTCGATGACGTGATCTTTGGCGATCGTCCCGGTTGCATGGCGGAGCGCTTCGCGGACTTCTGCCGCGACTCGCTCGGCTTGCGCGAAGTCGTGACCGGAAATGGAATTACGCCGCCGGCCACGCTGCGGCATCGTATCCATCAGCGGCGCGTCGCGATTCATCCGGAGGCGAGCACCGAAGACAAGCGCTGGCTGGCGGCGCGTTTTATTCGCCTCGCGCGGCAGTTGAGCAAGCGCGGCTATGAAGTGCATTTCGTGATTGCGCCGCATGAGCGTGAACGCTGGCGCGCACTGGAGCGTGCGGGCATTGCGATGCCCGAGTTCGATAGTGTCGATGCACTCGCGAGCTGGCTCTACGAGTCGGGCTGGTTCATCGGCAACGATTCGGGTGTCGGCCATCTTGCCTCCAATCTGCGGGTGCCGACGATCAGCCTGTTCAGACGTCGCGGGGTCTCCGAACGCTGGCGTCCCGCGTGGGGCACCGTCAGGGTCGTGCTGCCGTGGCAGTGGGTGCCAACCGCGGGGCTCAAGGAACGCTTCTGGCGTCAAACGCTGACCTGCAGCCGCGTGATGGCGGCCTTCAGGAGCATCGTGCGCGACGATAGCGCTTCAAGCGTCGACGGCGCGCTGACGCGCTGATGCGCTGATGCGCTGACGCGTTAGCGACCCGTCGCATTCAATGATTTCGCCATTCCGATGACTTCAACTCAAGCGGTGTTTCTGCACACCGGATACCGGACAGCCGGCACTTGGCTATGGTCGTGTTTTCGCGCGCTGGACGGCGTATTGGCTTACTACGAGCCTTTGCATGAAATGCTTGCGTCGATCGACGCGGCGACGCTCGCGAGCAGTACGTCGAACAGCTGGCGCTCGGGTCATCCACGGCTCGACGCACCGTATTTCGCGGAGTTCGCCGATCTGATCGAGTCTGGCGGACGCGGCATCGCTGGATTCGACGCGGCGTTTTCGATCGACCGGTTCGCGGACGCGAAGCCTGAGCACGCGGCCGGAATCGAGCAATACCTGCGCATGTTGATCGCTCGCGCATCTGAGCGGCAACGTGTACCGGTTTTCAAGTTCTGCCGCTCGCTCGGCCGGCTCGCGTGGTTTCGTGAAACCTTCCCGGACGTGGTGCATGTCGTCGTCGCAAAGAGCCCGCTGTTGCAGTGGCAGTCGTGCTGGGATCTGTTCGCGCTGCATCGCAACGCTCACTTCGTCGCACTGCCGTTTATGGTGCTCGCGCTCAATCGGCGCGTGCCGCTCGTCGAACAGGTACTCGCGAGCCTGCAGATCGTTTTGCCGCGCGAGCTTCAGTCGATCGACGAACTGACGATCGACGGCTGTCTCGCCGTCTGCAAGGCACACGTCTCCCGCATCACGCCGGCCGAGGCCTATCGCGCTTTCGTCGGATACTGGCTGCTTACGTTGAGGCATGCGGTGACGCACGCCGATGCAGTCTTTGATTGCGATCTGGCGATGGGCTCGCGTGCATATCTGAGCGCGGTCGAGGACTGGATAGCGCGCACGACTGGGCTGACGCCGTCGCTGCGTTCCGCGCGTTCAGGCGGTGCGGCGGGTCGTCGCTGCGCGCTCGGTGTGACGGAAGGCGCGGCTATCCATGTCGCGGCGATCGAATGTGGCAGAACACTCGTGCGCGACGCAGGCGTTCCCGCCGAGGCACTGTCGCTGTGGACGAACAAGCTCGTCGAGGCAACATTGAGTCTAAGTACCGACGCAAACGAGAGTAGCGCTCAATCGCGGATGCGCGACAAAGCTGCGATGCGTATCGTCGATCTCACGGTCGCGGAGAGTTTCGGCCGCGACGCTGTCACTGCGAGTGGACTCGCGACGACAAGAGCGGCACTCGGCATCGCCGCGCAGCGAGGCGACGGGCAGGGAAGCATGTTTGGGACGTTGGCGTCGTCGACACGTCGTCTGTTTCGAATTCCCTGACGAGCGCAATGCCTACGCGGTTCGAATCAGCGCGATGATTTCCTCGGGGCGCGCGGGCTTGACGATGTGCTGATCAAACCCCGCGCGTTGCGTGCGTTCCCTGTCTTCGGGTTGCCCATATCCGGTCAGCGCGGCGATGAACATATTCTTGCCGGCATATTCCTCTCTGAGACGTCTGGCGACTTCATAGCCGGTGAGATCGGGCAAGCCAAGGTCGAGCAGCACGATCTCGGGATCGAAGTCCCGCGCAATCTCGAGTGCCTGCTGTCCGTTGAATGCCACACGTACCTCTTGATCGTCGAGCAGCACGGCTAGCGACGTGGCCGCGTCAACGTTGTCGTCGACAATCAGCACGCGGCGAGCTTCTTTTGCTGCGGACGGGTCCGGCGCCATGCCGGCGATGGCTGCTTCAGGGGCATCGCACAACGGTAGCCGAACGGTGAAGCAGCTACCGTGTCCACGGCCGCCGCTGGACGCGACGATCGTTCCATGATGCATCTCGACGAGCGAGCGCGCGACAGTCAGCCCTATGCCGAGGCCCGATTTGCGTCCTGTCGGCGCGGCGGGCTCCTGCTCGAACATCTCGAACAGCGACGGGATCAGATCGGGGTCCATGCCGATGCCGTTGTCTTCAACCGAGATGGACGCATAGCTGTCTTCGCGTCCCACTTTCAACCGGATATGTCCGCTATTGGCCGTGTATTTGATTGCGTTGTCGAGAAGGTTAGAGATGATCTGCGTGATCCGTGTCAGGTCGCCATTCACATAGAGCGGCAGCGGCGACGTGTCGATGACTTCGATCCGGTGCCCGCGTTGCGCGGCCGTCGGCGCGTTGATCTCGATCGATTGGTCGACCGCGGTCTTCAGGTCGAATGGTTGTTCGCGCAGCGTAATTTTTCCGGCCGCGATTCGCGAAAGATCGAGCAGGTCGTCGATCAGATGCGCCAGATGACTCGCATGGCGATCGATGATCCCGTGTACCCATAGCAGTTTGTCGGCAGAGATGCCTGGCCGCTGCAAAAGCGCCGCTGCATTGACGACCGGCGCGAGCGGGTTGCGCAACTCGTGCGCGAGCGTGGCGAGGAATACGTCTTTGCGTCGGTCGGCGAGTTTCAGTGCTTCTTCCGCTTCTACGCGCGCCGTCACGTCCCTCAGCGTGCCGACGAACACACATCCGGTCCCGGATACCTCAGGCACGAATCGTCCGGATGCTTCGATCATGCGCTGCGTACCGGATTGCAGCTTGCGAATTCTGAAGATCTCGTGGATATCGGCCGCGGCGGAGGTCGCCGCATGCATTGCGGCGTTGACCCTGGGCCTATCGTCGGGATGAACGAGTGTGTCGATGAACTGCCTGGCGCTCATTGGGCCAAGCTCTTTGGGTTGCCCGGTGATTTCGTACATGCGGGCGTTTTCCCAAACGGCACAGTCGGTTCGCGGATCCCATTCGAAAATGCCCAGACCGGCGGCCTCCGCGGCAATCCTCAGACGTTCATCGCTTTTGCGCTGTGCCGCAAGAGCCCGCTCCCGTTCGGCGAGCGCGTCGGCGACGTGCCGCTCCTGTTCTGAACGGAACTGACGGATCGCATTGCGGGTAGCGGCGCTGAAGAACCGGTCGATCGCTTCATGAACTTCCTGCTGCGCCGTACGGGAATTGATCTCGGCAAAGTACTCGCGTACCGCTGCGTTGACGCAGCGCTGCAACAGATCCAGCTCCATGTACAGTTCTTCGAGCGCGAAACCCTGCCGCCAGCGTTCCCTGGCGTGGGAGCGCGCATCCTTCGCGGCATGGATTGCAAGGCCTGGCGCAGCGGTATTCGCCAACACCGCGCACAACTCGTCAAAAAGCAGCGGCAGCTGGTTGATCAGGCCGACTACCGCTTCATTGCAATCCGGGTGAATCTGCATCTGCTGCCGCACCGCCCGGAGCCACCGGCGCGTCAACAGTCCACGGTGTTGCCGAAGATAAGCAGCTACGCCAAGGTCATTGTTCTGCACATTACTCACCGCGCGCCGGCCAGGATCATGAGATCAAGACTAGGATGGAAAAGGCAGTAATGCAGGTTCTGCTGAACAACATGCGCGCTTGTCGCGTGTTAGCCGAGCCCTACGCGGGACGAGACTTTCCGCGGACGATGTTTTCAGTCGCTTGGCGCCACGTTGTAGCGAGCGCGCCAGCGCCACAGCACGGGCTATGCCGATGCAGCCACACCGTTCGTCTTCGCCTTGCTTTTACGCCAGCCGGCGGGCGGCATGCCGAATTCGCGCCGGAATGCGCGACTGAACGCAGCTTCCGACTCATAGCCGATTTGTTCCGCCACGGCGTTGAGCGGCTTGCTGCCGATCAGAAGTTCTTGCGCGGCAATCTGCATGCGCCATTTCGCGAGGTATTGCATCGGCGGCTGTCCGAGAAGATCGGTAAAGCGTTGCGCCAATGCGGAGCGCGACAGGCCCACTTTGCGCGCGAGTTCATCGACGGTCCACGGATGCGCCGCTTGCGTATGAAGCAATGAAAGCGCGCGGCCGATGTAGCGGTCGCGCACACCGGCGAGCCATCCTGTCTGGTTCTCTGGTAGCGCTTCAATACAGTTGCGGATCGCTTCGACAAACAGCAGTTCCGATAGCCGCGCAAGCACGATCGTGCCGCCCGCGCGCGATTCGGCTGCTTCGGCGGCTGCAAGTCTGAGCGATGACTCGAGCCACGCAGCACGCGGATCGTGGCGCATATCGATCTTGAAGAGTCGCGGCAGCGAGGAGAGCAGTGGATTGCTCAACGTATCGTCGCAGGCCAGAAAGCCGCACACGATACGCGTCGCGCTGCCGCCACCACCATGGGACAGCGTCATCACTTCACCAGGTGCGACCGCCATTTGCGCGGCCAGTAGCGACTCCGACGGCACCGGGCAAAGATCGGTCGCGCTGCCCATGATGTGCGTTTCGCCTTGAGGTACGACGAGCAGTTCGCCGGCCTGGACGTGAATAGCCGAGCCGGGATCGTCGGCCAGCGTCGCCCAACAGCTCCCCTCGATGACCAGATGATAGGAAACGACGCGCTCGGAAGGCGGCAAATAAGCGCCGCACAGCGCGGCATCGGTACGGCCGATCAGACACCACGGCGCGGTGAAGGTCCCGTTCAGAAACACAGCGCCGCTCAGACGAACCGCGCGCAGAACATCAGAGACTGCATCCATGGATCGCTCGCGTCAAATGCGATTTCCCGGGCGATAAATCTGGCCGTTGCTTACTCGGGTACTCGTCAGGATGGCCAAGGGCTTCATGTTATACCCGCAACCCTGATAGATGACGATTTCCTTACTGCTGTTTTTCATGCTGCTTAATGAAGTACTTTGCGTGTCCGAAGGCTTTGCCATGCAAATGCACAACCGACGGAGCGCATGTTTCATTGGATCATCGGGCGGTCTTGGTGGACACGCGGCAATGCGCTCGCAGCGTATCGACGAGAAGCGGACGATCGGTCAAAAAAGATCGACGCGCGGGCAGGACGGCCACGGGTTGCCACGGGCACAGTGCAACGCAGGAAGGAACAGCACGGATCAGCGTCATCCGTATTTCGTCATCAAGCCTTCCTCGGACTCTGCAAACCCGGAGCGTTGCCCAACTTGAGCGAATCGGTTCACACCCAGTGACTCACCGCTTCGCGCAAATGCAATAGCGTGAGATACCGATGAAAAGCCTGATAAACCGTGCGATCTACCACCCGATCATTGCGTTATCCGTGTTCTATCTGGCCGACGTGATGCATCGCGTCGACTACAACGTCTCCGGCGCTCTGCTGGTGCTGGCAGCGAAAACGATCTCGCGTGTTTTCAGTATGTTCAACAGGGGATAGCGCGGGGGGCGTTATTTCAGTGTCGTCGCCGGTTTCAAAATTTCAAAACTGAATCATCCCGGACGGAAACAGTGGGAATGACGACGCGTTGCGCTTCTGCTTGAACCGCATCTAGCGGCTTCGAACCAGGCTGGCGTGCATATAAAACGCTATTGCTCGGGTCGGAAAGCGTATTCCGGCCTGAATGCGTCTTAAGGTTGAGACGTTTTGGGCAGACAACCTCTCGTTCTCCGCCAAAGATCTCGCGTACAGATGGAGAGCACCACTGGCAGAGCCTTGGCATCACAATTGCGTAAGCGTTTACGGCTGGAAAAACTCCGGTGCAGATCCAATACCTAAAAAATCAGTGGTAGTCGAGCGCCTGGCAATCGTCACGGATGCCGCGCCGACAGACGGGGGATACTCATGATGGGTAGCCACAACGACGAACGCTCAGGCAAACGGCGTGGGGCAACGTACCTGAATCGATATGTGATCGGATGGGCTGTCGTGCTAATGGTCACAATGACTGATTGGATCTGGATTTCCGTCTGCGGCTATTCGGTCCGGGAAAGCAGTGTCATTGCTCTGTTGAAGTTTGTGGCGATATCTGCGTCACTGGCCGTTTTGCTTTTCGGGGTGGCACGTATTCCCCGTTACAAGCCATTGACCGGGACGATCCGATTGAGCCGCGTAGCTTCCACGTTCGCGTGGTTCACGCTGCTGGCGTCGTTCGTGTCGGTCTACGACTTGCTGCAGTACCTCTGTGCGACGGTGAATGCACCGCTTATCGATCAACGTCTCGTGGAATTGGATGGCGTTGTTGGTTTTCATTGGTTGCCGGTCTATCTTTGGGTGCGAGCGCATCCGGTACTTCAGCTTATCCTTGGCGTTGCCTACTGCAGCATATTCATTCAGGGGCCCGCGGTTCTGGTCATTCTTGGCGTGACCGGCCGCGTCAGAGAGCTATCGGAATTCGTATTTCTCTTCATGCTCTCTGGAGTTCTGCTTCTTCTGATTTCAACGCCAATTCCCGCATCGAGCGCATTTCTGCATTTCGGTATCACGAACCCTAATACGGCGTCTTCCGTGTCGGACTTCTATTTGCTGCGCAATGGCACGCTCCGCGTGTTCGACGTGGCGCCATGGCAGGGCATGGTATCGATGCCTTCATTTCACACGACGCTTGCAGTTCTATTCGTCTACGCACTTCGTGGCCTGCCGCGCGTATTGCTGTTGTGGATCCCGCTCAACGTGATGATGATTCTGTCGACGCCGACGCAGGGAGGCCACTATCTGACCGACGTATTCGCGGGATTGCTGCTCAGCGCGCTAACGATTGCATTGCTCGGAAGCGGGTCTCGTCTGATTGGTAATCGCATTGCGCTGAACGCCACGCCAGGCACTGTAAAAGAAGGCATCTACGCGCGTTATTGTCGGCCGGCTTTCCGGTTCAGCCCAACGAAAATCGACAATAGCTGAGCGATGTATGGACAACCATAATCTGGCTTCGACGCTTTACCGTCACAGTATCGAGACGCCCGAGTCGATCGCCATTTGTTGTGATGGCCGCGCGCTGACCTATGCCGAACTTGCACAACGGGCCGCTCGATTTGCTCACCTGCTGCATGAAAGTTCGGCGTGGCATGCAAGCACCGGGCATCCGCCGCGCGTTGGCGTGCTCGCGCGGGCGAGCATCGACGCGTATGTGGCACTGCCCGGCATGTGCTGGGCGGGCGGCACCTATGTGCCGATCAGCACGAGCGCTCCGCCCGAGCGGATTGCCGACATCCTGGCGCGCAGCGGCCTTGCCGCGATCGTGGTGGACACACATGGTGCAGCCTTGCTCGCGCAGGGGCCGCGCCATGTATGTCCGCCGCTTGTCGTCGCTTGCGATCGACATGCATTGAGCGGGTCGAGTGAGTTGAGTGATTGTGCCGGCAACGTAGTGTCGTCCGATACGCTGCCGTCGATCCGGCTATCGGAGCCGACGCAGGTCGGTGCGGCACACCCGGCTTACATCATCTTCACGTCTGGCACGACCGGCACGCCGAAGGGCGTCGTGATTCCGGCGGGTGCTGTACGCCACTATATCGACTCGATCTCCGCGATATTGCGGTTGACCGCCGATGACCGAGTGCTCGAAACCGCCGAGCCGTCTTTCGACGCATCGGTGCACAACATGTTTTCGACGTGGGAAGCCGGAGCATCGCTCTATGTGCTTCCGAAGCATCAGGCAATGAATGCGATCAAGCTGGCACGCGAAGCGCGGCTCACGGTATGGAACTCCGTGCCGTCGCTGGTGGGAATGCTGCGGCAACTGAAATCATTGCGTCCCGACGTGCTGCCCGATATTCGCATCGCTGCTTTCGGCGGTGAGCAGTTGTCCGCCGGGATCGTCGACGCGTGGCGCGCCGCTGCACCCAACAGCACGATCTACAACCTCTACGGGCCGACCGAGACGACCGTCTATTGCATGAGCGAGAGGGTCGGCACGCCCACGCCGTTGACGTCGGGCCGCGACGTGGTTGCGATCGGAAGGCCGTTGCCCGGAAGTCTCGCGGCCGTGTTCGACGAAGCAGGGGCAACGGTCGCGGACGGCGAAGCCGGCGAACTGGGAATTGGCGGTCCACAACTTGCGATCGGCTATCTGGATGCGCCAGAGCTTACGGCGCAGCGCTTTCCGACTCGTGCGGGCACGCGCTGGTATCTGACCGGCGATCGAGTCGTACGCGATGCAGCCGGAACATTGCATTACCTGGGGCGCGTCGACAATCAACTGAAGCTGCTCGGATATCGCATTGAACTCGAAGAAATCGAAGCCCATCTGCGGATTGTCGCGAGTGCCGATCTGGTCGGCGCAGTGGGCTGGCCAGTCGATGGCGGCACAACGCGCGGTCTCGTCGCGTTTGTCGCCGGCGATAGCGTCGATACCGCCCAGGTGCGCCGGGATCTCGCGCGACGTCTTCCCGTGTATATGGTGCCGTCGCGGGTCGTCGCGTTGCCCGACATGCCGCTGAATCGCAACGGAAAGGTCGACCGGCGTGCACTGTTCGATCGGCTCGAAACGGAAAGCTGCTGATGAGCGAGCACGCCGAATTGATCGTCGATGCTGGGACTGCGAATCCGCGGACCGTTGCAGGCGCAAGCAGGCTGACGTTCCACGAGACCATCGCGATCGATAGACGCGAACCCATCATCGAGTTTGCGCAAAGCCGGCGTGGCCGGCTGCTGATCGTCACGCTATTTACGCTGTTGCTGATAGGGTTAAACGGCTGGCCGATGTCGATCGCGTGCGGAGCGGCTGCATTATCGGCATACGTGCCGCGTTTTCGCGGCCTCGCCACCTTCGTTGCCAGCTTCGCGTTGCTGCCGATTGGCGGCCTGTGGTTTTCGCTCGACAGTATCACTGCAGCGATGACGCAAGAACGGATCGCGGGCGTGTCCGCGGCCGCGCTGGCGTACACGGCGCTGATCGCATTCGTGCTGGTCGCGTGGCTCACGTTGAGCGCGGTTCGACGCGACAATCAGTTGTTCGTCGCTCGTCGGCCGGTCCTGACGCTGCTCGCTATCGAAGCGGTGCTGTGCGGCCTCGCGTGCATGCCGTTCGTTCACGGATGGCTGAAAGTTGGCGTATGGGCGTTTCTGGCTATCGCGACGCCGAATATGTGGTTTTTCGCTTATGCGCTAGTCGATCAGCGTTCGCGCGCGCCGGGACCGATGCTGCACCAGCTAGGTTTGTTTCATCCATTCTGGGGTTCGACGTCGACACCCTGGGGGAAGGGCGCCGCATTCCTGCGCAAAGCTCAGTCGACCACGCGCCGGGATATCGCGGTGACGCAGCTCAAAGCGGTCAAGCTGCTCATCTGGTCGTGCATTTTGCTGTACATCAACGCGGCCGCGCACTGGATTGGTATGTCGGTGCTGCGGATTCCCACGCTCGAAGGTGTACAGGCCGCGTATTTTCAGCATCGGCCCTATCCGATTGCGATGGGCTGGATAGCACTCGTGCTGGATGTCGTGTTCTCGGCGTTGGCGCTCGCTACCGCGGGACATCAGGCGATCGCGGTGGCGCGCCTTGCTGGTTATCGTCTGCCACGCAATACATGGCGCCCACTCGAATCGCGTTCGCTCGCGGATTTCTGGAATCGGTACTACTACTATTTCAAGGAACTGCTGGTCGATTTCTTTTTTCTGCCGACTTTTCTGCGGACATTCCGGCAGCATCCGCGCTTGCGGATTTTCTTCGCGACGTTCATGGCCGCGGGCGTCGGCAACGCGATCTACCACTTCGTTCGAGATATCGGACTCGTCGCCGTGATCGGCCTCAAGGCCACGGTCGAGACATTTACGAGCTACGCGTTTTATTGCGTCGTATTGGCGGTGGGAATCGGCATTTCACAAGTCCGTTCACTTGCCGGCCGACGCGGACCGCGCACGCGCTCGGCCCGCGTGGCAGCGTTCGTTGGGATCTGGCTGTTCATCATCTGCCTTCATCCGTTCGGTAATGAAACACGGTTCTATACGCTCGAACAGCGCATCACATTCATGGCCAGTCTTTTTGGAGTCGATTGATGGACAACGCACATAAAGTACAGATTCGCGCGTTCGTTGCGAACGCACTGCGTGATCGCGGCGACAACGACGAGCTTGCCGATGACGAGTCGCTTTTTATCAGCGGCCGGCTCGATTCACTGTCGATGCTGATGCTCGTTTCCAATCTGGAGGCGGAATTCGATATTGATTTCGCGACGTTTGACTTTGACGTCAACCTCATAGACTCGGTGGACGAAATCGCGGCGCTGGTTCGTGACAGGGCGGCCTTATCTCGATTTCACGCGTCGTAGTCTCAAAATGAGTCCCAAAATAATTTTTCTCATTTGGGCTAAATTTTAGTCCAAATCCGATAGACAACGGAGTGTGAGCTTTCGATACTGGCGTTCGTCCTGTTACGCGACGTACGCATGCTCAAACCATTACAGCACCGCACATTAGGTATTTCTGGAGACGCCCTGCCGACTTGGGGCGGTGAGCCTGTGCTGGCGCCGATGCGTCTGCGTGGTACTGAAGCCCTTGGGCACCTCTATCGATATGCGCTTGATGTCGTGACGGTCGAGCGGCCGACGCTGTCGCGATGGCAGGCGCAGGAACTTGTTGTGCCGGATCGGCTGATTGGGCAGGTTGTTGATGTCTCGATTGATTTTGCGGATGGCGGATTTTTCGGTGGCGAGGTGCTGAAAGCTGGCGAGGCAGTCGATGAGGGTACATGCCGTCGCACGATTTCCGGGCTCATCACAGACGTCACGCTGACCGGCACCGACGCCCGGCGCGCTTATTACCGCTTCACCGTGCGCCCCTGGCTGTGGCTCGCCACGAAGAACTGCGAGAGCCGGATCTTCCAGGATGCGAGCGTCGTCGACATCACCGACCGGCTGCTCAGCGCACGCTATCCGTGGCCGGTCGTGATGGAGATTGGTGGTCCCGGGATGGGGACCAGCTATCCGAAGCGCGATTACGTGCGGCAGATGTGGGAATCCGACTTCGACTTCCTCACGCGGATCTGGCAGGAATGGGGCATCTACTACCTGTTCGACGGCATGACGCTGGTGCTGTGCGATTCGCCTGGCTCGCACAAAAGGCACGGCAACGTGTACGACCGGATCCGCTATCGTGCGCCCGACAGTCGTCACGTTGACGAAGAGCATATCTACCGGCTCCAGGTCTCACGCCGCATCACGGCAGGCAGGATCAGCCTGACCGATTACGACTACACGCGTCCTGGTGCGCAACTCGACGGCGGATTTGCAGACCATAGCGACAGCGCGCACGACAACATCGAACAGCACGGATGGGGTGATTTTTCGCAGCCGCTCGCCGGTGCGGCGGGATTATCGGGGTCGCCCAATAACTGTCAGGACGAAGCCGGCTATCTTGCGAGCGTGCGCGTCGATGCGATGCGCAGCCGTGGCCTGCGTCTGAAGGGACGCGGCAATCTGCGCGGGCTGACAACGGGGAAGACGTTCTGGCTCGATGAGCATCCGCAGCGGGAGGTCAATGCCGAGTATCTGGTTGTGTCGACGACGCTTGATATCCGTAATCCGGCGCAGAGCACGGAGTCTGGTAGTCAGGAAGCGAGCGATGAATCTCGCCACTGCGTGACCAGCTTCGTACTGCAACCCACCAATACATTCTTCAGGAACCGCCCGAAGAAGAAGCCACACTGTGCCAGCGAAACGGCCATCGTCGTCGGCCCGGAAAATCAGCGCATCTGGGTCGATGGATACGCGCGTGTGAAGGTCCGCTTCGTGTGGGACCGGCTTGGCCCGAAAGACGAGAACGCCAGCTGCTGGCTGCGTGTTTCATCACCGTGGCAGGGCAACGGGTTCGGTGCAATCTACCTGCCGCGTACCGGTCAGGAAGTCACCGTCAGCTATCACGAGGGCGATCCGGATAAGCCGTACGTCTCGGACCGGATGGTCAACGCATGGAACCAGCCGCCCTGGAAGCTGCCGGATAACCGGGCGCTCTCAGGCATCGTCAGCCGCGATCTCGAATGCGGATATCACGGCCAGTCCAATCACTTCGTGCTGGATGACACGCCGAAGCAGCTTCAGGTCCAGCTTGCCAGCGATCACGCGCAGTCGCGCCTCGTGCTTGGTTACAACACGCGCATCGTGCGTAAAGCCGGCCGGCAGGAAGCGCGCGGCGAAGGGTGGGAACTGGCGACCGGTGCGTGGGGTGTCGCGCGGGCCAATCGGGCTTGCTGATTACCAGCGATGCACGCGACTGTGCCAACGCGCCCGCGAAGGATCTGAGCGAGGCCGTCGCACGGCTCACACAGGCGCGCGATATCCATGAGGGTCTTGCCGGTCTCGCGCGACGGTATGAGGCGCAGGAACCGAAGACCAGTCAGGGCGATGTATCGGATGCGATCGGGGCGCAGAACGATGCGATACGCGGGGCTGTACCGAACGAAAGCGCGCCGTTTCCACAACTCGCGAGGCCGGACATTGTGCTGGCCAGTGCGGCGGGTGTCGGCATCACGGCTGCACAAAGCGCGCATCTGGCGAGTGCTGAACACGTTGCGCTCACGGCAGGCGAGCATGTCAGCATCGCAGCGCTGAAATCGCTACTGGCATCGGCGGTCAATGGCGTGCGGGTGTTCGCTCAGAACCTTGCCATCAGGATCAAAGCGGCAGCGGGCAAGGTGCTGATCGAGGCGCAAAACGACGATGTCGAGGTCATCGCGCAGCGTGTTGTCAGCATCATCAGCAGGACAGACTCGATCAACCTGATCGCCAGCAACGAGATCGTGTTCCAGGCCGGCACCACGAAGGTGGTGATCAATGCGCAGGGATACCGGGTCTATACGGAGGGCGAGCACCGGGTCCATGCGGCGAGTCATCAGACGGATGTGCCGGTGGCCATACCCGTCAACATGCCGGTGACACCTGAGAAGCCCGGCCGGCTCGCCGCGCATTACGTGCTGGTCGAACACGATACCGGCTTCGCACTTGCAGGCCAACCGTACCGGATCACGATGGATGATGGTCAGGTGATCAGGGGTGTCACCAATGCGCTTGGGGAAACGCGTCTGGTCACGAGCAATTTGCCCGGGTTCGCGACAGTCGAACTGTTCGCGGCGAGTGATCCGGATAAGGTGATTGCACTCAGTAAAGGTGCAGTCATCCGGGAGACAGATGAGCCATTCAGCGGTGCCGCCCCCAACGCTGAAAAGCGCAGTGCCCAGGTCGCGGGAAAGCTCACCGCAACACCCAGTCAGGGCGCAACGACAGAAGACAAGCCGCCCGAATTCGTCTCATGCGATCCGATGAACTTCGGGTTGCGGTTCCATCACTTCATCAACGGTGCGCGCGAGGGGGATGCGCCTGCGGGTATGTCGATGCGCAAGGGCGTTGAATACCCGGTGACCAAGGCATATACGGCTGCAATAAAGGCAGCGTTGAAGGGCATTGATTGGTCGCGATTTACCTGGCCGTTGAGTTCCAGCATGAGAAGCACGATTGAGGAAGCGATCAAGAAGCCATTAGTGAGTGCACTTGGCTCCGGACCATTTGGATTGCGGCATCAAGTTTCCGTCCGATCGGACGATGACGATTCCTTACCCGAAATTGTGATCGCAAATTCAGATCGCGCAAGGCAGTACAACCTGCGGAAGGACGTCAGCGCGGCGTTTGTGAGCAACTCCTGGGTCATCGCAATCAACGACAGCGAAATTGCGCACATCATCGAACGTAAAAGCGACCCTGGCGCTCTTGAAGAGCGCCTCAGAGCATTTGCCGACACGCTGTATCACGAGGCCCGTCACTGCCAGCAGTACTTCTGGATGTTTTCTCTCCTTCAACACTTCCCGGAAGACTACAGGGACATGCCGAACATCCAGAAGGTGTACTCGTCGACAACACTCAAGAGTGCTTTCGCGGTCGCGGGAAGCATCTCCCTACCGGACGATCTGCGCGTTCACACCGGTCTACACAGGATGCTGGTGTTTCATTACTACTGGCTGATTTCTTACATTCAGGACAAGCCAGATTGGGAGTTTGTCAAGCGAGATATACCCGTCGCTCAGAAGAAGGTATGTGGCCTGCTCAATGTCTCTCCGGAAACTGCACAGAAAATGGCGCAATTCGAAACTGGCTACAGGAGTCAATTCCATGAAGAAGATGCCTACGCATGCGCGGAAGTTGTTCAGGCTTACTGGCAGAACCCTGGTGATCCTCTCGTTCGTAATCCCGGGACATGCACAGCCCAATATGTCGACGCCCTCAAGGTCGTCGGAGCAAGGGGCTGACATGACACAGACAGTTACCGACGCACAGCGCGACATGGCGCTCAGGATAGTGGGGACAGCGATGGCGATCCTGCGCGACGATCAACCGTTCGATCCCGCACAAACGATATTCGGCCTCAATTTTGCTGCGATCGGTCGAAAAGGTTCCGCGAGTACGAAATATTCCTTCGAGAATTCAGCATTTCCAAGTACGCACATCACTCTACTTGTAAAGGCCGACCCACTCGACCACACAACGGATCCCATGAAGGCCAAACGGGTTCCAACGGCGTTCACGATCCGGTTCAGTCCACTGATGGAGGGGATCACGCGCTCAATGCTGGAAGACCTGTTTCCACTTGACATCGGATACTGGATCGATGGCGACGGCAACCGACAAGCCGGCAATGACATCGGGGCGGTACCGCCGCACATCCTTCTGCACGGCTATCGCTATCGTGCTTCGAACCGGCCGACAAGCCGTTTCCCAGTAGACGTGGAGCTGACTTTCGGCGATCCCGACCCCCAGGATCTGAGGCAGAACGCACGCAAAACGCCAGTGCTGATGGACGTTCTCCTGAGTCGTGACTATTCCGCGCTCAAACCTGAACGCCGAGAGCAAGGTCGGCGTTGAGCAGCGAGCAGCAGCGTGTTGGGGAGCGGGACAATGAACCTGCAACCAGGCCAGTTCTGAAGCCGCTACAAGAGCCAATTCTATGAAGACGACGCCTACGCTTGCGCGGAAGTGGTCCAGGCTTACTGGCAGAACGTTGATAATCCTCTCGTTCGCAATCCCGGTACATGCACAGCCCAGTATGTCGACGCCCTCAAGCTCGTCGGAGCAAGAGATTGACATGACACAGACAGTTACCGACGCACAGCGCGACATGGCACTCAGGATACTGACAACGGCAATTGCGATCCTCCGGGATGACCAGTCGTTCGATCCCGCACACACGATATTCGGGTTGAACTTTGCCGCCGCCCCTCGTAGAGGGTCCACGAGTACAAAGTATTCTTTCGAGAATCCCGCTTTTCCGCGTGCACATATTGCTCTATTCGTAACGGCCGACCCACTCGATTACACAACCGCCCCCACTAAGGTCAGGCAGGTCCCGACCAGCTTCACGATCTGGTTCAGTCCGCTGATGGAGGGAATCTCCCGCTCGACCCTGGAAGACTTGTTCCCTCTCGACATCGGATACTGGATCGACAGCCGTGGCAACCGGCGCTCCGGCAATGACATCGGAGCAACGCCTCCACAGGTTCGGCTACATGGCTATCGCTATCGTGCTTCAGATCAGCCGACGAGCCGTTTCACAGTAGACGTGGAGCTGGCGTTCGGCGACCCCGATCCAATGGCTGCGGATGAGAACGAGCTCAAAACAGCGGTCTTAATGGCCGTTATCCTGACTCGCAACTATTCCATGCTAAAACCCGAACGCCGCAAACAGAGCCCGCGTTGAACAGCGAGCAACAAGGCATCAAAGCATCAAAGCATCAAAGCTTCAAAGGAGAGAGGAGAAAACACCGCACCCACCTCTCCCCCAAACAACAACACCCCTCATCTCCCCATCAACCAGCCCCCAATCACCCCCCACCCCCAAACCGCCCAAACCGAACCGCCAACCCCGGCAACACCAACAAATTCAACACCGTCGACGTCACCAGCCCCCCAAGGATCACAACCGCCATCGGCCCCTCGATCTCATTGCCCGCCGCGCCGCTCGTCAACGCGAGTGGCGCCAGTGCGAGCGCGGTCACCAGCGCGGTCATCAGGATCGGCACCAGCCGTTCCGACGCACCGAGCACGGCGGTGTCGACATCCCATGGCAAGCCGTCCGCTTCGACAAGATGCTCGTAATGGCTGATCAGCATCAGCGAATTGCGCAGCGAGATGCCGAGCAGCGTAACGAAACCCACCATGCTGCCGAGCGACAGATTGGCGCCGCCGGCAAACACACTCGCGATGCCGCCCACCAGCGCGAACGGCAGATTGAACAGAACCAGCATGACCGCGCGCCGGCTCTTCATCGCGACGAACAGCAGCAGTACGATGCCGGCGAGCGCTATCGCGCCATAGGCGAGCAGATCGTGCTGCGACTGTGCGCGTGCCTTGCTTTCTCCCGCGAACACCGCATAGGTGCCGGGCGGCATCACGATCTCGCGCTGCACACGCGCCTTCGCATCGCGGACGAAATCGCTGACCGCGCGGCTACCGAGGTTGATCGACACCGTCTGCATCCGGCGTCCACCGTCGTGCGAGATCTGGTAGCGCCCGGACACTTCGCGAATCGTCGCGAGTTCGCGCAGCGGCACCGCCAGTCCTTCCGGATTGCGCAGCATCAATGCGCCGATGTCATCGAGGCGCCGCCGCGCGTCGGGGGCGAGCGTCACCGTTACATCCCAACTGCGGCTGCCGTCATGAATCTGCGCAACGGATGTACCCTGAAATGCCGTTTCGATCGCGTCGAGCACATCGCCAGGCCGAAAGCCCAGACGGCTCATCGATGCGGCGTTCAACTTGACCTGCAACTCCGGAATACCGGGCGGCGATTCCACTCGCACGCTCGCGGCGCCGCGAATCGTGCCCAGTAGCCGCGCGATTTCCTGCGCCTTGCGGTCGATCACGTCGAGATCGTCGCCAAATACGTTGACCACGACCGGCGCCGTTACGCCGGAGATCGTCTCGTCGATGCGCTCGACCAGAAACGTATTGACCGACGTCGTCAATCCTGGGAATCGAGCGAGCGTTCGTTGTATGTGGCGCAGCACGTCGTCCTGTGCCGATGCGCTCCTCGGTGCGAGGCCCACTTCGAATTCAGACAGCTGCACGCCGGTCGGATCGATCACGCCGTACGCGCGGCCCGCGCGTTGCGCGACGAGTCGTACGCCTGGCACCCGCATCAGCGCATTCGATACCTGCGTACCGATGCGCATCGATTCCGCGAGCGATGTGCCAGGCGCGAGCCCCATGTGCACGATGTAGTGCCCCTCGCGCAGTTGCGGAATAAAATCGCCGCTCAGCAACGGCAATGATGCAAGCGCCACAGTGCACATCACCGCGACGATCGCGATGACCGTCTTTGCGCGCCGCTCGATTGCGCGCAACAGCACCACGTAGCGCCGCTTCAGGCTGGCGACGAAGCGCGGCTCGTGCGCGGGCAATGGCGCACGTGTGAGCAGCCCGAGCGCCATCGCGGGCGTGAGCGTGAGCGCCACCGCGAGCGACGCGAGCACCGACAGCATGTATGCGATGCCGAGCGGCGCAAAGAGTTTGCCCGCGACGCCGCCCAGCGTCAGCACCGGCAGAAAGATCAGCATCACGATAAAGGTGGCAAATACGACCGCGCTGCGTACCTCCAGCGACGCGCGCAGCACGACGCGACACGCCGGCAGCGGCGCGGCGAGCATGCGGTTCTCGCGCAAGCGTCGATAGATGTTCTCGACGTCGATGATTGCGTCGTCGACAACTTCGCCGAGCGCGATCGCGAGTCCGCCGAGCGTCATCGTGTTCAGGCTCACGCCGAACGAGGTCAGCACAATGATCGCGACGAGCAGCGACAGCGGAATCGCAACGGCCGAGATCAACGCTGTGCGGACGTTGAGCAGAAACAGAAACAGCACCGCGATCACGAGCACCGCGCCGATCATGAGCGCGGTGCGCAGGTGCCGCACGGATGCATCGATGAAACTGGCTGGACGAAACACATCGGCGTCCAGCTGTACCCCCTGTTTTTCCAGCACGGGTGCGAGTTGGCCGATGGTCGCTTCGATGTTCTTCGTGACCGCGAGCGTATTCGTTCCGTACTGGCTTTCCAGCACGATCATCAAACCAGGGCGCCCCATGATGGACGCGGCGCCGACCGGCGGCGCGCTCGCCCACGTGACGGTCGCGACATCGCCGAGACGCACCGCCGCGCCATTCCTCCAGCGCAGCACGATGCCGGCGAGCGCGGTGGGGGTCGTCAACTGGCCATCGGCATCGATCGCGATGCGTTGATTGGCGTTTTCGATAAAGCCGGCACCCCGCACACCGGTCGACTGACGGGCCGCCGCGACAACATCCCCAATCGACAGTCCGTATCGCATCAGCTTGTCCGGCTCGACCTGGATCTGCATCTGTCGTGCGTCGCCGCCGAACACAATCGCATCGGCGACGCCGGGCACGCCGAGCAATTGCGGCCGCAACGTCCATTGCGCGATGTCGTACAGCTCGGTTAGCGAGCGATGCTTCGACGTGAGGCCGATCGTACGTACGACACTGGTCGCGGTCGTCAGCGGCAGCAGCGTCGGCGCTCGGACGCCGGCGGGCAATGTGCCTGCTAGTGCGCTGATCCGTTCGGAAACGAGCTGACGCGTCTGCATCACGCTCGCGTGGTCGTTGAACACGAGCGTGATCGCCGACAACCCCTGCATCGATTTCGAGCGCATCGATTGCAGGCCCACGAGCCCGGCGAGCGTGTTTTCGACTGGTTGCGTGATCAGCGTTTCGACCTGCTCGCTGGTGAGGCCCGGTGCTTCGGTCTGCACGATGCTGATCGGCGGCGCGAATTCTGGAAATACATCGAGCCGCGCGTGCGTCAGCGAGTAAAGGCCATAACCGGCCGCCATCACGGCGAGCGCATAGATGACGCCGCGCGAGCGCAGCGAGAAGCGGATGATCGCGTTGAGCATGAGTGACGGGATGAGTAGGGCGGTGCGATCAGTCGTCGCACTCGGGCGGGTCCTTGCAGACCGTCGCGATGCCTTGCGGTTTCAGTTCCTCCGAGAGCAGCAGTTGCGCGCCTTGCGTGACGACTTCGTCACCCGCATGGAAGCCTGTGGTGACCGCAACGTCTTGATCGTCGTCGGTCGATGCGGACACGAAGCGGCGTGTGAAGCGATCGTTGGCGGTTTTCATATAGACCCATGTTTGTCCGCCATACCACAGCACCGCGCGCGCCGGGATCACTAGCGATGTCGCTGGCTCTTGCGTTGTCGGCAGATGAGCGGTCGTGCGCATGCCGACCGGAAGCGCGCGAGCGGTCGTGTATAGCCACGCCTGTCCCTGCACCGCCGGATCGGCCGTCGGCGAAGCGGATAGCCATTGCATGGCGATACGTTGTCCATCGGGTGCATCGACCGTGACCTTCGGTGGGGCTTCGCCAGACTCGCCTGCTTCACCGGCTGCACCCGCAGGCAATGTAACGCGCACGATAGAAGCACGACCCATCAGCAGACGCTCGAACAGATCGGATGCCGTGGCGCTCGCCGCATTCGCGAGCGTGTCGCCGAACTGCTGACGCAGCATCGCGTCGAGTCCTTCCTGTATCGAGTGGGCCGAACGCGCCCGGGCGTCGTCGCCTTGCATCGCCGTTTGCGCGTCTTGCAGACTCTTGCGCGACATGTTGCGATCGTCGTCGAACAACGCGCGGCTGCGCGCGTATTGCGCCTGGGCATTGCTGGCCTGCGTCGCGAGCGATTCGGCATCCGCGCGCGCGGATGCCAGCCGGTTGCGCAGATCGAACAGCGGTTGCAGATCGACAACCGTCGCGTAGGCGGAACGCGTGTGTTCGACGCGACTGGTCGCGAGCGGCGACACCTCGATATGGCTCGCGCGCTGCGCGTCCGGACTAACCACCACGACGGTCTCGCCGTTGACGGTCTGCACCGACGGTTGCGCTGCAACTGTCGCTGTCGGCGAGTCGGCCCGCGCAGACGCCGAAGCATCGAACGCGCTATAGGCATACACGCAGATGCCGATGATGAGCACGACCACTAGCGTAAGGAAATACCGCAACCGGTGCCTCATTTCCGTACCCCCCGTTCGATTTGCGCCGCGTTTGGCACGCGGTCTTCGGCAGCAAGCGGAAGTTGCATCGTGTCTTCGAGCGCATCGGCTGCCTGCCGCGCGGCGACGAGCGCATCGAGATACGCAATTTCGCTGGCCGTATAGTCGGCATTCGCTTGCGTGTCGCTCAGACGATCCACGGTGCCGGCGGCAAACCCCGCCGCATCGCTATCGCGTAGTTTGCGTGCCGCGCTTAGCCGCGCTTTCGCGACCGGCAGCGCGTTGAGGTTCGCACGATAACGCGCGAGGCTATGGTCGAGCTCGCCGAGAATTCCGTTCTGTAGCGCCGCGGTGCGCGCGGCCGCTTCCTTGCGCTTCGCGTCGGCCTGCGCAATGCCGCCCTGGTTCCGGTCGAAGATGGGCAGCGTGATGCCGGCCATGCCGAACGCGATCCGGTTCGTGCCGGTGTCGTACGTGTAGCCGGGACCGAGATGGAGGTCCGGGTATTGCTTCGCCACTTCGAGTTGCAGCGCCGATTCGGCGGCCGCGTAGTCGGCCAGCGATGCAAGCAGGTCCGCGCGATGAAGGACCGCATCGCGTCGCGCGTCGAGATCGGAGGGGGCTGCGGGCATCGTCGCAAGCGCGCCGAAATCGATCGGGATGTCGGTGAGCGCGGCCGCCGGCACGCCGATCGCGGCAGCGAGCTGGGCCTGCGCGTCCTGCGTTGCGATGCGGGCCGACGCGAGATCGCTCAACGCCGTAGTCTCCGCGACCAATGCGGTATCGACATCAGGACCGGCATTCTCGCCGACCGCGCGACGCTTGCGCACCATCGCGACGATAGCCTGCATCGCATCGGCCTTGCGCGAAAGCCATGTTTCCCGTTCGCGCGCGGCGTACAGCGCGAGCATCGCATCGCGTACCTGGCCGCTCACTTTCCATGCTTCGTTGGCGATATTCAGGCGCGCCGATTCGGATAGATGCGACGCCTGATCGACGCGGTAACCGCGCTTGCCGGCGGTTTCGATCGGGATATCGAGTGCGAGGCCGGTCGTGATGGGCAAACCCGGACCGGGATTGGGCGTCGTATATTCGAACGGCAGTTGCAACACCGGGTTCGGAATCGCATCGGCGACCTCGATGCCGGCTCGCGCCGTGCTCCACTGTGCGCGCGCGACGTCGAGCGCGGGGCTGTAGTACCACGCGGCGAGCGTCAACGAGGTCCGGTCCCAATGTGCCGGCGGCCATGGTTCGACGTCGTGGCCGAGTTCGCGCGAAAACCAGCCATGCAGTTCGGCGCTCGTAAGCGAACGTGCTTCGAACTGGCGGGCGAGTTCGTCTGGTGCGAGCGGTTGCGCATGGTAGGTTGCGCAACCCGTCAGCAGTATCAAGGCAAGCAGCGGCGTGTAGCGCATTCGGGCATCCGTGAGTCGAGCCGCCGTCCGTTGGGACGGCACCGGACCTGGATGCTACGCACCAGCCTGTGAAATTTTCGTCAACGACTGGCCGGCGCGAGGCGTGGCCGTACACGGCAGTGCAAGCGACACCGAGGTACCGCGGCCGGGTTCGCTGTCGATCGTGATCGTCCAGCCATGGCGTGCGCAGATTTTGCGGACGATCGCGAGCCCGATCCCATAACCGCGTGCCTGAGAGCGCGACTCGGCAGCCTGATCAGCCTGATAGAAGCGATCGAACACGTGAGGCAGTGCCTGTGCCGCGATGCCCGCGCCGGTGTCGTCGATCCGCAACTGCATGCCGCTCCATCCGATGCGGACGCTGCCGCTCGTCGTGTAGCGCGTGGCGTTGTCGATCAGGTTGGATAGCACGATCTGCAGCGCGTGCGCATTCACATCGACCCGCGCTGCGCCATCGATATCGACGGTGGCGCTTACGCCCTTGGCCGCGAGTGTGCCGGCGAACGGTTGCAGCGCCTCCCGAACCAACGCGGCAAGCGGTTGCGATTGCGTGTGTTCCGGCGACTCCTCGCGCGCGAGCAACAGCAGCGCGTTGACCATATCGCGCATGTGATCGGCGGCGTGCTCGATCTGCGCGAGCCGCGCGCGAGACTTGTCGCCGATCACCGGATCGTCGCCGAGCAATTCGACGCTCGTCTTGATGGCGGTCAGCGGCGTGCGAAGTTCATGGCTGACGTCGCCGGTGAATTCCTTTTCGCGCTGGATCATGTCGGACATTTGCCGATGATAGTCATTGAACGCGTCGACCAGCCCGACCAGCTCCGCTTCATCGAACTTGCCGGGATTGATCGAGGCCGAGCGCTCATGCCGCAGCGCTTTGACCTGCCGCGCGAGACCGGCGACCTGGCGCACCAGCAAGCCCGACAACGCATACGCGAGCCAGATCGTCAGCAGCGCGAACGCGCCGGTGCCGGCCATCAGCGCGTCGATCACGGTCTTGAAATGCTTTTCGTACGCGCTGAAATCGTAGACGCGATAAAGACGCGAGCCGCCGAACGGCACGACCGCCACATGAATCTCGCGGCCGTCGACGATGATCTCGTGCGTGCCGTTCGGCAGCGACGCGGCCGAAGCCGGCAGCGTGACGGGCGGCTTGTCCGTGGTCGATACGTAACCGTGCATGCGCTCGTCGAATGGCGGCCAGAGCGCCGGATTCGCGTCGTAGCCGCGCAATACGCTGACGATGTCGTCGTGAATCAGCGCGGCGATCAGGCGTTCTTCCTGCGCCTCGGCAAACAACCTGACGCCGAGCGCCTGCGCGATCAGAAGCACGATCGTCAGGGCCGAGAAAACGACCGCGACCTTGAAGCGCAGGCTACGTCGCATCGTCGTCTCCCGCGATGAAGCGATAGCCGAGTCCGTGAACCGTCTGGATCAACTCCTTTTCGCCGGGCTGCGTCAGTGCCTTGCGCAGCGTGTAGATGTGCGCGCGCAGCGTATCGCTGTCCGGCAGTTCCGCGCCCCACACCTGTTCTTCCAGTTCGGCCCGCCCGAGCACACGATGCGGCGACTGCATCAGGATACGCAGCAGATGCAGGCATTTCGGCTGAAGTTTGAGCGCGCGGCCGGCCCGTTCGACAGTGAGCGTCGCGAGGTCGAAGCGTACGCCCGCGCAGCGCAGTTCCTGACGCGTCACTTGCCCGCGGTAGCGTTTGATCAGTGCGTCGAGACGCGCGCCGACCTCCTTCAGCGAGAACGGCTTGACGAGATAGTCGTCGGCGCCGTGGCCGAAGCCTTCGAGTTTGTCGTCGAGCGTGTCTCTGGCGGTCAGCATCAGCACGGGCGTGTCGCGATGGGCTTCGTCGCGCAGCTTGCGGCATAGCGTCAGGCCGTCGATGCCCGGCAGCGCGAGGTCCAGCAGGATCGCGTCCCAGGGTTCGGCAATCGCGAACCGCAGGCCGGCGGTGCCGCTGCCCGCGACATCGACGTCGAAGCCGCGGTTTTGCAGATAGTCGTAAAGATTCGCGGCAATGGCCGCGTCGTCTTCGATGATGAGTACTTTCATGAGCGGATCGTTGCCGCGAAGAAAAAGTCGGACAGGCGAGGGTGGTCGTTGGATTATCGCTGGCGGTTCGCGGATACGCGCATCATCAGCAACACGATCGTTGCCGCGCTGAACGCGGCGCCAGCATAGAACGTTGTTGCCGCACCCACCCGGTCCCATAGCGCGCCGGCAACGACGCTGGACACGAGCGTCACGATACCGGTCAGCAGATTGAAGAAGCCGAACGCCGTGCCGCGCAGCGCGGATGGCGCGGCATGCGACACCATCGTGGCCAGCAGACCCTGAGTCATCCCCATGTGCAGACCCCACAGCGTCACGCCGATCAGCACGACGCTCCAGTGCGAACCTTGGGCCAGCACGACATCGGCGCCGATCAGCAACACCAGACCGGCGATCATCAGCCGGGTATGACTGGTGGTGTCGGCGAGCTTGCCCGCCGGATACGCGGATAAAGCGTACGCGACGTTCATCGCGACCATCACGAGCGGAACCAGCGCGATAGGGACGCCGCTGCCCATCGCCCGCAGCACGAGGAACGCTTCGCTGAAACGCGCCAAGGCGAAAGCGGCACCGACGAGCACGACCCACCAGTAGTTCGCGCCCAACTGCTTCAGGTTGTCCCAACGGAGCGGATTGACGCGCTTCGCGCCGGTGGTGCGCGTGGGCTCTGCGACGCCTAACGCGAGCAATGCGACTGCCATCACGCCCGGAATGACGGCGAGCCAGAACGCGAGCCGGAAATTGTCGGCCCACGCCAGCATGATGACGACGGCCAGCAACGGTCCGAGAAACGCGCCGACGGTGTCGAGAGACTGCCGCAGTCCGTATGCCGCGCCGCGTAGCTGTACTGGCGTGACGTCGGCCACCATCGCGTCGCGCGGTGCGCCTCGCACGCCTTTGCCGACTCTGTCGAGAATCCGCGCGGTGACGACGACGCCGATCGTCGGCGCGATCGCGAACAGCGGTTTGCTCAGCGCGCCGAGCCCATATCCGGCGACCGCGAGCCACTTGCGATTGCCGAGATAGTCGCTCAGCGTGCCGGAAAAGACCTTGACGACAGGTGCGGTCGCTTCCGCGATCCCTTCGATCAGACCGATCGTCGTCGCGCTCGCGCCGAGTCCCGCCATCAGGAACATCGGTAGCAGGCTATGGATAATCTCCGACGAAATATCCATCAGCAGGCTCACGCAGCCCAGCACCCACACCGTGCGTGGGATCTCGCGGAGAACACGGGTTGGCGGTCTGGTCTGCATGGGGCTTGTTTGGGCTTACCGGCCGACAGTGCATCAAGCCGGTGCGGCTGGCGGCAACACCTCGACCGTGATGTGCGACAGTCCGTCGACATGCTCGAGAATGGCGTGATAGAAACGCGAATCCCGCTCCGTCTGCCGGGTCGCAACCGACACGATTGCACTCATATGTCCGGGGCCGACGCGCCAGACGTGGAGGTCGACTATGTTATCGCCGCATGCCTCGATACGCCGGCGAACGTTTTCGGTGAGCCGCCGATCAGGGCTCATGTCCAGCAGGATCCCACCCGTGTCGCGGATGAGTCCGTAAGCCCAGTTCGCGATCACCAGTGCGCCGATGATGCCCGCCAGCGGGTCCATCCATAGCCATCCAAACGCGCGCGCCAGTACCAGACCAATGATCGCCAGCACCGACACGGCGGTATCGGCGATCACATGCACATAGGCCGATCTGATGTTGTGGTCCCGGTGGGCTGCATCGTGATGGCTGTCGTGCGCATGTCCGCTGAATTCAGGGTCGTGCTGATCGTGGCTATGCTGATGACCGTGACCGTGACCGTGACCGTGACCGTGACCGTGACCGTGACCGTGACCGTGACCGTGACCGTGACCGTGGCCATGACCGTGATGATCGCCGCTCAGCAGCCATACGCTCGCGAGGTTGACCAGCAAACCGAGCCCCGCAATGAAAATGGCTTCTTCAAAACGGATGGGCACCGGTGCCAGAAAACGCGAAATGGCCTCATAGCCGATCAGCAGCGCAATCATTGCGAGCACGATGGCGCTCGAGAATCCCGCAAGATCACCGAGCTTTCCCGTACCAAACACGAAGCGCGGGTCGTTTGCATGTTTGCGCGCATAGGTGTACGCCATTGCGGCAAGCAGCATCGCGCCCGCGTGGGTGGACATATGCAGTCCGTCGGCTATTAGCGCCAGCGAGCCGAATACGCTGCCGCCGACGATTTCGGCAACCATCATCGCGCTGCATAGCGCAATGACTGTCCATGTACGCCGCTCGTTCTCCCGATGGGCCGAGCCGAGGAAAACATGTTCGTGCCCGGCGCCGGGTACGGTATTGCTAAACCTGCTCATACCGGCACCTCACCTGAAATAGCTATGGACGACGTCGACCAGCAGTTCGGTCGCGCTACCGCCATCGTGATCGCGATTGCCCGGTGCATCGACCAGGTGTGTGCGGATGTGGTCTTCCAGCACGACGGCGAGCAGACCATTCATCGCGCCGCGGCAACTGGTGACGCGTTGCACGACTTCATCGCACCCCAGTTCATCTTCCAGTGCGCGTTCGATGGCCTCGATTTGCCCCTTGATGCGGCGAACCCGGTTCAGCAGCTTCTGTTTTTCCTTGATGGTATGGCTCATATCCGTTCCCATGCGTAACGGACTGCATTATGCCGAATTTTCTATAGGGGGAGGGGGTATATATGGATTGGAACCGGTCACCGCGTGCGGTGACCGGTTTCAGACTGTTGACGAACGATCAGAAGTCCGCATGCAGCCGCACATAAGCAGCCAACGGCGAGCCGAGATACGCCCCGACCACGTTGGTGGCGATGAAGTAGCGCTGGTTGGTGACGTTGTCGATGTTCAGATCGACGCCCCAGTGATGCTCCGCATAACCGAACTGCAGGTTCTCGATCAGCGACGCGGGCGCCCAGTCATAGCCATTGGCGAAGCCGTTCGTCATCCGGCTCATGTAGTTGACGCCGACACCCGCGTGAAAGCCCGTTTTGCCGAACAGGCTGAAGCGATACGTCGTCCACAGGTTCGCCATATAGGCGGGCACGCCCTGCGGAGCGGTGCCGACCGCGCCAGGTGTGTCCGGGCTATAGGTGATACGTGCGTGCTGCGCGGTGAAATTCGCGTACATATGCCACTGCGACGTCAGATCCGCGTCAAACGAGGCCTCGGCGCCACGCGTACGCTGCGAATCGAACGCGAGCTGGTCGTCGCCGAACGGCGTCGCCACGTGTTCCCGCCTCACATCGAACAGCGCGGTGTTGAGCACGTAGAGCCCATCCTCGAACGACCACTTCACGCCCACCTCGTATTGCAGCGCCGATTCGGGCGGTCCGATGGAAAACGCCGTGTTTTCCGAGTTGAAATTCGCGAGGTAGCTGCGCGACACGCCGAAATACGGCGTCATCCACGGCATCACCTTGTACAGCACGCCGGCGTTCCAGCTGGTCGGCGCATCATGGCGCGTGTAGGTATTGCCCTGGATCAACGTGATGCCGTCGTTGGCGGTACGGTTCGGCTCGCCCGGCAACGGATTGAGCGCCAGTGACGTATCGAACCAGTCTTTACGCACGCCCGCGCGGATCTTCAACTTGTCCGTGATATCCGCCTGATCGGTCGCGTACAGGCTGTAGAAGTTCGCGCGCACATGGTCGTTCTGGCACGAGTGAGACGGCGCGCACTGGAAGTTCAGATCCGCGATCGAGGTTTCCAGCGGCACCGGCGCGAAGATGTCGTCGATGTTCGGCAGGTCGGCCGTGGCCTTTGTGCTGTTGAGATCCTGGTTCAGATATTCGAAGCCTGTCAGCAGCGTATGGTGAACGGTGCCCGTCGAAAATTTCCAGACCGGCTCGAGCTGGTAGTCGAGCGTGTCGAGCGAATCTTCCTGATCGCGCAACTGGCGGCCGGTGAACGTGTCGCCCTTGACCTTCGCGTGCGTGCTGTCGCCGTTGCTGTAGAAGTCCAGCGTGTGATGCATGTACGACAGACGATTGTTGATCGTCAAATAATCGGTGATACGCCACTCGTCGGAGAGCGTCGCGCGCAGATAGTTGCCGTGCGCGTTGGCGAACGGCGTCGAATATTTGGCGTTGAACGGGACGCCGCGAATCGGTGCGCCCTGGTAGTAGATCAGCCCGTATGAATCGGGCGTGGCCATGTAATCCTGCGCGTCGAGCGAGAATTCGATCTTGTGGTCGCCGATTTTCCATTGCAGATCGGGGCGGATTTCCTTGTTCCACGAGCCGAGGCTGCGATAGCCGTCGGAGCGGCCGGCGCCCGCATCCAGACGATAGTTCAGTCCGTCTATGCCGGTCGGACCCGTCACATATCCGGTCGCGTTGACGGTGCCGAACGAGCCCGCCTGGAGATCGCCGCCCCAGTGAAATTGCGCCGACGGCGTGTAGTGGATCAGGTTGATCGAGCCGCCCGGCGGCCCGCTGCCAAGTAGCGCCGAGCCTGGCCCTTCGAGCACTTCGATACGCTCGACACCCAGCAGCGAATGCGTCGGCCCGTTGACCTGGTCGCCGTCCGAGAAGCCGTCGTCATAGGTTTGCGCCTGCAGGCCGCGGATCATGAAGTGATCGGTGAAGCCTTTCGAATCGGTCCCGCCATAATTCACGCCGGACATATTGCCGTTGCGGATCGCTTCCTGCAACGACGTCGCGCCCTGTTCGTCGAGAATGCCGCGCGGCACTTCCTGCACGCTCATCGGCAGGTCGCCGATCGGCGTGCCGGTCTTGCTGACGTTCGCGGTTTGATCGGGATCGTTGACGTTGTCGGGCGCGCTCGTCGGTCTGGTTGCATCGACGGTGATGGCGTTCAGGGTGGTGGGAGCTTGAGTCTGTTGAACTGCCGGGGGTGGGTTCTCCTGGGCTTTCGCGGTCTTTGCGACCAGCAGGGTAGTGAAGGCAATGGATACGGCAATGGCGATTCTGGAGGGGTGGTGTCTTTCTGATTTCATGTTATTGGCGGGGTTTATCGATTGGAATGCGATGCCCAACAACTGACTGATGTATGTAATCAGCGAATCGACAAGGCGGGCGGCCGCCCACGCAGACAGCCGCCCGCCCCTTACCAGCTACCTGGCGTGTAACGCATCGAGCAATACGCGCCCATTTGCGCTAACGCCGAACAACGCAGCCCACTCAATCATCGTCATCGTCCGTTGCGGCGACGGTTTTCGTGCTTTCTTTCGCACCTTCGTCGGCAACTTTCGTGTAGATCGAATGCGGCACCGGATACGGCTTGTCACCCATCACGCCCTTCCACAGCACGCGATTGAACAGGTCCGGCGGAACGCGGTCTTCCTTGGAGAAGTCGAAGTCCTTCGTCGCGTTCGCCCAGTAGGTCGCGTCGTGCAGCGGATGGATGTCCGCGCCCTGTGCGTACTGGTTGCCGTCGTTACCGGTCGCGACCGAGCCCGTGGCGACATTGCCCACGTTCGTCCCCTTCAGGATCGTCGATGCCACGGCCGTGTACGTCCACGAACCATTCGAGCGAGTGTCGAAGAGGTCAGCCATCGGCTTCGCGTAGGCCGTGTTCAGGTCGATGTGCTGGGTACCGAGCACGTCTTCCATGGTACGGATCGCGTTGATCTGGCTGTACGGCGTGCTGACGACGGCGTGCTGCTTCACGTACGCGCCGATCACATAGGCGGGTGCGCGGTGCGAGTCGACGTGATCCGAACCGGCCTGCGAGTCATCCTCGACCACCACGATCAGCGTGTTCTTCGCGTACGGGCTGTGCGCGACCGTCTCGACCAGCTTGCCGACGGCGAAGTCGTTATCCGCTTCTTCCTGCTCGGCCGAACCCATCTGACCGACGTTCGTCGTGTAATTGCCGGTGTGGTCAGCACCCATACGAACGAGTTCGAACGACGGCAGATTGCCGTGCGCGACATAGCTCTGGAACTCGCGGTTCCATTCCAGTTCGCGGAAGGTATCCGGGTACGACTGGTCGAAGCCGCGGTAGTACGGGTCCGTCAGATTGACGAGCGTCGGCTTGACCGGATAAACCTGCACGTTGTTCGCGGCAAACGGATTGAGCAGCGGGCTGGCAATCGTGCCGATCGAGCCGGCGTTGTTGACCATGCCGCCGTAATCGCGGAACGTACCGCCGGCTTGCAGCACCGCGTCGTAGATGTTCGCCTTCTGGTAGCCGAACGGAGCATCCGGCACCGAGATATCGGCGATACCCGGCAGCGCGTTGGCGGCGCCGCCCGGCAGCGACGACGTCGCGGACGTGAAGCCGCCGTTCGACGCGGCATCGCGCGCGGCAGTCGTCGCGAGGCCAACCGGCAGACCGCGGTTCGCGCCTTCGGACTCATACGACATACCGCGCGAGACGCCGGCGTAGTTTTCCTGCTGCGACACTTCCTCGGTCGGCGTGACGTGTGCGTGCTGCACCCACGACCAGCCGTCCATCGAACCGTCGCCCGGATCGCTGAAGTTGTCGATCGTAACGAAGTTGCCGGCGATGTTGTGGAAGTTCGGCGTGGTGGCCTTGCCGTACATCGTCAGCGTCGGATCGCCGTTCGAACCGTTGCCGAGGTCACCGAGGATCTGATCGAACGTGCGGTTTTCCTTGACGATATAGATCACGTGCTTGATGTGATCGTGCATGAACTGCATCGTCTGGCGATCGCTTTGCGCTTCCTTGACCGAGTAGTGGTTGTTTTCATCTACCTGGCTGGTCAAGCGGTCGAGCGTGTTGTCGCGCGGCACCGGTGCGCTGACGAGGCTGCTCTGCTCCAGACCGAACTGGTATTGGGCCGAGCTGCCGCCCGGCGTGTACAGCGGGTTCGGGCCGGTGTTCGACTTGCCGTTGATGATGTACATCTGCGAACCGTCGGCGCTCAGCGTGATGTCCTTCGGCGCGTAGGCGGTCGGCATGAAGCCGGCCACGTGGTAGCCGTTGTTGCCGTCGTGGTCGATCACGGCGATCGAGTTGTCGCCATTGTTGACCGCGTAGATGGTTCTGCCATCCTTCGACACCGTCACGTTGACCGTATCGCGGCCGCTGTATTTCTTGTCGTCATTGCCGTTGCCATGACCGTTGCCATTGCCATGGCCGTGATCGTGGTCGTTGCCGAAACCGAAGCCGCCAAAGCCGCCAAAGCCGTGGTCGTCGCCGTGGCCATGACCATTGCCGTTGCCGTTGTCGTCTTCGTCCGCGATGGCGAGGTCGATCGTCTTGTCGACGTTATGACGCTGGGTATCGATGACAGCGACCTGGTCGGCGTTCGACACGGCGACGTAGAGCTTCGATTGATCCGGCGAGAAGGCCATGCCGTACGCGTTGCCCTGCAGCGCGATGCGCTTGATGAACTGCGGCGCGGCCGGGTTCGACAGGTTCAGCACCACGACTTCACGGTCACGAACCGACGAAACGAACGCGGTGCCGTCGGACTTCAACGAAACCGCCCACGGGTATTCGCCACCGGCGACGCCATTCTGACCCGACGTGTTGAACGGACGCAGGTCGTACTCCGACGTGATCGTGTTCGACGTCGTATCGATCAGCGTGATCGAGTCGTTGTAGTTGTTGGCGACAACGAGAGTACGGCCGTCGGCGGACAGAGCCAGGCCGCCGGCGTTCGGCTTCACGCCCGAACCGATACCCTTCGCGTGGTTCAGCGCGATGGCGTTGGTCTGAGCCCATTGAGCCGACGGTGCGGCCGACGAGCGGCTGTACACGTAGACCTTGTCGTCAGCACCGCCCGTACCGTACAGCGTCTGGTTGCCGTTCCACACTAGACCATCGAACGCGTTGTTCTGATGGATCGCCTGGACGAACTTCGGGTTGGCCCGGTTCGCGCCCGACACATCGTAGATGAAGATGTATTGGGTCGAATCGGCCTTGTCGAGCGTGGCGTTGTTGCTGCCCGTGTAGACCGTGTTGTAGCCGGCGGTGATCACAGCCAGCGTGTTGCCGTCCGGGCTGAGCTGCGACTTGATCGCGCCGCTGACGACTTGCGTCGGCTTCGCCGCGATTTGCGGGTTCAGCAACTGCTGGACTGCACCCGGAATTGCCTTCGGTGAAATGAACTGGCCAGTAGGCAAAAGCTCCATGTTGCCTTGCGGAGCCGAAAACGCCGTAAAGCTGGCGAATATGCCTAATGCTAATCCGGCCTGGATTAAATTACTATTACGACTCATTTTATTCCTCCAAATAATCAAAACAGAATAGCCAAATTGGATTCGTGGGGAATCATTGGTCAGGTCTGCCGCCCCTGATTGTGGAGATGTGCTGGCGATTCGCTTGCGCGAGATGCATTTGGCACGGCGCCGTGCCGGTACGGCCAGCACGGGCGATATTTAGTCATTGGCGAATGTCAGGCGAATGACATGCCTAAATCAAAAAAATGGAGAATGCAAGTCGTTTTCATTCGCGCAATATGACTTCGCATTCTGGTTGAATTAATTCTATTTTTATTCTTATAAAAGTGTGGTATTCAAGTGAATGAAATATTCTTTCATTGATCTTTCTTTCCAATTACATTGCCTGATTGCATTGCGTGTTAAAGGCGTTTTTCCGGTCTGATTTTCCGGGCCGATACGCGACTGGCGGAAACGGTTGCCGAATTTCACCGGCTTGTCATCGCGATGCCTCTGTTTATTCACGCTCTCTCCGGACCGTTTGAATTTGCATGGTCCTCCGTCGTTCACCATGTTTGACAACGCGGCTTCGCGGCGCGGATAGAGTGGCGGATAGCAGGCCAGCAACGTTTCTTCGGGGAAGACCAATACATGCGATCGCAGGCAACCATTCAAGCGTCACTGCGGGACGTGAAGGCACTCATGCGCCGGACTGTCGATGGCGCGGGCGCACGAGGCTCATGGATACGCTGGAACAGGTTGATCGTGATCGCGGCGGTGCCGCTATCGCTGCTGTTCGCGTGGGGCTTTCTGCACCTGATCGTCGCGTTGATATTTTCGGCGCCGGGCGTTGGCCGTTAGGATCGGCGCTGCGACGTCGTCAGGTGTCTTTCGTCACTGCACGGCAACTGCCGCGACGGTACCGGCGAGGCCGGTTTGAGCGGGGAAGAGCAGCATCATCCGGCAGCCCGGCGCGTTGTCATGTATTTCGAGCGACGCGTCATGCACTTGCGCAATGGCTGCCACGAGACTCAAGCCGAGGCCGTGCCCCGGCGTCGAGCGGGTTGCGTCGGTGTCGCCGCGATAAAACGGCCGCAGTACCGCGCGATGCTCGACGTCGGCAATACCGGGTCCGTTATCGGCTATCCGCAGTACCGCCTGTGTGCCATTCATGTACACGTCCGCGGTGACCGCGCCACCGTAGGGCGTAAATTTCAACGCATTGTCGAGCAGATTTTCGATCGCACCGAACAGCAGATCGTAATCGCCGGCTATCTGCACAGGCGCTGAAGCGTTCAATGTCAGCGAGATTCCGCGCTGTTCGGCGAGCGGCTCGTAGAGTTCGACCACATCACGCAACACGGTATCGAGCGACATCGTACGGAAGCTCGAACGCCGGCTGCCCGATTCGATTTCCGCAATTCTCAGCAACGCGGAGAACCGGGCGAGCACGGCATCGGACTGGTTGATCGCGTCATCGATTGCGCGTGCGTAGTCGGCCGTCGAGCTGGTCCGGCGGCTCGCGCGTTCGAGACCGGCGCGTAGATGCGTCATCGGTGTGCGCAGATCATGGGCGACGCCCGCGCAAACGCAGCGAACTTCGTCGACGAGGTGTTCGATCTCGTTGAGCATCGTGTTCACGATCACGCTCAGCCGGTCGAGATCGTCGTTGGTGCCGCGTGTCGGCAGACGCTGGCCGAGCTTGCCGGCCATGATTTCCCGTGCCGTTTCACCGACCGCGCGGATACGTCGGTTCGACAGACTGTTGAGCATCGCGCCGCAGGCGACAGCGAGCAGGATCGATAGTGTCACGCCCGCGCACAACGCTTGCACGAGCGTCTGATCGAAGCGCAATACGCCGTCGATCGAATGGCCGACGACGATGCGCAGTCCATTCGCGGCCGGGATGATGATGCCGCGAAAGTGCGCGGTCGATGGGGCCCCTCCGTCATCCACCGTTTGCGTATAGCTGAACGGCACGCGATCCTGTTCATGAGGAAGCCTGTGCACATTGCCGGCAAGCCACGTACCGCTCGCGTCGAACACGCCATAGGGGCGTGTGCTCGCGATATCGCGGCGGCTCAGCTCGTCGATGTTCGAGATCGCCTGGTCGCGATCGATCGCGTGGAATTCGGACAGCTTGCCTTTCAGCCGCTCGTCGACCTCGCGAAGCAGATAGGTGCTCGTCAGCCAGTACAGCAGCGCAAACAGCGCGACCGATGAAATGACGAATACGAGCAGCCAGCCGATCGCGCCAACGCGAACACGGTAGTCGCGCCTAGCCAGCTGCATGAAGGATGTAGCCCGCATTGCGCACCGTTACGATCATGGGTGAAAGCCGGCCTTCGAGACTGATCTTGCGGCGCAGGCTGCTGATATGCATGTCGATCACGTTGGTCTGGGTACTGGCGTGGGTGTGCCACACCGACTCCAGCAGCATCGAACGCGTGACGACATGCCCTGCGTGACGCATCAGAAACACGAGCAGGCTGTACTCGCGCGGTTTCAGTTCGACCCGATGTCCGGCACGCTGAACGGTGCGGCCGATCGAATCGATCGTCAGATCGTCGACCCGCAAAGCCGATCCGGCCATCAGCGCGTCGTCGCCGGCGTGACGGCGCCGTAGCAGCGCGTTGAGTCTCGCGGTCAGTTCGAGTCCGTCGAATGGCTTGACCATGTAGTCGTCGCCGCCGGCACGCAAGCCGCGTACGCGTTCGTCGACCGCATCGAGTGAGCTCAGGATCAGCACAGGTATCTGTTTGCCGATGTTGCGCAGCGTTGCAAGGATAGAAAGGCCGTCGAGGTCGGGCAGCATGCGGTCGAGTACCACCGCGTCGAATGTGCCGTTGGCGGCGTGCAACAGGCCCTGATGACCGGTGGCGACGCATTCCACGTCGAAGCCGTAGTCTTCGAGCGCGGCCGTCACTTCCAACGCCGCGCCGCGATCGTCTTCGACGACCAGAATTCGGGACTTGCCCTCGGACATATCGCTCACCGCTTGACTTGGCGCTTGCCTGGCCGGTTGTCCGCGGTCGACGAAACCTCGCAATGCTTGACGATCCACCGGCGATATATTTTCATAATATTTTCCGTATTCATTCATCCGGCCTTCAAAAACGGCAGCTTAAAATAAGGAATGAAAGCTATTTCTCCCCTGCGCGCGCGGATAATATATTCGTCTTCCTTATCTGTACCTTAAGGCGATTTGCGGACCCCCATGCGGACCCCGCATCGGCGGCGACACGTTCTGGCAATTCGCTGACAGTGTTTATGAATGCAAGACTCGCGTAATAGCGTTGCCACGCGTCGTTACTAAAGTCCCTCCGCAGTTTTTCTCATGTAGCAAATCGTGTATCTGGTCTTTCGGCCCGGCTCTGGCATTCGCAATGCGGGCCGGCCGGATTAGCCACGTATATCCGTTTCCGGCATAGCTGATCCTGCTATGTGGCGACACTTATTCCCGATCCAAAAACTATAGGGGTTTGCATGAAAAGTACCGCATTTCGCCTGCTGCCGATCGCAGCGATGACGTCCATGCTGTGGGCTTGCGGCGGCAACAGCACGCCGACGACCGGTGCGAGCCCGTCGTCGGGCGCCTCCGCGCCGGCTCCGGCATCGGGCACCCAGGCGAACACGCAACCGTCACTGCTGGTTTCGCGTGCGGTCTATGACCCGACGTTCACGGTCACGGGTACGCTGCCGTTCAATGCCACGCCGGAAACGACCAATGCCGCGCCGGTGACCGCCGTCACGCCGGGCACCTATCCGAACGTGTTCACGACTGAAGGCGTGACGAATGACGCGAACTTCGGCGTGACCTCCGACATGGTCATCGATCAATGGGCCGCCGGCGCCACCAGCCCGACCCAATACCTCGACGTGACGGCGACCGCGAAGCAGAACGGCTTCGATTTCACGACCAGCTTCGCGTCGAAGTCGGAACTCGCGATGAACCTGTCGCAGGACGGCACCGCGATTACGTTCAACGGCTACAACGCGCCGGTCGACTCGATCGATCGCTCGAACTCGAATACGCCTGGCGTGGTCGATCCGACCAATACCGACATCGCCACGGCGACGTTCCGTACGGTCGGCGAACTGAACCTGACCACCAAGGCGCTGAAGTTCACGAACACCAATGCCTATTCGGGCAACAACGGCCGCGCGTCGGTGCTGGCTGGCGGTCAGTACTACATTGTCGGTAACGCCGGCAACTCGGGCTCGTCGCCGAACCCGACCTATGGTCAGCTCGACTCGCTGACGATGAACACCGGCGTGCAGACGATTGCCGCCGGCAGCAGCTGCGCATTCTCGCAGCCGGTCGGCACGTTCTTCTCGGGCAACAGCAGCACCTACGTGGCACCGACGGTGTGCGGTCTCGGTACGATCACCGACGCGCTGTCGAGCACGGTGTTTGCGAAGAAGACCAACGCCGGCGGTAACCAGTTCGGCTTCACGCTGACCTCGATCGGCCAGGCGTTCGATAAGACCGGTAAGGACGGCAACTTCCGGGGTCTGTTCCTGGCGCCGGACGGCACGATGTACGTGTCGAAGGGCAGCGGCAGCAACGGCGTGAACACGGTGTTCCAGGTCGGCACGACGGGCGCGCTCGCGAACGGTGCGCAGTTCAGCAACCTGCAGAACGTCGCAATCACGCCGCTGTTCAGCGCACCGACGACCGCATGGTCGGGCGCGCCGGCGGCAAGCAACGAACCGGCATCGAACACGACGCTGACCGCGGCGTTGACGGCCGCGAGCGCGACGTCGTGGCCGCTGAGCTGGAACACCGGCTTCCCGTTCGGTATGTGGATGCCGAAGGCCAACACGGACCTGATGTTCGTCGCTGACGAAGGCGATGGCGATCCGGCCGACATGGCGATCGGCAGCGGCGGTCTGTGGGTCTATCAGAAGTCCGGCAGCACGTGGACGGCGATCGCTCACGTGACCCAGGGTCTGAATCTCGGCCAGGCGTACACCGTGACCGATACCAAAGGCACGTACGGCACGGCCGGCGCCCACTACACGACTACGGCGGATGGCCTGCGCAACCTCACGGGTTTGACTAACAGCGATGGTTCGTTCACGATCTACGCGGTCACGTCGACGGCCAACAACAGCCTGGGCACGACGTTCGACGCGGGCGCCGATTCGAACCAGCTCGTGAAGATCACGCTGAGCGTGAGCGGCACGACGGTGACGACCACGGGCTTCACCGTGATGCAGACGGCGCCGTACGGTCAGGCGCTGCGCGGCGTGACGATGACCAGCCGATAAGCGGCGGCACTGGAGGCACCGGGCGAAGCGCGGTGCCTTTCAGAAAGCTCGCATTCTTTGGAATGCGAGCTTTTTTTCGTGCGGGCGGCCGCAATTCAGACAAAGTTTTGAATAGCCACGGCGGTACCCGGTAGCCGCCGACTTACGTAATAGCCCCCAACTGCCACGGCACGAACTCGTTCTGACCATAGCCATGCAGTTCGCTTTTCGTTTTGTGGCCGGAAGCAGTCGCCAGCATCAGCTGAAAGATGGCTTCGCCCAACTCGTCGATGCTTTGCGTGCCGTCGATGATCGTGCCGCAGTTCAGATCGATATCTTCCTGCTGCCGTTGCCACAGCGCGGTGTTCGTGCCGAGCTTCAGTGAAGGCGACGGCGCGCAGCCGTAGGCCGAGCCGCGTCCTGTCGTGAAGCAGATCAGGTTCGCGCCGCCCGCAACCTGTCCGGTCGCGGAGACGGGATCGTAGCCGGGTGTATCCATGAACACGAGGCCGTGAGCGTTGACCGGTTCGGCGTAGCGATACACGTCGACCAGATTCGTCGTGCCGCCCTTGGCTACCGCGCCGAGCGATTTTTCGAGGATCGTCGTGAGGCCGCCGGCCTTATTGCCCGCCGATGGGTTGTTGTCGAGACTTGCGTTCATCCTCTCGCAATAGGCTTCCCACCAGCGAATGCGCGCGACCAGCTTTTCACCCACTGCTTGTGACACCGCGCGACGCGTAAGCAGATGTTCGGCGCCATAGATCTCCGGCGTCTCCGACAGAATCGCCGTGCCGCCATGCGCGACCAGCCGATCCACCGCCGCGCCCAACGCGGGATTCGCGCTGATGCCCGAGTAGCCATCGGAGCCCCCGCATTGCAGTCCCACCACCAGGTGACGGGCATCGACGGCCTGGCGTTGCACGCGATTGGCGTCGGCGAGCATCGCCTCGATCTGTTCGATGCCGGCGGCTACAGTGCGCGCGGTGCCGCCGCTACTCTGGATCGTCATCGTCTTCAACGTGGCGCTTCCCGACAGACCTTGCGTTTCGATCAACCCGTCGATCTGGTTGGTCTCGCAGCCCAGACCCACCATCAGCACCGCGGCAAAGTTCGGATGACGCGCGTAGCCGGCGAGCGTGCGCTGCAGTACATCCAGCGCTTCGCCGTGGGAGTCGATCGCGCAGCCTTGTCCATGCGTGAGCGCGACCACGCCATCTACGTTCGGGTAATCGGCCAACGCTTGCGGGTTGACGTCGCGGCGGAAGTAGTCGGCTATCGCGCGGGCAGCGGTGGCCGAGCAATTCACGGAGGTGAGTATGCCGATGTAGTTGCGCGTCGCCACGCGGCCATCGCCACGCACGATGCCCTGAAACTGCGCGGACGGTTGCGCGGGCACCGTCGGCCGGACGCCGCTGCTAAACGCATAGTCCCGTTCGAACGTACCGATCGCGACGTTGTGCGTGTGCACGTGCTCGCCCGGCGCGATAGCCCGCGTCGCGAAGCCGATGATCTGCCCATAGCGCCGCACGGGCGCGCCGGCTTCGATGGCGCGCACCGCGACCTTGTGCCCTGGCGGAACGAGGCCCCGGACCGTGACATCGCCGCTGACGCGTGTGCCCGCAACCAGCTGATGCCGCGCGATCACGACATCGTCATCGCGATGCAGCCGGATCACGGGCTCTGTCGATACCGCAACGGTGGTTTCAATTTCGGTGGGCGCGCGCATTGGATGGCCTCGGCGTAGATGTCAACGGATGCAGACTACTTCCACGGCTTCGCGTCGCGCAAAGCGATCGAACGAGTAGTGTCGGAAAATTCAAAGCGACGGCGCTCATACATCGCACGTCACGGGGAACGCGACGTCATACCGCGCGCCGCATGCTTCGAGTGGCGCGACGATGGTCGGATGCAGAAGTACGCCATGCGCGAGTTGCTCAGTGCGTCGCGCGATCGCGCGCTCGCCCGGCAAGCGAACGGGATCGTCCCGTACGCGCGGCGGATTGCTGCGGCACGCATCGCCTAGCCAGTCCATTTGCCGTCGCAATGCGTCGATGCCGCCAAACGCGGCCGGATCGTACAGCGCGATGAATACGGTGGCGCCCCAGCCCTCTGAAGGATCGGCGCGGCCGAAGCCGGCGAGGCCGCCCGTCAGCGCTTCGATCAGCAACGCGAGACCAAAGCCCTTGTGACCCGCGGACAATCCGCCCAGCGGCAATATCGTGCCGGGCGGGTCGGCAAACAGCACACCGGGGTCGCGTGTCGCGTCGCCGCGCGCATCGAGCATCCACGGTTCGTCGAATAACTGGCCGCTCGCGTGGCGGCGCGCGCTCATGCCGTTGGTCGTCAACGAAGCGGAGATATCGATCAGAACGGGTGTGCTCGAAGTCGGCACGCCGAGCGCGATAGGATTCGGCGTGAACAACGCACGCGTGCCGCCGAACGGTGCGACGCTTTGCACGCTCGGGTCGGAACTTGCCAGCATCATCACCAGATTCGACTCGGTCGCGCGCAACAGATAGGCCGCAAGGCACGCAATGTGATGACTGCGGCGAATCACCAGCGTTGCGCTGCCGAGTTCGTGCGCGCGCGGTATCAATGCATCGATGCCGGCGTGAACGAGCGCGGGCCCAGGCAGACGCCGGCCATCCCACAGCAACGCGGCGGGGCGATCGGATACGACTTGCGGTTTGCCCTCGCGCGTCATCGTGCCCGCTTCGAGTTGAGCGACATAACCGGGCAACAGCGCGAGTCCATGCGTGTCGTGTCCGAGCAGATCGCCTTCGACGAGTGTGCGCGCAACATCGTCCGCATAGCGGGTTGCGAGCCCCGCGTTGGCCAGCACGTTGCGGGCATAGTCACGCAGCGCGCTTGCGCCGTAGCGGATCGGTTCCATTGCGATGTCTCCCGTTGTCGATGTCGTCTGCGGTATGACACGGACGATAGTCGATCGCTTAAACGCTGAGAAGACGTTGATTCAACGATCAAGTATTGTGCGCTGCACTGCGGCTCACCTAGACTGGCCTCGCCGATGCAGCACAGTGCCTGCTGCATCTTCTCGCTGACGGCGACCGGGATAGAAGAGGGGACACCTGTGAGCAACGAATACATCACCGACAAGGTGAAAGCCATCATCGGCGCGCAGACCGACTGGGTCGTGTCGACGCATCCTGTCGAAGCAAGCGAAGTGCGCCGCTTTCATCACGCAACGATGGACGACGCGCGCCGCTACTGGGACGAAGACTGGGCCGCGACGAGCCGCTATGGCAGCGTGGTCGCGCCGCCGGGCTTTCCGGTGCATGCGTTTCGCCGCGCGCCCGAGTCAGGCGATCCACTCGACGATATGAACAAGCCGGACTACGACGGCCTGAGCCGCAGCTTCAGCGGCCTGCCCGCGGTCGAAGTGGAATTGCCGCGCGATCTGAACGGCGGCTACGAATACGAACTGTATCGCTATGCCCGCGTCGGCGAGAAGGTACTGCGTCAGGCGCGCTACAAGGACATCGTGCAGCGCGACGGCAAGAGCGGTCCGATGGTGTTCGTCATCATCGAGGAAACCTACACGACCGAGGCCGGCGAAAAGCTGCTGAAGGTCACCAATACGCAGATCATGCGCTAGGCGGAGACTGTCATGCGCACACTATGTTTCGAAGACGTCGAAGTCGGCATGGAGATTCCGCATGTCGTCAAAGGTCCGATGACCACCGCGCACATCATGCGCTGGTCCGCTTCGATGGAGAACTGGCATCGCATCCACTACGACTGGCGTTTCGCGACCGGCCACGACAAGCTGCCCGACGTGATGGTCAACGGTTCGTGGAAGCAGCACATCATGCTGCAACTGCTGACGGATTGGGTCGGCGAGAGCGGCTGGGCATGGAAGCTGAACTTCCAGTTTCGCGGCATGAACGTGCCGGGCGATGTGATTACCGCGTGGGGCCGCGTAACGGCACGCGAGCAGCGCGGCGGCTATGGGCTCGTGCATCTGGAGATCGGCCTGCGTAATCAGGACGGCAAGGAAAGCACGCCGGGCACCGCGACGGTGATCCTGCCGTTGCGTCACGGCGCGCCCGTGCCGTATCCGTTCGATCCCGCCGTGCTCGAAGAGGCCGCGTGAGTACCGCCGCCATGCTGCCGCGTGCGAGCGGCGCTCCGCTCGCCGCGCCGCTTGCCGGCGTGCGGGTGATCGAATGGAGCGGCTCGATGTCGGCGTCGTTCTGCGCGCGCGTGCTGTGCGATCTCGGTGCCGACGTGCTCAAGCTCGAGCCACCGGGCGCGGGCGATCCGTTGCGGCATACCGGCCCGTTCGCGACGCACGCAAGCTATGGCGACGACGGCGCGCTGTTCGCCTATCTGAATCATGGCAAGGAGAGCGCGACGCTCGACCCTTCGAATCCGACGGGCGCCGCGTTGTTCACGCGCCTGATCGAGTCGGCCGATCTGCTGATCACGTCCGTCCCGGCGCCGCGTCTTGCCGAACTCGCGCTCGACGGCGATACGCTGAGAAAGATCCAGCCCGCGCTGGTGTCGCTCGCGGTCACGCCATTCGGCACATCGTTCGCGCCACATGCGTCGACGGAGCACGCGGATGCGAACCCGCTTACCGCCTTCACCGATTTCACGCTCACGCATCACGCGGGCTACGCGTTTCATCAGGCGCGGCCGGTGCATGCGCCCAACGAGCAGCCACCCGTTGCCTGTGCGGATCGCGAAGTGGCGCTCGCGACCGGCGTCGCGGCCGCGAACGCCGCGCTATGGGGACTGCTCGAAGCGCAATTGCACGGCGAGGGCCGCAGTATCGAATGCGCGGAACTGGACGTGATCGCCCATCTGCTGATCGAGCCGGTCGCCGATTACGGCCGTGGCGAGCGCACCTTCAGCCGGCTGCGCGAGGAACTGCAAGGCACCGAAGTCGCGGGCGGGCTGATCTGGCTATTGCCGTGCAAGGACGGCTTCGTGATGATTTCGCCGCGCGAGGAGCATCAGTGGGAACGCTGGGTCGAATTGCTCGGCAATCCGCCGTGGTCGCGCGATATCGCGCTGTGCGGCGAACGTAGCGCGCGCAACGAAAACTGGATGGTGCTGCAGGACCAGATGTCGACATGGACGCGCGAGCACACGCGCGCCGATGTGTTCGAGCGCGCGCAGGCGGCGCGCGTCGCGTGCTTTCCTGTCAGCGGCGCGCGCGATCTGCTGGAAAACGCGCAACTGAACGCACGACGCTTCTTCGACGGCTGGCAAGGCACGGGCAGCGAAACGCTGCGAATGCCGGGCCTGCCGTTCGGTTTGCGCACGAGTTCCGGCGCCGAGCTGCCGCGCGGGCGCGATGTGATGTCGCCTCGCCTGGGCGCCGCCAATCGCGCGGTATTTGCGGGGCGCCTCGGGCTTTCGCCGGGTGAACTGGAAACCTTGCGCCAGCAGGGAGTGGTGTGATGACGCAAACAAAACCCAACGCGTTGTCCGGTCTGCGAGTCATCGATTTCAGCTGGGTGCTGGCCGGCCCGATGACCACCAAGATGCTCGCGGGCATGGGCGCGGAAGTCATCAAGATCGAATCGTCGACGCGGCGCGAACATACGCAGCGTCAGCCCTGGTGGGCGGTCGTGAATGCGGGCAAGAAGAGCTGCACGATCAATCTGAGCCGGCCGCAAGGGCCTGAACTGATTCGCCGTCTGATCGCGCAGAGCGATATGGTGGTCGAAAACTTCTCGAACGGCGTGCTCGCGAAGTTCGGGCTCGACTATCCGGCGCTGGCGGCGATCCGGCCTGATCTGATCTTCGTGTCCGCGTCCGGCACCGGTCGCGAGGGGCCGCAACGCGATGCGCTCGCGTACGGCTCGTTATTGCAGGCCTATAGCGGCCGCGCGAGCGTGGTCGGTACGCCCAACGAGCGGGTCGAGGCGATGGGTATTCTGCCGGCGTGGACCGATCCGATCACCGCGCTATGGGAATGCTGCGCGGTGCTGGCCGCGGTCCGTCATCGGCGTATGACGGGCGAGGGTGCTTTCATCGATCTTTCGATGCTGGAGAGCACCGTCGCGCTGCTACCGGAGTTGCTGTTTCGCGAAGCATTGGGCAGCGATACGCCGTCCGCGAGCGGCGCGCGCGAGTGGAGCGCCGCGCCGTCCGGATGCTTTCGCTGCGCGGGCGACGACGCGTGGCTCGCGGTATCCGTGTGCGACGACGCGCAGTGGCGCGCGTTGTGCGACGCGATGCGCAAGCCCGAACTCGCCGCGGATGCGCGCTTCGCCGACGCGCGCGGGCGCGCCGCGCACCGTTCGGAAGCGGACCATCTGCTAGCCGCCTGGCTCGCGGATCAGCCGCCCGCGCGGGCGCTCGACGCGCTGCAGGCGCGTGGCGTGCCGGCCGCGCGTTCGCGGCATATCGGCGCGGTGATGGAAGACCCGTATTTCGCGCAGGGAGGCTTGTTTCCCGAACTGGCCGACGGCTCGCGCAGCATTGCGCTGCCGTGGTGCGATAGTGACGGTTTTCGTGGCGATTTCGCGCCGCCGCCGCGCCTTGGCGAACACAACGACTACGTGTTCCGCGAGCTGCTGGGACTCGATGCGGGCGAAGTCGAAAGCTTGACGGAAGCGGGCGTGTTGCGCTGACGCGTACTGAGCTGATGAACGCGACAAGCGCGATGATCGCACCGGCCCGCCGGGCAATCTATCCGAAGAACTGAAGGAGCGGTGACATGAAAGAGAAAGTAGCGGTATGTGAAGTGGGCCCGCGCGACGGCCTGCAGATGGCGCACGACATCATGCCGACGGAGCTGAAGACGCGCTGGATCGCGGCCATCGCGCACGCCGGTGTCGGCGAGATCGAAGTCGGCAGTTTCGTGCCGCCGAAGCTCGTGCCGCAGATGGCGGACACCGAAGCGATCGTCAAGGCGGCGCTGCATCAGCCAGGCTTGCGCGTGATGGCGCTGGTACCCAATCTGCGCGGCGCGCAGGCCGCGTATGCGGCGGGTGCGCATGGGGTCGGCGTGCCGGTGTCGGTCAGCGAAGGCCACAGCCGCTCGAACACGCGCAAGGGCACGATGGAACAGGTCGCCGAGGTGCGCCGCATCGTCGAATGGGTCCGCGAACAGGAGCGGCCGATGGCGATCGAGCCCGGTTGCGCGACCGCGTTCGGCTGCGCGATCGACGGCGTCATTGCGCAGCGGAAAGTGATCGAAACAGCGGTGGCGCTGGCCGAAGCGGGCGTCGATGCGATTGCGCTCGCCGATACGGTCGGCTACGGCAATCCGACGCAGGTGCGCAACATGGTGAAGGCGGTGCGCGCCGAAATCGGCGACAAGCTGACCAAGCTGCATCTGCACGACACGATGGGACTCGGGCTCGCCAATGCGCTGGCCGGACTGGAAGAGGGCATCCGCTCATTCGATTCGGCGCTGGCGGGCCTCGGCGGCTGTCCGTTCGCGCCGGGCGCGTCGGGCAACATCGTCACCGAAGACCTCGTATTCATGCTGGAGAGCATGGGCTTCGACACCGGGATCGACCTCGACCGCCTGATCGCCGCGCGCGACATGCTGCACGAAGGCTTGCCCGGCGAGCCGATGTACGGGCAGGTGCCGAAGGCGGGCATTCCGAAGACGTATCGCGCGCAGGCGCAGTTCTATGCCTGAGTGCGCGTGCGAACGGCTACTGGCATAACCGGATTGTGAGCGCTCAGGCATTCGATTATCTTGTCGGTCACTGTGCCCCCATACGGCGTCCCTGCGCCGTCAAGGAGACCGAGGTGCAACGGAACCGACAAGACGGCGCGGCGGGGCTCGCGCCGCCGCCCGGCGGCGATTACCTGACGCGCGCCGAAACGCTCGCGCTGCTGCAGATCAAGCTGCAAACGCTGTATGCGTACGTCAGCCGCGGCTGGATTCGCAGTGTCCCGCAAGGCGACAAGGGGCGCCGTCTGTACGCGCGCCAGGACGTCGAACGCATGAAGTCGCGCGCCGATGCGCGCAGCGGTCATGCGCCCGTGGCGGCCGCTGCGATGCGCTGGGGCGAGCCGATCATCTCCAGCACGCTGACCGAAATCACCGCGCAAGGGCCACGCTATCGCGGCGTCGCGGCGCTCGATATGGCTCGCGAAGGGCAGCCATTCGAAGCCGCCGTCAAAGCGCTATGGGATACCGGCGACGAACTGACGTTGTCGTGGCAACCCTGCGCGCGGACGCTGCGCTTTGCCGATGCATGGCCACGTATCGCCGATTTGCAGCCACGGCGCGAACTGGTGCGCTTTTTCGCCGACATCGCGTTGCGCTTCGGCGGTGAACATTTGCGTGGCGCGCGTTCGGCGGATGCGCAATTCGTCGCCGCGAGCCGCATGATCGCAACGATGGCACACTGTCTCGTGCATCTGCGCCGCTCGCACGATGGCGCGGCGGCGACCGTTGTCCGTAAACGCGGTGGCGGTCTGTCGGCGACGCTGCTTGCCGTGCTGGGCGGTACGGTTTCGCCGCAGCATATCGCCGCGCTCGATGCGGCGCTCGTGTTGTGCGCCGATCACGAACTCGCGCAGGCCACCTTCGTCGCGCGCATCGCGGCATCGGCCGGGGCCGATGTCGGCGAATGCGTGGCGGCCGCGATCCTGACGCAAACGGGGCTCACGTCCGCGCGTTCTTACGAAGCCACCGAAGATCTGCTGCGCGCATGCAAGACGACCGCGCAGGCGCAGCGACTATTCGACGAGCACTACGCGGCGCACCGCAATCTGCCGGGCTTCAACCATCCGCTGTACCCGGAAGGCGACCCACGTGCGCGCTATCTGATCGACGTGACGCGGCGGCTCGAAGGCCGTCATGCGTCCGTCGAGCCGCTGTACGCGGCACTCGATATCGCCGCGCGGTACGGTTGTCTGCCGAGCCTCGAAATCGGCCTGACGTTGCTGACGATCGCGTTGGGCTTGCCGCCGCGCAGCGCCTTCGCGTTGTTCATCATTAGCCGCTTGGCGGGCTGGGTCGCGCATATCGTCGAGCAGCGCAAGTCCGGCGCGCTGATTCGTCCGCGCGCGGATTATCTGCAGGCAGGTCCGGTGTCTGGTGGCGCGGAAGATCTGCTGTCAGTCGACCCGACGATGCTGGCGATGGGCTCGCCGTCCTGATCTCTAAGTCTGGCTGTCACCGTTTAAACGGCCCGTGAGGGCCGTTTTCGTTTTATCCGCTGTAGCAGCGTAGGCCCGATGTCGAGCGTATTGAGCGCCCGTCGTGTCGGCACTCAAATCAGGTCAAGTTGATTCAACGATCAAGTATTGTGGGCCATCGCGCGCGTCACTAGACTGGCCTTGACTGAATGCTGAAAGGAAATAGCGGCCGACTGGTGAACCGAATAGGCGTGCGTCACGTACTCCGATTTGCGCTGGGCTCATGTCACTGTCACCGCGTCTCGAACACAAATAATCAGCATCACGACATTCACGCCTGTAACGACGCAGGCTCGACATTGAGCGACCATCCAGAGGCCGCACAGGAGGAAGACACGATGAGCACCCCAAACAGGGCAATCGGCGCGGATGCCGTCGGCTCGCTCGACAGGGCGGACTATCCGTCACGTCCTATTACGACCGGCGCCGTGACCGCGCGTTTCGACCGGTTGCCGATGACCGCGACGCTATGGAAGCTGCTCGCGCTCGTCGCGCTCGGCGGATTCTTCGAGCTCTACGACGTGTACTTCGCCGGCTATATCGCGCCCGGCCTGTTTCACGCGGGCATTCTGACGCCGACCACACCGACCTTCTTCGCGATGAATGGCCTCGCCGGTTTTCTGGCTTCGCTGTTCATTGGCCTCTTTATCGGCACGATCGCTTTCGGCGGTCTCGCGGATCGCTTCGGCCGCCGCCGCGTGTTCGCCGCATCGATGCTGTGGTACTGCGGCGCGACCATCGTGATTGCGTTTCAGGACACCGCGCTCGGCCTCAACGTATGGCGTCTTATCTGCGGCATCGGCGTGGGCGTGCAGTACGTGACGATCGATTCCTACGTATCGGAGCTGACGCCGCGTCACGCGCGCGGTATGGCGTTTGGACTCGTGTATGGGGTCGCGCAGATCTGCGCGCCGCTGATCGCGTTTCTTGCATGGGTGCTGGTGCCGATCGCGCCGCTCGGTTTCGACGGCTGGCGCTGGGTGATCGCGCTCGGTTCGGCGGGCGCATTGCTGGTGTGGTATCTGCAGCTGCGTCTGCCGGAATCGCCGCGCTGGCTTGCGCAAAAGGGCCGCGTCGACGAAGCCGAGCAAGTGATGCAGATGATCGAAACCCGCGTGCGCAACGAATACGGCAAGGAGTTGCCGCCGCCCGCCGAGACGGTCGAGGTGGAAGAGCAGAAGGGCACGTTGCGTGAAGCGTTCAGCCCGCAATATCGCAGCCGCACGCTGATGCTCGTGGTCGTCAATTTCTTCCAGACGATCGGCTACTACGGCTTCGTCAGCTGGATTCCGACACTGCTGATCGCCAAGGGCATCATGGTGACGCGCAGCCTCGAATACACGTTTCTGATCGTGCTGCTTTATCCGATCGCGCCGTTCGTCGTGATGCTGGTCGCGGACCGCTTCGAGCGCAAATGGCAGCTCGTCTGGAGTGCGATCTCGGTGGCGGTGATCGGCGTGATCTTCTCGATGCTGAAGGCGCCTGGCTGGCTGATTGCGGTCGGTATCGTGCAGACGCTGGTCGTCAACTGGCTTTCGACGATCGTGCATACATACCAGGCGGAACTGTTTCCGACTCGCATGCGCGCCGGCGCGGTGGGCTTTGTTTATTCGTGGAGCCGGCTGTCGTCGATCTTCGTCGGGTTCTTTATCGCGTTCTTCCTGCGCGAGTTCGGGGTCGAGGGCGTGTTCGCGTTTATCGGCGGTGCGATGGCGATCGTCGTGATTGCGGTTGCGTTGTTTGGGCCGCGCACCACGGGTCTTGCGCTCGATGATATTGCGCGGTGAGTGTGATTGAGCGGCGCGCGGTGGGCGGGGGTGCATGCGTTATTTCTGTGTCGACGTGGCGGGAGTCTGCATCCCTTCCGTTGCGTCCGCTGCCGGACAGCCGGTCCACCGCTGCGCACGATGACTGCCATCACAATAGGGCTTGCTTTGCGAATGCCCGCAGCGACAAAGACTGAAAATGCCGCTATGGGGAAAGCGGTTGCCCAATGCGTCGACGATTTCGAATTCGCCGACGACATGAAGCGGCCCGCCAGGGATGATCTGACCTTTAACGATTGACATAGCAGTGTTTATCCCGAAGTACGCGCGTCAACGTGTGTCGGCCGCATCTTGCGGCGCTCTCGGACAACTCGAAAAGCCCACCCGTTCATGCGTGGAATCGCAAAACGGTAGCCGGTTGGAAAGGCCGCACCGGCAAATCATATAGAGCCGGCGTGCGCGAACTCCATCCCCTTTTTCGTCGAGCAATTCGAAGTCGCCGGTCAGCTTCATCGGACCGTTATCGACGATCACAATCGTATTGGCCATGAATTACGCTCGCTGTTCGTTCGCAACGGAGGGGCTTTCGCTGTGCTCGCGCAGCGCGGCATGGCTGCGCTGCCGTTCGGGGCGCACCGCTTCGACGGCCGGGCCGAGCGAGTAGAACACGCCGCGATTGCATACCAGCGGGCGGTCGTCGGTGCGATGGATTTTCAACGCCTCGCCGACCAGAATCGTATGGTCGCCACCTTCGTAGGCTGCCCAGCGGCGGCACAGGAACCAGCCCATCGTGCCGGTCAGGATCGGCGTGCCGTCCACCCAATGATGCGGCGGATCCCAACGCTCCGGCATCCGGTTCGCGAAGTAGTTGCCGTGAAAGCTCTGACTCTCGCCGAGGATATTGATCGCATAGCAGTTGTCGCCGGAAAGCAGTGCGTGCGACTTCGCCGTCTTCGCGATGCTGACCGCCACCAGTTGCGGATTCACCGATACCGCGGCAAACGAGCTGGCGGTCATCCCATGCATGCCGCCGTCGCCGTCCGGCATCGTGACGACCGTGACGCCGGTGGTAAACGCTCGAAGTCCTTTGCGGAACTCTTCGGGGTCGATTTTCAACACTCACCTCATCGAGGGAAAAGGGGGAACGCGCATCGATTTGCGCGGATTGGCGACCATCGTCACACCTGTGAGCGCAGAGTTCAAGGCAGCGGGATGAAACGTCGCGTTCCCCGGCTGGAACACCCGATTCAATCGTCTGCTCAAACCCCCGGCGCCGCGCCTGGCATGAGAATGCAGGAAATCCCCGTTTGACAGCGACCCGCCGTGCCGTTACAAATCGAGCAAGGTTCGCCGCGAAGGCCCACTAAAACGGCCCAACAAAGCGGCTCGCGACGACGGCCGCGCTCCGCACACTCATGATCGAACTCACCGATATCCGCGTTTTTTCCAAGCTTTCCGAATTGACCAGTTTCAGCGCGGTGTCGCGTGTGCTGGGCATGCCTAAATCGTCGGTCAGCCGGTCGCTGGCGCGGCTCGAAGAGCATCTCGGCGTGGCGCTCGTGATCCGCTCCAATCGCAAGCTGGCGTTGACCGAGACCGGGCTGCTATTTGCCGAGTCGGCGAGAAAGATATTGAGCGAGGTCGAGGACGCGGAAGAAAAGGTCGGGCAGGTCAGGCTTACGCCGCGCGGCTTGCTGCGCGTCAGTTCACCCGTCACGCCGGGACAGTTCATGATCGCGCCGCTGATCCCGGACTATCTGGCGGCTTACCCCGACGTGCAGGTGTCGCTCGCTTTGACGAGCAGCCGGGTCGCGCCGCTCGCCGACGACATCGACGTCGTGATTCGCACCGGGGAGCTGGAGGATTCGCGGCTCGTCGCGCGCAAGCTCGGTTGCGCGCAGCTGATGCTGGTGTCGACGCCGGCCTATCTGCGCGAACACGGGGTGCCGCAGTCGCCCGCGGATCTGGCGAGTCAGTTTCTGCTCGATATCGCCGATGGTCCTTCCGTCTGGCCGTTGCGGCGCGGCAGCGAACTCGTCAGCGTGCCCGTCAGCCCGCGCTTCTTCGCCAACGATACGAGCACGATCCGCCGGGTCCTGCTCGGCGGATCGGGACTCGCGTGGCTGCCGGACTATCTGTGCCGGCAGGACATCGCCGAAGGCAAACTCGTGCACGTGATGCCCGACTGGGAACGAGGCCAGCGCGACATCCACGCGGTATTTCCGCGTCACCGCACGCTGACACCGAAAGTACGTTCCTTCATCGACTTTCTCGCCGAGCGTTTTGGCTCGTAAAGGCACGTCGCTGCCGCTTCGTGTTCATCTGGGTTTCCTTCGCATGCTTGCGTGCGCGTGCGCATTCGACGATTCGTTCGGCGATTCGCCGCCAGTTCGCCCACCTTCATATCGTAGAAACCCGGATAACCAGTTTGAGGACATCGTGTTCCATCCCTGCACCTTGTGCGTCAAATAATGGCCATGCACTTTTTAGCCATTCCGCGGAGTTCGGGACAAGCGGCATTCGCTAAACGGCGCTGCTGGTTGTCGCGTGCTTCGCGACTTTCGCGACGATACGTACAAGGGGAGACAATGAAGTCGACGGTATATCCAGCGATTGCGGCTATTGCGGCAACGATCGCTACAGGGGCGCATGCGCAAAGCTCGGTCACGTTGTATGGCATTCTCGATATCGGCGTGCAGTACACGTCGAACCAGGGCGGTCATGCGAGTGTGCAGGAGGCCAGCAGCATGATGCGCGGCAATCGCTGGGGACTTCGCGGCGTCGAAGATATCGGCGGCGGCCTGAAGGTTATCTTCAAGCTCGAAAGCGGGTTCTCACCGAGTACCGGCGCATTGGGGCAGAGCAGTGCAACCGCGCAGCGCATCTTCGGCCGCTACGCGTATGTTGGCGTGGCAAACGACGTCGCGCAGGTGACGCTCGGCAGACAGACCGACTTCATGCTCGACTATCTGCAAACAACGGCCAACTCCTGGTACGGCACGTCGCTCGAATTTCACCCGGCGATCAACGCGAATTTCTTCGGCAATAACGGCAGCAATCCATCGCTGGATAGAATCGGCGGCGGGGAAGTGGACAATTCGGTCCGGGCGACATGGGCGCCCATCGAATCGTTGCATGTCGGTGCGATGTACGGCTTCGGCGACGCACCGGGGATCGGTTCGCCGAACAGCACACAGAGCTATGGCGCGACGTGGACCACGAAGTCATCGCTGGTCGGCGCGGTGTATACGACGCGCAAGGACAACCCGATGCCGAGCACGTTACGCACGCTCGGCGTAGGCGGCACGGCGACGGTCGGCCCATTCATCGTCAACGCGCTGTACACCAACTCGCGCTGGACGCTGACGGGCGACGTAGCGAGCATCTACGACGTCGGCGTGCGCTACAACATCTCGCCGTTTCAGGTCGTCGGCATCGAATACACGTTTCTCGACAAGAACAACGGGCCGAAAAACGTGTTCTATGCAAGTATCCGCAGCACGTATGGCCTGATTTATGATTACCGGCTCAGCAAGGCGACCGATATCTACGCGACGTATGTTTTCCAGCATGCGAGCGGCAATCGTCCCGCGCAACTATTCGGTATGTCGCTGAGTTCCAGCAGTTCTCAGGGTGTTGCCGCAATCGGTATTCGTCACTACTTCTAGATTCGCGTCTGGGAACAGTAGAAGCTCTCAAGAGGCCCGGTAATGTACGCAGCCTGCGTACATTACCGGGCCTCGTTCATCAGGCCGCCTCGGCGACCTTCTGCTGACGGATACGCGGCGGATCGTAAATGCTGAGCAGCATCAACCAGCCACTGCCGGTATTGCGGATCGCGTGCACGACGCCGCGCGGAACCCGTACAACGGAGCCCGACCACACCTGGTAGCACTTGTCGGCGATATCGATTTCGCCTTCGCCGTCGAGAATATAGAACGCGTGATTGTCCTGATCGATATGCAGCGGCGAATAGCCGCCCGGCGCGACTTTCGCGATATCGATGTTGTACGCGTCGGTATATTCGGTCCCGAGTATGTTGAAAATGAACTCATAGCCGCGCGATCCTTCGATCTGGTGCGATCGCCATGGCGTGTCGAAAGTGTGGGTGACGTGCTGCATTTCCGTTTTCTCCTTGATAGCGTGATACGGGCGTTTAGTGATGAGCGTGTTCTTTGATGAACAGCATGCAGATCGCGCCGAGTAGCGGGCCGAGTGCCAACGCGGCGAATGCCATCGAGAACGAATGGCTGATCTGAAAGATGAAGCCGACGATAGCCGGGGAAATAGCGGAGCCGGACTGCCAGATCGCATTGGCGATGCCGGCTGCCGAACCGGATCGGTCGATACCGCTTTGCTCGGCCACCAGCGTGACGAGCAAAGGGCTATACACGAATGCACCGACGCCGATGAACGGTGCCGCGATGGTGAATGCGTCGAGGCTCGACAGTTGGCCGAACACCAGCAACGTCGCGCAGAAGAACAGCAGCGAAGCGATCGTCAGCGCTTTGCGGCGTCCGCCCAGGCGGTCCGAGAGCCAGCCGACCGACGGCTTGCTGACCAGACCCGCGGCGCCCGCGATCGCGACGACGATGCCCGCGCTAACCGGCGACAGGTGATAGCCCTTCACCATCAGCGAGATCGCCCACGACGCGAAGCCGAGCGTGCCCCAGAATGCGCCGCAACCGGCGATCGACAGCAACAGGAAATTACGCGTGAAAAGCGTGCGTAGCGGCGGCCTTTGGATTGGCCCTGTCGGTGCCTCCACGGCACGATTGCGCACACATACGGCGACGATCGCCGCGAGAATCAGCGCCGCTGCGCCGAGCAGATGATACGTATGGCGCCAGCCCAGATTCGCAACGAGGCCGGGCAACACGGCATTCGTGACGATAACGGCAATCGACGACGCGCTCATCAGCAGACCGACCGCGCGCCCGCGCTCGGTTTTGGCGAACCATGTGGAGACGAGCTTGACGCCCGCCGCATAGTCGGCGCCGGCGGTGAGGCCCATCAGGCATTGCAGCACGAGTCCGACGAATAAGGACGGAGTGAAGCCGAAGCAGAATGTTGCGACTGCCAGACCTAGTAGCGATGCGGTCAACGTGATGCGACCGCCGAAGCGATCGGTAGCGACGCCGCCAAAGATATTCGACAGCACGTAGCCCGCATAGAACGCCGTGACGAATACACCGAGTGCCGCAATCGGAAGCCCCAGCGATTCTCCGGCGGGCAGTGCGAGCGTGCCCCACGCGAGGCGGCAAACTGTGCTGAGCATGAGCCCGGCCCACGCAAAGAACAACACGATCCAACGAAATCCGCGCGTGCCGGTTTCGGCTCCGTACGCTGTCGAGGGCGGGGCAGCTGCTTGCATAAAAGTCTCCAGATTATTGTGTCGGGTCCGCATTCGCGCGGGTATCTTGACGATATCTATGATCGTGCGAAAAGACCTCTGACGAGGATCGCCTGGCGGGAAATCATGTTCCGGCAGCGGAACGCGGCGCATTGCGCGCCGCTATTTCACGTCAGACGCACTGCCTGATCTTCGCCTTGCCAGGCCGCCGCGAGTAGTCCGACGCCCTTCATAATCTGCTGCGTAGAGGTGCCGCCGAAGCCGAACACCAGAATGTCGGACGCGCGTCCGTGGCATGAAAAGGTGTCGCCCCGATAAATGCCGACGCCTTCTTCATCCGCGATGCGACACAATGCATTGGTATCGAAGCCGTCATTGACCCGCGTCGAAATGTGCAGACCGCATGTCGAGCTGAGTGGAGTCAGCCACGTGTGAAGACGCTCGCGAATCGCTTCGAGCAGCGCGGTATGTCGCTTCTCGTACTCCAGCCGCATGCTGCTGAGATGAGAAGCAAAGTCGCCGCTGACGATGAATTGCAGCAGACTGTTCTGCACGTGTGTTGAGGTTTGCCGGTCCACGATCCATTTCGCGCATTTGAGCCGGTCGAGCAGCCACGGCGGCGCGACGATAAAGCCTAGCCTAAAGCCCGGTGCCAACGTTTTCGATAGCGAGCCGAGGTAAATCACACGCTGGTTCTCGTCCTCCGACTGCAGGCATGGAGATGGCATCGTGCCGTAGTAAAACTCGCAGTCGTAGTCGTCTTCGATGATCACGAAACCTTCTTTTGCCGCGCGCGCGATGAGGGCTTTGCGCCGTTGCGGCGACAGCGTGACGCCCAACGGAAACTGATGATTCGGCGTGCAATAAAGGCCGGCGATTCCGGGTGGAATGTCATCGACGTTAATGCCCTGGTCGTCCACCTGAAGCGATGCCAGCTCAGAACCGGATAAGCGCATGATCTCCGCGACGACGGGAAAGCCGGGATCTTCGATCGCGAACGTCGTGCCCGCTCCCAGCAACAGTCTCGACAGAAGATCCAGCGATTGATGAGTGCCGGTGGTAATGACGATATCCGCCGCCGTGCAACGTACCGCGCGCGATTGCCGCAGATAGGCCGCAATGCGCTCGCGCAAACGGATGTCGCCTTCGGGTGGTCCATATTCGGAAAGCGCCGCGGGCTCCAGATCGGATGGCCAGCGTGCCAGCCGTTTGCGGCGAAATAACTGTTCGGCGTCGTTGGACACGACACCAGGACGAAAATCCACATCGACATCCTTGCGTGCCAATACGAATGTGCTGACGGGCAGGCGCTCCGACCATTCGGACAGACGCAACGGCGCGGCGGCGGAATTGGCCGGCGAGCTGACCGGCGCGGGGATGGCCCGCACGAACAGGCCGGCACCGACACGCGTTTCGAGCCAGCCTTCCGCGATCAACGCGGCGGTGGCTTCTCTGATTGTGTTGCGCGATACGCCGAGTTGCAGCGCCCACGTCCGCGACGCCGGCAAGCGCTGCCCGAGCGCGAGCCGGCCGTCTTCCAGCGCCGCGTAGATGCCGCCATACACCTGTTGCTGAATCGGACCCGTTCCGTCCAGTCGGATCAAAAGATCTCGCACATGTTCTCCTTCCCGATGCATGCGGTTGTACGTGCAATGACTTCGATACGGCCCAATTCGTGCGAGCAATTTCGGCCCACGTGCCACGCGGCCCGATCATAAACTCGATATTCATTACCTGCGCGCGGCATTGCCTGTTGCCCGCGAGCTTTCGACAGATCCGGAACCTGCTATGAATTCTACGGTTGCTCAAGCTAATCGAACCGCGTCGTTGTATTGGCACTTTGCGCCGACCGTACTGGCATTGGGTTATCCATGGTATCTCGCGCGGTTTTACGATGAAGCCGGTAATCATCACGTGATGGGCGCGCTGTTCGCGGTGGCACTGGTATTCGCGGTGCCCGTGAGCGCGTTCTTCAGCTTGTTGTCGTTGGCGCGGCTCGAACGCAGCGAGGGCAAAGCCGTTATCTTGAGGCGTCTTGCGCACTTCACGTTCGCGTCGCCGCCGCTGTTCGTTATCGTCGGCGTGCTGCTTTATCTGATGAAGATAAACGGCGCCGACGGCAAAGTATGGCTCGGGATCTGGGCGTGTGTGATCGTTGGAAGCATGCTGGCGCTGTCGATCGAACGAAGCGATACGAGCCGGTCGCCGTCGATTCCGAATACCGGTCCGGTACGTGTGCTGCACGGCGTCGCATCGGTTGCGATCATTGCGGTCTTTCTGTTTCCGCATCTCGGCAATCACGCTGTCGGCATTTTCGGCACCGATGTGCACAAGGCCGTCATGCTGGTGCTGCGCCACGTTTATCGCGCGGGTTGGCTCGAGCCGATTCTGATCGGCCTGTTCTTCTTCCAGATCGTCAGCGGCATGGTGCTGTTGATGCCGAAACTGAGCCGCAGGCAGGGCACGCTCGAATCGCTGCAGACCGCATCCGGTGCTTATCTGGTCGTGTTCATTGCGTCGCATGTCAATTCGGTATTCATCCTCGCCCGATACTTCGGAACGGATACCGACTACGCGTGGGCAACGGGCGCGCCGACCGGCCTGATCGGCGATGCATGGGACGTCCGGCTGATTCCGCATTATTCGCTCGGCGTGCTGCTGGTCCTGTCGCATATCGCCTGCGGTGTCCGAACCGTGATGCTCGCTCACGGCGTTAGCGTGCAGCGCGCGAACCGGTTCTGCTGGTTGCTGATTGCCGCCTGCTCGATCTGGACCGCAGTCGTCGTGACGGGCATGTTGGGAGTTCGCGTCTGACGCAATGCAGGAATGCCCTCAAATCCGCAGTGGCAAGCGGGCGCTGTCGATACGTTTAAATAAGCACTTCGCACAGCCGCTCGCATCGATCGAACTCATTGTTCGACACCGTCCACAAAACTCCACAGAAGCTCTAGAAAATCCCCACCACATCACCTACATTTAATCGAGCCGGTTTTCCGCAGGCCCGTGCAACACGTCCCCCACTCTGCGAAGCCGACCCGTCCTGACAAAGCTATCAGCGGTTTGAAGTCGTACGCTTTTGTTGTCTGCGAGGGTTGCGCGATCGTGCTTTTTACGCCGTTGGTTCGCTGACCGCGTGAATGATTGCCGCCCCGGCGCTGCAATTCATAGGAACAATAAAAAGCACGGAGACGCTCATGCCATTCACCCGCATTCAAGGAATTGTCGGTCTGCCTTTGCTGGCCGTTGCATTCGGCTTGCCGCTCGCCCATGCCGCCGACGAAGTTCAGAACAGTTCGACGACCACGGCTTCGCCCGTGCCGTCGACGCTTCAGCCCGTCAGCCAGGAGCAACTCGACCGGGCCGCCAGTACCCAGGCGGCCTGGTTGCATTCGAACGGCTCGTACACGCAGACGCGCTATTACCCCGGCTCGCAGATCAACAGAACGAACGTCGCGAAACTCAAACCGGCCTTTATCTTTCAGACGGCCGTGAGCGAGTCGATGGAAACGGCGCCGATCGTGTCGAACGGCGTGATGTTCCTGACCACGTCCTTCAACCACGTGTACGCGATCGACGCGACCACCGGCAAGGAGTTCTGGCATTACAAGCACAAGATGGGTCCGGTCACGACGTTCTGTTGCGGGCCCAACAATCGCGGCGTGGCGATTTCCGGTGACCGGCTCTATATGGGTACGCTCGACTCGAAGCTCGTCGCGCTCGACGCCAAAACCGGCAACGTGCTGTGGCAAAGCCAGATCGCCGACCCCGACGAGGGCTACTCGGAAACGATGGCGCCGACGGTCGTCGACGGCAAGGTGCTGATCGGCACGAATGGCGGCGAGTATGGCATTCGCGGCTTCGTGAAAGCGTTCGACGCGAATTCCGGGCAACTGCTGTGGACTTTCTACACGATCCCGGACAGCGGCCAGGAAGGTGTATGGGCAACCAAGGACGCGACCGGTCGCGACGAAAAGCGCGATATCGCCGCGGAGAAAAAGCAGTTGGCCGACAAGGGCGGCGACTTCTACAAGACGCTCGGCGGCGGCGTGTGGATGACACCGGCGATCGACCGGAAAACGCACACCGTGTTCTTCGTCGTCGGCAATCCGTCGCCGGACCTGTATGGCGCGATCCGGCCGGGAGACAACCTGTACACGGATTCGCTCGTCGCGATCGATCTGGACACCGGCAAATACAAATGGCACTACCAGTACGTGCCGCATGACGTATGGGATCTCGACGCGGTGAGCCCGCCGGTTCTGGTCGACGTGCGCGACACCGACGGCAAGATGATTCCGGGCGTCGTGCATGCGGGCAAAACCGGTCATGTGTACGTGCACGATCGCGCGACCGGTAGGCTGATCCGCTTCTCGCAGGCGATGATTCCGCAGGAGAACATGTGGACGCTGCCGACCGCGCAGGGCGCGCGCATGCTGCCGGGCGCGAACGGCGGGGTCGAGTGGTCGCCGATCGCGTTCGATCCGCAAACACGCCTCGTCTACGCGGCCAACCTGCATCAGCCGATGACCTATCAGGTCGAGGAAGCCGCCTATCCGGGCGGCAGCAAACTGTGGCTCGGCGGCGCGTTCAAGGTGATAGCGAGCGAGCAGCAGTGGGGCAAGCTGTCGGCGGTGAACATCGACACCGGCAAGATCGCGTGGGACTACAAGACCGATCAGCCGCTGATCGGCGGCGTGCTCGCAACCGCCGGCGGTCTCGTGTTCAACGGCGAGGGTAATGGCCTGTTCCGCGCGTTCGATGCCGCGAGCGGCAGGAAGCTGTGGGAGTTCCAGTGCGGCGCGGGCGTCAATGCACCGGCGGTGTCGTACACGGTGAACGGCAAGCAATACATCGCGGTCGCGGCGGGCGGCAATACGCAGCTCGACTTCAAGCGTGGCAATAGCGTGGTTGTCTTCGCGTTGCCATGAGGCCAGCGCTACGGGTAACGCTGGGTTCGACGCGCGCACTATGGATGGCCCTGCTGGGCGGCTGGCTGGCCGTCGCGGGGCTGCCGTCGAGCGCGTGCGCCGACGCCGAGGCAGGCAAGGCAAAAGCGCAGGTGTGCGTGGCCTGTCATGGTCCGATGGGTAATTCGACGACGCCGGACTATCCGATTCTGGCCGGGCAGACCTCGCGCTATCTGTACCTTCAGCTGAAAGACTTCAAGGAAGGACGCCGCAGCGATCCGCGCATGTCGCCGATGGCGGCGAACTTGTCGCGCGAGGACATGCAGGATCTCGCCGATTACTTCGCCGCGCAAAAGCTCGTGCCGGTGCCGTACAACGCGGATGGCGCGAGCATCGAGGCGGGCCGCAAGAAAGCCGCCGAGGTGCTGTGCACGATGTGCCACCTGGGCGGCTTCTCCGGACAGAACGAGATTCCGCGCGTAGCCGGTCAGCAGTATCAGTACATCGTCAAGCAGTTGCAGGACTTCCGCTCGCACACCCGGACCAACGACGCGGGCAATATGGCCAGCGTGACGCGCAACCTGAGCGACGAAGACATTCGCAATCTGGCCGCCTATATCAACAATCTGCAGTAGCACGGAGCAGACATGACCAAAGCAACGTTGCTGCGCCCGCTCGCGCTGGCCGTCGCATGCGCCGCTTTATGCGGCGTATGCGGGCCCGCGGCGGCGCAGGATCAGGGGGAGACCAACCGGCAACTGCTGGCCGCCGCGAAAGACGACGACCAGCCGTCGCTGCTCGCTGCATTGCAACGCGGCGCGTCGGTCGACGCGATGAACCGGATCGGCGACACCGCGCTGATCACCGCGTGCAAGAAGGGCGATACCGCGATGGCGCAAACGCTGATCGAGCACGGCGCGAACGTGCAACATGCGAGCGCGCCGGGCGTCACGCCGTTGATGGCCGCCGCGTACGGCGGCTTCGACGACATCGTCGCGTTGCTGCTCGCGCATGGCGCCGATCCGCTCGCGACCGACCGGGTCGGCAAGACCGCGATGGAATACGCGGCGGGGCAGGGGCAAACGAAGGTCGTCGGCAAATTGCTCGACGCCGGCATCGATGTGAACCGGATCTACAAGAACGATCTGACCGCGCTGATGTGGGCGGCGGGCTACGATCGCGAGGAGACCGCGCAGTTTCTGCTCGCGCATGGCGCGAACCAGGCGTTGAAGGACAACCGCGGCATGACCGCGAAAGATATCGCGGTGCAGACGAAGTCGGCACACGTGGCGGGGTTGCTGTCGGCGGGATAGCGGTGCGATTGCGCGGCGATGGGAAGGCGCTTATTTCGCGGGCGAATTCGTTTCCGCTCCCGCGTTCGCCTTTGCACCTTGTCGCCACGCAGTGAGAATCGCCGGCAACGCTTCGAACGAGTCAATCAGCGCATCGCCACGTAATGCGTTGGCGCCACCGTCGCCACCGTAGCCGTAACTGACGAGAACCACCGGCACACCGGCGGCGCGTGCCGCCGCGACATCGACGGCGGAATCGCCGATCAGCGTGCAATGCGTGGGGTCGGCATCGAGCAGACGGCACGCGTGCCACAGCGGTTCGGGCGACGGCTTCATGCTCGCGAGCATGTCGCCCGCAACCAGCACCTCCAGATAGGCGGCGAGGCCAGTCATCTCCAGCAGCGACGCCGCGAGCGCTTGCGGCTTGTTGGTCACGCACGCGCAGCGATATCCGCGTTGCCGCAACGCGTGCAATCCGGCCATCACACCCGGAAACACGCGGCCCAGTCGGCCGTTGGTCGCCGCATAGTGGCGCTCGAACATCGGCTGCGCATGGTCGATATCGAACCACTCGCCGATGCCCGCGGTTTCCAGCGAACGCCGCACCAGATTGCGCACGCCTTTACCGATGAAGCCGGCCACCGTATCGAACGGCAACGGCGTCGCGCCGAGGTCCGTCAGCATGCGGCTGACTGCCGCGACGATATCGGGCGCGGTATCGACCATCGTGCCGTCGAGATCGATCAACAGTGCGTCGTGGTGCAGGTTCGTGGTCATTGCGCGCTCGCGTTCAATGGACTCTGTGCGGCCGGCTCGGCTTGATGGATGGCGTCGCGACGCCAGCGGCGCAGTGTCGTCAGATCGATCCAGCGATGCGGTTCGCCGCGCACCGGCTGAACCAGCGGCGTGTGCGGATCGCCGAGATGAGGCAGCACGGCGAGCGAACCGTCGAAGCAATCGCGCGACGTGTACGCGGTCGGCGTGACGATGGTCGGCACGCGTGCGCCAAGCGCCGCGAGCAGGCCATTGCCGGAGTCCTCGAATGCGAGGCACGCCGCCGCCGGCAGATCGAGTTGTGCTAGCACGTCGTGATAGACGTCGGGGGCGGGCTTCTTCGCGCGCGTAGTGCCGGCATCGCCGATGACCGCGAAGCGCGTGCGCCAGTGCATGCCGAAATGCGCTTGCAGCAATGCGTCGAGATTGGCCGGCGTCGTGGTCGTCGCGATGGCCAGGCGGATGCCGGCCGCGTGCGCTTCATCGAACAGACGCACTATACCGGGACGCAACGGCAAGCCGGTGCCGCGCATTCGCTCGGTGTAGTGGCGGGTTTTCAACGCGTGCAATGCGTCGACGACTTCGAGTGCCCGCACGCCTTCGGCTTCCTCCCACTCGATCGTGCGCCAGTAGTGCAACAGACGCTCCTTGCCGCCGGCCACTTTCAGCAACCGCGTATAGAGCGCTTGGTCCCAGCACCAGTCGAGCCCGGCTTCCGCGAACGCAGCATTGAATGCATGCAGATGCGCGGTCTCGGTGTCGGCGAGCGTGCCGTCGACGTCGAAAATAAGAGCTTGCAGCGGCGTGTGCATCGTCCGGTCCCTGGCCTGTGATTCGCGTGTTCAGACACGCACCACGATAGCCGAGCCGTCCGCCGATTTGAATTCAGAGATTCTTTCGCCGCGGATAAGCCGCTCTTTAAGTGCATCAAGCCGCGCGACGTTATTTCCCCGGCTGCGGATTCGTCACGAACCCCATCTTCGTCAGCCCGCCGCTCTGCGCAGCCGACATCACCGCGGCCACCCGTTCATACGGCACCTTGCGATCGGCGCGCAGATGCAGCTCCGGCTGCGGCGTGGCAAGCGCGGCCTGAGCGATGCGCGCGCGCAAACCGTCGTCGCTGACCGGCTGACCGTCCCACAGAATCGAACCGTCCGCCTGCACCGCGACATCGACGTGCGCGGGTTTGACCGCTTCGGGCTGGCTGCTCGCATGCGGCAGATCGATTTTGACCGCATGCTGCATCGCGGGAATCGTGACGAGAAAGATGATCAGCAGAACCAGCATCACGTCGACGAGCGGCGTCATGTTGATCTCGTTCATCAGACCTTGATCGTCGTCGTCGGAGAAGGGTGTCATTGCCATCCGAGGTCTCCGTCGCGGGTTGTGTTGCCGTTGCGCGGCACGACGCGCATCTGCGGGCCCGCGCTCGACGGCAATTGCGAGCCGGTCACGAAGTACGCGTGCAGACCGTGCGCGAAGCGCTTCAGGCGCGCGACGATCGTGCGGTTCGCGCGCGCCAGTCCGTTGTAGCCGAGCACCGCCGGAATCGCGACGAACAGGCCGAACGCGGTCATGATCAGCGATTCGCCGACCGGCCCCGCGACGTGATCGATCGACGTCTGGCCGGTCTCGCCGATCACGATCAGCGCGTGATAGATGCCCCACACGGTGCCGAACAGTCCGACGAAAGGCGCGGTGCTGCCGATCGACGCGAGAATCGCGAGGCCGCTTTGCAGCCGCGCGATCGTTTCGTCCATCGTGTCCTGCAGACGCCGCGTGATCCAGTCGGACACGTCGATGCGGTCGTGCAGATGCTGCTGCGTTTGCCGGTGATGCGTGGCCGCTTCATGGCCGGCCAACGCGAGCGCGAGCAGCGGATTGTCGCGCGGGTCCGTGTCCGGATGGCCGAGGCTGCGCAGGCCGTCGTCGAAGCGATCCGCGCTCCAGAAGCGCGCATCGCTTTGGCGGGTCACTCGGCGCAGGCGTATCACCTGCAACAGCTTGACGATGATCACCGTCCACGACATCACCGACATGATGACGAGCACGCTCAGAATGCAGCGCGTGACGAGATCGCCCGATTGCCAGACGTTTGCGATTCCGTAGTGTTGCATGACTGTTTCCTTCGTTCTGTGATTCGTGGTCCTTTGATCGGCGCGTAGCGCCGGGTGCTCATTCATCGATGCCGGCTCACTCGCTCAGCCCGAACACGAACGACTGCGAATACGCGGCGCGCACCGCCGTGCCGTTTTCGCGGTAGGGCCGGCAGGTGCCAGCCTGGACGGCGGCGAGCGCGGCGTCGTTCAGGCGGTCGTAGCCGCTGCTCTTTTGCAGTTGCGCGGTTTCGATCCGTCCGGTGAGCCCGACCACGAAACGCACGACGGCCGTGCCGTTTTCGCGGCGCCGCTTCGAGATGTCCGGATAGTCGGGCTTCGGAATCGAGCAATCGACATGCGATACGTTCCTCGGCTCGGTCGACGCGGGCGCGGCGGCTTGGACCGCGGGGGCGGGCGTCGTCGACGGGGCAGCAGCAGGCGCGGCAGCGGGAGCCGACACCGGCGGCGCGGCAGTGGGCTGCGCCGTGCTTTCGGGCGCAGGGACCGGCGCGGGCGTCGGCTCACTGCGCGCGACATGTGGGCGCGGCGGCGCCGGTTTGACGCGCACGGGCGGACGGGCGGCGGGCGGTGTCGGCGGAATGACAGCGGCGCGCGGTGCCGGCGTGGGTGGCGCGGCGACAGGCGCGGGCGCGGGCGTTGCGGGTGCGGGCTCGGGGCTCAACAGCAGTGCCGTGATCGTGCGCGGTTCGACGATGCGCTCGATGGTTCTATCGCGCGCCACCAGCATCAGCGCGAGCAACGCCAGATGCGCAGCGATCACGGCGCCCAGCACGATGCCCGCGCGCCGGTAGCCGGTCGCGGCATGCATAGCGTTTGCGCGGTTTGCCATGGCGGTTTGCATCACTGCACCTCCGAGGTCATTGTCACCCCGTGCCTGGCGTTTTAGAACCCGCGCCGGGCGGGCTGCGTCAATTCGGGAAATTCTCCCGCCCGATCCGCGTTGTCAAACAATCGCCCGGTGGGCTACTTTGAATGGATGACGCGAATCATCGCGCGCCGCGATTTCAACACGGAGTACAACAATGCCGGAGACACGGATTCCCACCCGCAGCATGTCCACCCCGAAACCACGCTATGGCCTCGCAATAGCCGGCGCGCTCGTGCTGGCCGCGAGCGCCGCGCATGCGGCCGCCGCGCCGCTTGCCTATGTGACGAGCGAGAAGGCCGGCGTCGGCGTGATCGATCTCGATCAGATGACGCTCGCGCAGACCTTTCCGGTCGGTGCCGACGGCCCGCGCGGCCTGAGCCTGAACGCAAACGGCACCCGTTTGCTGGTCGCCAACAAGAACACCAACGACCTCGCGGTGATCGATACGGCCACCGGCAAGGTCGTCAAACGCGTGAAGATCGGCAAGAACCCGGAGTATGTGCGCGTGCATAACGGCTACGCGTACGTGACCTACGAACCCGGCGAAGACGGCGGCCCGCCGGGAGCGAAGCCGGACGGCAAACCCGATGGAAAACCCGACGCCAAGGCGGCGGACGGCAAACCCGGCGGCGACGATGACGATGCGAACAAGCCGCCGGCCGAAATCGCGATCGTCGATATGAAAGACTGGCGTGTGATCCGCTCGGTGACGAGCGGTCACGAAACCGAAGGCATCGAGTTCTCGCGCGACGGTCAGGAGATGCTGGTCACCAACGAAGGCGACGACACGGTGTCGGTGTATCACGCGCGCACCGGCGCGCCGATCCGCACGGTGAAGCTCGCGGCCGGCGGACGGCCGCGCGGCATCCGCCTGTCGCCGGATGGCAAGTACTACGTGGTCACGCTGGAGTCGCTGAGCAAGTTCGTTCTGATCGACGCGCATACGTTCCAGGTCGCGAAGACCGTCGACACCAAGCTCGGCCCCTACGGCGTCGCGTTCGGCCCCGACGGCCAGCGGCTTTTCGTTGCGGCGGCGCGCGACAAGGCGGTGCAGGTGTTCGATGGCCACACATACGAACATATCGCCGACGTACCGGTCGGTCAGCGTTGCTGGCACTTCAGTTTCACGCCGGACGGCTCGAAGCTGATGGTCGCGTGCGGCCGCTCCGACGCGGTCTATGTGCTCGACGCGAAGAGCTATCAGCCGATCAAGCAGATCGGCGAGTTGCCGCTTGCATGGGGCATCGTCACCTACCCGCATAGCGACGGCTCGATCGAATCGCATTGAGCGAACCTGCCGGCACCCGCGCCGGTGCCGGGTCCAACCTTGGGTCCAACCTGGTCCAACGTCATGGCGGCGCCGATGCACCGCCATGACGCGCTGACCCGCCTGTCTTACATTCCCTAACCTTCCTGTCACAGACAGGACATCGATCGATTTCTAGAATTCGATACCGATGCGCTTCGTCGCGCCCGCACGGGTCGCGACACGGCATCGGCTTCTCGCTCGATTCCTCTGACAGGTTGACCGGATGCGTGGATTTCAGCATGACCTCGCGCGGCGGCAGCGAGATCGGAGGCGGGTCGGCACCGCAAGTGACGAATAGCAAAAGGAATCCCTGACATGGCGGATCAGACGGCGACGGTTATCGCAGCGGCTCGGGGCAGCGCGAAATCCGTGCAGGAATACATCGACGAATGCCCAGTCTGGCCGGACGGTACCCGGCTGCTGTCCACGCCGATGACGGCGATGCAGTGGCGGATCTGGTCGCTGGCCGCGGCCGGCAAGTTCTTCGAAGGCTTCGTCGTGTTCATGACGGGTGTCGCGCTGCCGTTGATCTCGCGCGAGTTCGGCATCGGCGCGGCACAGAACGGCCTTGTGTCGGCCGCCAGCCTGATCGGCATCCTGGTCGGCGCGCTCGGTCTCGGCGGCATGTCCGATTACTTCGGCCGCAAGCGCATGTTCATCGTCGAGATGGTGCTGTTCTGCTGCTTCCTCGTGCTGCTTACCGTCTGCGGCAATTTCACGTCGCTCGTGATCAGCCTGTTCGGCCTCGGCGTCGCGCTCGGCTGCGACTATCCGACCGCGCACATGATCATTTCCGAGAGCATCCCGAGCGCGAGCCGCGGCAAGCTGGTGCTCGCGGCGTTCGGCTTCCAGGCGCTCGGCGCGCTGGGCGGCACCGGCATCGGCTATCTGGTGCTGGTGTTCATGCCGCAGCTCGAAGCATGGCGCTGGATGTACGCGACCGCGATCATCCCCGCGGTGATCGTGACGGTCGGCCGCTTCTTCATCACCGAAAGCCCGAGCTGGCTGCATGTGCGCGGCAAGCTCGACCGGGCCGAGGAAGCCACGCGCCGGCTGCTGCACCGCAATCCGCCTTACCCGGCCGACATCTCGCTGCATGTCGCGGCGGAAGCCGGCGAGAGCCACGGCGGTCCGAAGATGTTTCTGCAACTGTTCAATCGCAAGAACCTGCGCGCGACGATCTTCTCGTCGGCGCCGTGGTTCCTGCAGGATCTCGGCACCTACGGCATCGGCATCTTCACGCCGACGATTCTCGCGGTCGCGCTCGGCAGCAAGCCCGATCACGTACGCAGCGTCAGCGACCTGATCGCCAACGACATTCTCGCGGCCAAGGGTGCCGCGCTGACCACGTCGCTGCTGATCGTCGGGATCATGTTCGCGGTGATGCTTGCGGACCGCGTTGGCCGCGTGAAACTGCAGGTGGGCGGTTTTATCGGCTGCGCGGTGGGGCTGTTCATCGCGGCGCTGTCCGGCAACGCCGAAGGCAGCACGAAGACGATGCTGATCTTCGCGGGCTTCATGCTGTTCAATTTCATGACCAACGTCGGCCCGAATGCGCAGACCTACCTGCTCGCGGGCGAGGTGTTCCCGACCGCGATTCGTGGCGCGGGTGCGGGTTTCGCGGCGGCGGTCGGCAAGATCGGCGCGATCCTGACCGCGTTCATGTTCCCGATCCTGCTGGTCAGCATCGGCACCAGCACGCTGCTGTACTGCCTCGTCGTCACGTCGCTGTTCGGCGCGGTCGTCACGTGGCTGTTCCGGATCGAGACGACCGGCGTGCGGCTCGACCAGATCGGCAAGTAACGCAGCTTCGCTCGATATTGGCCGCAGCGCGGCCCCACCGGCGCCGCACGGCGCGCGCCGTCCGACACGCAACAAGGGACATGATGACCGCAGCACGACGCAACTCATTCGTAGCTCGCGCCACCGTGGCGCTCGCCGCCGCGATGCTCGGCGCACACGCGTACGCGCAACAGGTGACGCTGACCGAAACCGGCTCGACCCTGCTCGCGCCGCTGTTCGAAACATGGCGCGACGCTTACGCGAAGGCGCATCCGGACGTGCGTCTGTCGGTCGGCGCGACCGGTTCGCAGGCCGGCATCGATCAGGCGATCGCCGGCAACATGAACATCGGCGCATCCGATGCGTTCATGTCGGACGCCGATGCCATGAAACACCCGCAGATCATCAGCGTGCCGCTCGCGATCGCCGCGCAGACGATCAACTACAACGTGCCCGGACTGAACGACGCCCATCTGAAGCTCGACGGCCCGACGCTCGCCGGCATCTATACCGGCGCGATCCGCGCGTGGGACGCGCCGCAGATCGCCGCGCTGAACCCGGGCATGCATCTGCCGCATCACGACATCGTGCCGGTGCGGCGCAGCGAAGGCTCCGGCGACACCTTCGTGTTCACGCAATTTCTGACGTTCTCCACGCCGTCGTGGGAAGACTCGCTCGGCTATGGCACGACGATCGCGTGGCCGGGCGTACCGGGCGCGCTGGCCGTGGCCGGCAACGCGGGCGTGGTGAATGCGCTGAAGACGACGCCGTACTCGGTCGGCTATGTCGGCGTCAGCTATACGAAGGACATCGCCGCGGCGCAGCTCGGCACCGCCGCGCTGAAGAACGGCGCGGGCGAGTTCGTGCTGCCGACGAAGGCGACGATCATGGCCGGCGCCGCGTCGCTCGGCGCGCGCACGCCGGCGGACGAGCGTCTGAGTCTGGTGTTCGCGCCGGCTTCCGGCACGTATCCGCTCGTCAACTACGAATACGCGGTGGTGTCGACGCGGCAGCCGAGCCCGGCGCTTGCCGCCGAGATCCGCAAATTCCTCGAATGGTCGATCGTGCCGTCCGAGCAGAACGCCGCGTATCTGGAGGCGGTGCATTTCATTCCGCTGCCGCCGCACACGTGGGAGCTGAGCACCAATCAGATCGAATCGATCAAGTGAGCGGTGCTCGCTGGAATCGACACTGTCGCAACTCGTGACGCGCTCGCGCTATTTCCACGCATAGCGCAAACCCATCCAGAAGCCTCGCGGCGCGCCCGGTCCGACGAATTGCTCGTTGACCGGGTTCGCGCCGTTGAAGGTATTGCCCGGGCCGGTAAAGAAGTTCTGACCGAGCGCACCGAAGCTCGCATAGCGCTTATCCAGCAGGTTCGACACGGAAGCGAACACCTGTAGCTGTTTGGTCACCTGATAGGACGTATCCATGTCGATCAGCAGATAGCCGGAGATCTTGCCGTTCGCGTCCTGGTTGTTCTCGTCGCCCTGTGCATAGACGCTGCCGCGCCAGGTGAGGTTGGTGCCGATCCGCCATTTCGGCGTCGCCGAATAGTCGAGCCGCAGCTTGACGGTCGTCGCCGGAATGCCCGGAATATGATCGCCCGAGTTCACGGTGATATTGCCGTTGGCATCGGCGCTGGAGTTGCTCGGGCTGCTTTCGGTCCACGTCGAGCGGTAGGTGGCGTCGACGTAGCTATAGCTGCCGGTCACCGTGACTGGCCCGAGTTTGGTTTGCCCCGCGAGTTCGACACCTTGCCGGCGCGTGCGGCCGACGTTCTGGAAAAAGCCCTGCGAACTTCCCGCGCCATTGCTGCTGATGAACTCGATGTCGTTATCGAGCGTCGTGCTGTACATCGCGGCGCTCCATGTCGTGTTCGAGCCGATCTTGCCGCGCGCGCCGATTTCATAGGTTTTCGAAATCACCGGCTGCAACGACGGATCGGAGATGAAGTCGTTCGGCAGCGAACACGGCGCGGCCGGATCGGCGCAGGCCAGTTCGATCGCGGTCGGTGAGCGCATTCCTTCGTTGTAGGTCGCGTACGCGGTGAGCGCCGGTGTCGGATTCCAGTTGATGCCGACCGCCGGATTGAAGCGCGAGAACGTGTGATGGCCGTCCAGGCTCGGTTGCGTGCCGCTCTCGTCACCGATCGTCGCATCGGCCCAGTTATAGCGGCCGGCGAGCGTCAACGACCATTGATGCGTCAGCGACAGCGTGTCCGAGAAATAGATGCCGTAGTTGGTGTTGTGCGTCTTCGCGTAGGTCTGCTGCTCGAAATCACCGATGCCGATCGTCGCGCGCGAAGCGGTGAACGCCGCGTCCTGCGACGACTGCTGGAAGCGCGAATTGGCGGCATCGACGGCCATGCCCGCGATGAACTGGTTCTCCATGCCGGCAAGCTTGCCGAGCAGCGTCAGTTGCAAGCTCGCGCCATAGCTGTCGGTCGACACGACCGACTGTTCATTGGTTGCCTGCAAGGTATCGACGTTGCCGTCGTCGTCGATCGTGCCGTAGTCGTCGTTGACGTTACTGCTGGTGTTGGTATTGCGGAAGTGCCGGTAGTACGCGTTGCCGCTCAGCTCGACATGGTCGTTGAAGTAGTGATCGCCCGACAGCGTCAGATAACCAACCGTGTTCTGATTCTGGTCGGGGTAGGTGTAGGGCTGCTTGAAGTTGTTCAGGAACGAGCGCGGAATCGTCTGCGTGCCATGCAGATCGTTGTCCGCGCCGCCGCCCGATAACGATATCGTCGTATTGGCATCGGTGTAGCGCAGCTTGCCGAACGCCTGGCGGATGCGGCTTTCGTTCTGCTCGGCCCAGCCGTTGTCGTTCAACGCGTTGGCGGTGAAGTAGTAGTCGAGGTTGCTGCCGACCGTGCCGCCCTGTTCGATCTGCGCCGCTTTGCGGCCCCACGAGCCGCCGCTTATTTCGGCTTCGCCGACCGGGTCGTCCTTGCCGTTTTTGGTCGTGATCGACAGCGCGCCGCCGAGCGTATTGAAGCCGTAGGTCGGATTCGAACCGGGAATGATCTGCATCGTGTCGATCGCCTGTTGCGGCAGCAGATCCCAGTTGACGACGTCGCCGAACGGCTCGTTCACGCGCACGCCGTCGACGAATACCGATAGCCCCTGCGGCGTGCCGAGCAACGGCGACGCGGTGAAGCCGCGATAGGTCAGGTTCATCTGATACGGGTTGCCCTGCGCGTCGGCGATGCTGACGCTCGGCACGTTCTGCGCGAGGTAGTCGGTCAGCGTCTGGCGGTGCTGCTGTTCGATATCGGCCGCGCGGATCGTTTGGACGTTGGCCGGCACCTGCGACAGCGGCGTGCCGATACCGAGCAGCGGCGTCGTGCCGACGATGACGATCGGCGCAAGGGTCGTGGTCGGTGTCGTGTTGGCGGCGGCGTTATCGTTGCCTGGCGATGCGGTCGCTGGTTCTGAGGCCGCGGCTGGTGCTGAAGCCGCGGGGGGCGCGGCCGGCGTCTCCGACTGCGCCCACGCGCTCGCGGATAGCGCCGCCAGCGTGCCGCCGAAACAGAGTGTGATGCCGGCGCGCCGCTGAAAGCGCCGTTGGCGGCGTGCTTGTGATCGCATGCTCATCGTTTTGTCTCCTGCCGGCTCGATGCGCGCGTCGCGCGCGTTCTTCGATGTATGGATAAAGCTTCGCATACGCATCTGCAAACCGCGCGGGAGCTTTTCCCGATCTGCCAGGGAAGCGTTCCCAAACCCCGCACAAAAGTCCGCCGTGTGCTATCGCGCTGAGTAGAATGCAAACGTCATGTCGAGCGACCCGATCACGTCATCTTCCACAGACCGCCCGCCGTCCCATTCGACGGTATGGCGCGATCTCGCGTGGGTCATCGCGGCCGCCGTGCTGGCGATGGTGCTCGGCGCCGCGTTCGATGTCAGCGAACGGGCCTACCGCCTCACGCGCGGCATGGAGCGCTTCCAGCTCGACGAACTGCCGGGCACGCTGTTCGTGCTGTCGATCGGTCTGGCGTGGTTCGCATGGCGCCGCTACCGCGACGCCCGCCGCGAACTCGGCTATCGACGCCGGCTCGAAGAACAGGCCGAGCAGCTGCTGGCCGACAACCGGCGCCTCGCCAACCAGGCGCTGCAGGCGCAGGAACTCGAACGCCGCCATATGGCGCGCGAACTTCACGACGAACTCGGCCAGTATCTGAATGCGATCTCGCTCGATGCCGCGCGTATCCGCGATTTATCCAGCGAGCGCGAGCCGGAGATTCATCGCATATCGCTCGGTGTGATTCACAGCGCGACTCACGTGTACCGAGAGATCGGCGGCATGATTCGCCGCTTGCGGCCGATCGGTCTCGATGAGTTCGGCTTGCCGAGCGCGCTCGAACACTGCGTCGACGGCTGGCGCGAGCGGCTGCCGGAAGCGTCGTTCTCGGTCACCATCGAAGGGGATTTCAGCGGCCTCAGCGATACGCTGACGATCACGCTATATCGGCTCGTGCAGGAAGGACTGACGAATGTATCGAAGTTCGCGCGCCGCTCGCGTGTGGAGCTTTTCATGGTGCGCGCGCCGCGCGAGGCGCAGAACGCAAGCGGCGCTAGCAACGCTTGCGGCACCGCCACGCCCACGCAGATCGACGAAATCGTCGTGACGATGGCCGACGACGGCCCCGGCACCGATCTGACCCAGCCGCGCGCGGGGCTCGGGCTGATCGGCATGCGCGAGCGCGTCGAGGCGCTCGGCGGCGAGTTTCACGTCGCGAGCGAGCCGCAGCGCGGTTTTCTGTTCTGCGCGCGTCTGCCCGCTCAGGCGGGGCTGGCCGAGCCGGTGAACTGAAGCCCGAGCCGGCTCGCCATCTGCGCGAGCTGCACGCCGTTGTCGGCGCCGAACTTCTGCCGGATCACCGATTGATGGTTGGCCACGGTCTTCTGACTGAGCCCGAGTTTCTCGGCGATGCTCGGCAGCGTATAACCCTGCACCAGCAAACGCAGCACCTCGAATTCGCGCGCCGATAACTGTCGCCCCGGCGGCCCTTCGTTGAACGCAGTGCGCAGCGCCAGCGCCTGCGAGATATCCGGGCTCAGATAACCGGCGCGCCGCGCGATCGTGCGCACCGCTTCGACCAGCACGTCGGGCGCGCTCGCCTTGGTCACGTAGCCGAGCGCGCCGGCATCGAGCGCGCGGCGCACGAAGATCGATTCCTCATGCACGCTAAAGATCAGCACGCGCGCATCCGGCTCGCGCGCGAGCATGCGCCGCATCGCTTCGATGCCGCTCGCGCCGGGCAGCGACACATCCATCACGACCACGTCGGGCCGCAGCGCACAAAAGCGCTGATAAGCCAGCGCGGCGTCGCCGGCTTCGCCGCACACCTCGACATCCGCGTTCAGTTCGAGCAGACGCCGGTAGCCTTCGCGCACGACCGCATGGTCGTCGACGAGCAGGACGGAGATAATTTCCGCACTCATGATGAGCCTCCGTTGTCGCCAGCGGCACCGGGTTGGCGACCCGCCGCCGTGAACTTGCGCGAGTTGGCGTCGTTGCGAAACAGGATCGGCTGTTCGCGCGCTGCCGCTGCCGCCGCGGATGTGGACGCAGCCGCCGCGCGTTGCACGACCTTGACCACCTGTTCGTGAAACGGCGACTTGTCGCAGACCGGGTCGGCGTTAGCCGCGTCGCCGGTGAGCAGATAGGCCTGGCAGCGGCAGCCGCCGAGGTCGTGTTCCTTTTCGTTGCAACTGCGGCAGGGTTCCTTCATCCACTGCAGACCGCGAAAGCGGTTGAACGCGTCGCTGTGGTACCAGATGTCGCGCAATGGCGTGTCTTTGACGTTCGGTAGCGTGAGGCCAGGCAGCCCGCGCGCGGCATGGCAGGGCAGTGCGACACCGTCGGGCGCGACGCCGAGAAACACCGCGCCCCAGCCGTTCATGCAGCGCTTCGGCCGGTTCTCGAAGTAGTCGGGCACGACGAAGAAAATCTTGCAGCGCTCGCCATGCGTGCGGCGGTAGCGCGCAACCACCGCCTCGGCTTCTTCGAGCTGTTCGCGCGTCGGCATCAATTGCGCTTCGTTCGCGTGTGCCCAGCCGTAGTACTGCGTGTTCGCCAGTTCCAGATATTCGGCGCCGAGCGCGAGCGCCATCTCGATGATCTTGTCGACGTGCGGCAGGTTGTAGCGATGCAGCACGCAGTTCATCACCATCGGAAAGCCATGACGTTTCAGCGAAGCGGCAACGCGCTGCTTCAGATCGAACGTCCGCGTGCTGCTCAGAAAGTCGTTCAGTTCCTGCGTCGAATCCTGGAACGACAACTGGATGTGATCGAGACCGGCCGCCTTCAGATCGCCGAGCCGCTTGTCGGTCAGTCCGACGCCGGAGGTGATCAGATTCGTATAGAAGCCGAGCTTGTGCGCTTCCTCCACCAGCACTTCGACGTCGTCGCGCACCAGCGGCTCGCCGCCCGAAAAACCGAGCTGCACCGCGCCGAGCGCGCGCGCGTCGCGCAGCACGTCGAGCCATTGCGCGGTACTCAGTTCGCGATTGTGATCGGTGTAGTCGAGCGGGTTGTAGCAGAACGCGCAATGCAGCGGACAGCGATAGGTCAGCTCCGCGAGCAGCCACAACGGCGGCGGCACGGCGGGGGCGGCCGTAACATCGGACTGCGCGCTAGAGGTTGGCTGGGAAAGATCGGTCATCGCGCTACTCCAGCCAGCCGCGCGAGTGCGCGTCGGCGATGAAGGCCCGCACCTCGCCGCCGATGCCGGTCGCGTTGAACGCCTGCTCCAGCTCGGCGACCAGCGTATCGATGTCGCGAGTGCCGTCGCAGCGCTTCAGGATTTCTCCGGCGCTCTGATTCAGCTTCACCATCCCCTCCGGATAAAGCAGCACATGCGCGTTCTGCGCGGCCTCCCATTGCAGACGGAACGGCTTCGCGATCGTCAGCGGCGTGGCGGCTTGCCTGGCATCTTCGGCGCGGGTCGTATCGTTCATTGCGGGAACGCCTTTTCGATCGAATCGAGCATGGTCCACAGAATGTCGAGCTTGAACTGCAGAATCTCGAGCGCCCGTTCCTGCTGTTCGCGTCGCGTGAAGTAATCGAGCGTGACTTCGAGCCCGTGCTGCACGTCGCGCTGCGCGAGCGAAATGCGTGAGCGGAAATAGGCGAGGCCATCGGGTTCGATCCACGGGTAATGCTCGGGCCAGCTCGCAAGGCGATCTTTATGCACCTGCGGCGCGAACATTTCGGTTAGCGACGAGCACACCGATTCCTGCCAAGGCGCGCGGCGCGCGAAGTTCACGTAGGCATCGACGGCAAAGCGCACGCCAGGTGTCACGTGTTCGAGCGACCACAGCTCGTCGCGGCTCAGACCGACCGCGTCGCCCAGACGCGCCCAGGTTTCGATACCGCCTTCCGCGCCGTCATAGCCGTCGTGATCGAGAATGCGCAGCACCCAGCGGCGGCGCGTTTCGCGGTCCGGACAATTCGACAACACGGCCGCGTCCTTCAGCGGAATGTTGATCTGATAGTAGAAACGGTTCGCGACCCAGCCGCGAATCTGCTCGCGCGAGCAGCCGCCCGTATTCATCTTTACGTTGAACGGGTGATGAATGTGATACGCGGTGCCTTTTGCGCGCAACTGCGCCTCGAATTCCTCGCGGTTCCACGCGGGTTGATCCGCGTGCGGGCTACGGGTCGCATTCGCGGCGCGCATCGGCGTCGTGTCGTGGGTGTCTTTCGCGTTCATGCCGTCTCCGTTTTTGTAGGGTCGTTCACTGCCGCGCCTCGTTACCGCACCTGCACACTGCCTCGCTTCCATGCATTCACGTTGCCGATTCAACGCTTCATTCAATGCTTGATTCGATGCGTCAAAGTTCGAAGCTCATGCCGTCATAGGCTATTTCGATGCCGTGCTCGCCCAGCATGCGCCGCTCGGGGCCGTCCTCGACCAGGATCGGATTCGTGTTGTTGATATGGATCAGCACCTTGCGGATTGCACTGGTTTTGCCGCTCACGTCAGCCCGCTTCGCGTCGAGCGAATCCAGTGTTTCGATCATGCCGCCCGCGCCGGTCTGCGGCAGATGGCCCATATCGGCGGCCGTTTTCTTCGACAGGCCGAGGCGGATCATTTCATCGCCGGTCCATAGCGTGCCGTCCACCAGCAGCAGATCGGCGTCGCGCATCGCGGCGAGTACGTGCTCTTCGATCGCGCCGAGTCCCGGCGCGTAGAACACGCGCTTGCCCGAGCGCAGATTCGTCAGCACGAGCCCGATGTTGTCGCCGCGTTCGGGCGCGTTGCGATGCGGCGAGTAGGGCGGCGCCTTGCTCGATAGCGGCAGCGCGTCGATCCGGATGCCGGGCAGGGCGTCGACGCTGAGCGGCGCGTCATCGAGCGCGATGCGGCGATGCTCGACGCCGCAGTAGTGCGACAGGATCGGCGCGACCGGAAAGCCCGTGCACAGGTCTTGCCATACCGCATCGGTCGCATAGAGCGGCAACGGCGTGTCGCGTTCGCGCAGCATCAACAGGCCCGTCACATGGTCGATCTGCGCGTCGATCACGAGCACCGCGGCAATGCCGCTGTCGCGCGCGCGGCGCGCCGGTTGCAACTCGGGATTGGCGGCGATCTGCGCGAGCAGATCCGGCGATGCGTTGACGAGCAGCCAGTCCTCGCCATTTGAGCTGACCGCGATCGACGACTGCGTACGGCGCGTCGCCTTCAGCGTGCCGCTACGCACGCCGTCGCAATTGCGGCAATTGCAGTTCCACTGCGGAAAACCGCCACCCGCCGATGAGCCGAGTACCTTGATTTTCATGCCGCACGACGCATGCTGCGCCCCTCCTGATCGATCGGGATAAACATCGCCGCGAGTGCCTGCGCGACGCGCGCATGCAGCGCGGGGTCGCTCGCCAGATGACCCGCGCGCACAGCGTCGACGTGCGCGGCGGGCACCGCGCGCGACAGGCGCCGCGCATTGGCCGGCGGACACACCGGATCGCGCGAGCCGTGGATCGCGGCAAGCGGCACGCCGGCGCTCGCCGCGCGGCGGGCCAACGACAGCAAACGCGCTTCGCCGAGCCAGCAGCGATGTGCGAGGTAGTGCGCCTGAATCCGGTATTTGCCGATCAGCTTGCGGGCATTGCGCGCTGAACTGGGCGAGCGTCGCTGTAGCGCGTGCTGTGCCGGGCCACCCGGCGACGCGCTCGCGAGCACCGCGTTTTCATAGCCGCGCCACGCGAGCGCGACTGCACGTTGCCGCGTTTCGTTCGCACCGACTTGCAGCAGCATGGAATAGCAACGCGCGGCGAGTTTCGAAGCGTGTTCACAACGAGCCGCGTCGCGCAGCCTCGACCACGCACGCGGCGCGCGCCGGCGCGACGTGACGAACAGACCGCGCACTTCCCGCGCGGAGGTCAGAAACAGGCCGCGCATCACAACGCCCGTCACCGCTTGCGGACATTGCCCCGCATACGCGAGCGCGAGCGCCGCGCCCCACGAGCCGCCGAGTACACCCCAGCGTTCGATGCCGAGCCGCGCGCGAATCGCTTCGAGATCGGCGATCAGATAGCGGGTGCTGTTGTGGCGCAGGCTGCCGTGCGGCGTCGATTCACCGGTGCCGCGCTGATCGACCAGCACGACGCGAAAGCGGCTCAGATCGAACAGCCGCAACACGCCCAGCTGGCTGCCGCTGCCGGGCCCGCCATGCAGCACCACGACCGGCACACCGTCGCGCGCGCCGGCCACCGCGAACCACACGCGATGACCATCGCGTGTGCGCAGCGTCGCGGCTTCGAGCGGCGGATTTCGCGTCGGCGTGCGCGGCGTCATGGCAGCATCCTCGCGAGCAGGTTGTCGCGATCGATCAACTGATGCTTGAGCGCGCCCGCGACATGCAGCACGATCAGCGCGATCAGCACGTAGCCGATTACCGCATGGATTCCGAAGCAAAGTTCGCGCAGATGCGGGTCGTCCCAACCCCACTTCGGCAGCAGGATGCCCCAGAAGCGGGTGCCGTATTTGTTGAACGACGAGCCGAGATAACCGGCGAGCGGCATCGCCACCATGCCCACGTATAAAAGACCCTGCGTAGTGCGCGCGGCGGCGCGTTGCCACGCTGGCATCGGCGGCAGCGGCGGCCTGTGAAGGACCAGCCGCGCCCCGATGCGCAGAAGCACCAGCAGGAAAACCGTCATGCCGAGTGACTTGTGCAGATTGATCAGCGTCGATTTGACCGGCAAGCCCTTCGGCAACCCGACCATATAGAGTCCCAGCGCGAGCATGCCGATGATGCCGAGCGCGATCAGCCAGTGCAGCGCGATCATCAGCCCGGCATAGCGCTGGGTGCCGGCATTGGCGCCGGCTTTGGTTGCAATACCAGGCTTCACATGCGGAGAATCCGTTGTCGTCATGCCTGTCTCCTTGTGTGCTTCAGCCGGCGATCAGTATTTCGCCTCTACCGTCGACCGCCAGATCGCCCGAATAACGGGCCGGCAAGCGGTCCGTGCGCCACTGCGAAAAGGGAGCGATTTCCGCCGCGAGATTGCGCACGAGCAATGACCAGAATACGTCGAAACCCTGCCCGCCGCCGACGAATGTCGCCGGCCAGTGTGCGGGCCGCCGCGCGAGCAGCAAGGTGCCACGCCGCATCCCGTACGCGAAATGCGCGCCCAGTTGGCCCGCCACGCCGACGGTGCCCGCCACCAGCCGCGACGCGGCGAAGTCGCCCGCATCGCCGCCGACCAGCACGAGGCCGCGGCGCATCCGGTCGGCGAGCCGCGCGCCCACGTTGCCGTGGATCGTCAGCGTGCCGCCGCTCATGCCTTCCATGTCGCCGGTCAGCGCGCCCGCGACGAAATCGCCGCTGTTGCCGCGTACTGTCACGCGCCCGCCGCGCATTTCGCAGCCGGTGAAGTGGCCCGCGTCGCCGTCGATTTGCAGCGAGCCGCCGCTCATTCGCAAGCCGCTGTAGTCGCCGGTCGAGCCGTGTACCGTCAGGCAGCCGCCGTCCATGTCCGCGCCGACGCGGTCGAGCCATGGCGCCGCGCCGTCGATCACCAGCGCGGGGGTGTCGTGACCTGACTGCTTCGCAGCCGTACCGTCGTCGCGCCGCACGTCGAATACATCGCCGACTACACAGTGCTCGTTGCCGGCTGGCAGCACGATGCGTTCGATGTCGGCGACGCTCAGCGCCGCCAGCGCAAGCGGCCGCAGCGCGGCGGCATCGACGCGAAAGCCGGGCGCCGTCTTCACGCGCAACGTCGTGCTCGTGCTTGTGTTCGTGGTCATGCGCGGCTCCCGTCGAGCCCCGCCGCCAGCTCATGCAGATGGAAGTGATACGGCCCGAGCTTGCCGCCGTAGTTGCCCGCAGAAATCCGCAGCATGCCGGCCGCGCTGCCGAATTCGCAGGCCGCTGCAATGCCGGCTGTCATCGCCGCGCCGACATCGGCGTCGGTGAGCCCATCGATGACGATCTCCAGCACGCAGCCCACGTCCGCGCTCAATTCGCTGCGCGGCGACAGACCGATCAGGCTGGGGCAGAACGCGTCGTTGGTCGACGCGGTCGCGCCCGCGTATTTCGAGCCGACCTTCGATCCCGAGCGGACGATGCCGCCGGGGAACGGCATGATCACGTTCGGCAGCCGGCGCATTGCCGCGACCGCGGCCTCGGTGGCCGCGAGCGCGGCGTCGAGATCGCGCGCGAGCAGCAGCAGGTTGCCGCCGCCGACCGCCTTGACCGTCGCGGCCGTGTCTTCGCAGACGAACTCGCCGTCCATCACCGGCACGCGCCAGTAGCGCGTGTCGCCGATCATCTTCGCGATCTGCCAGCCGTCGCCGAAAAAGCGCAGCCCGCTGCCGAGCGGTGCGCGATCGGACAGCGGCGCGCGGCTCGTGGCCGTATCGATGCCGCCGAACACGGCAGTGCTCGGGCAGGTCAGCACGCACTGGCCAACGCGCCGGCCGATCTGCTTCGCGAGTTCCTTCGACGACACCGCGAATAGCAGCACCGCGACGCCGGGCCGTCCATCCGGTGTTTCGGCGGCCGACAGCAGGCGTTCGATGCCGGCCTCGCAGCCGCAGCCGATCACCGAGGTCGCGAAGCCCGTCAGCGAATTCGCCGCGTGCATCGCCCACACCGGCGTGTGCGCGGTGATCACGAGGCGCGTCGCCTTCATCGGAAAGGCTTCCGCGAAGGTCGCGTCGATTGCGGTGCCGTTGATCGCGAGCGTGGCGGGCGCGTTCATCGTGGGCGGTTCGGTTGGCATCGTTCGGCCGCTCGCTCAGGACTGAGCCAGGCATTCGACGGGCAGCAGACGCCCGCCTCGGCAGCAGCGGCAGATTTCGTCGTCGCTGATCGCCGCATGCGCGAAGTTGCTCGCCAGGTTCGCGTCGCTATACGCGCGAAGCGTCTTTTCGATGCCCCGGTCGAACTCCGGCGCGACGAAATGGATGCCGCCGGTCGGCGTCGCGACCAGCGTACCGTCGCGCGCGACCAGTTCGCCGTCCTTGAACACATAGGCCGGCGACGTGAACATCCGCTCGCGATCCGGCTCGTCGCGATAGACGGCGATATCGGCCGCCGCGCCCGCGCCGAGATGGCCGCGATCGCGCAAGCCAAGCAATCGAGCGGGGCCCGCGCGCGTGATGATCGCGATGTCGTACAGCGAGAATTCACGCTTCAGTTCCGGCAAGGCGCTCGCGACCTGCGCTTCGGGATGCAGCTTCGCCAGCTGCTCGTCGCGAAACGACTTGTCCATCAACAGCCGGATCAGATGCGGATAGCTGGTGAACGGGCCGCCGTTCGGATGATCGGTGGTCATCGCGACACGCCACGGGTCGTCGACCAGCAGGAAGATTTCCAGGCCGATGATCCATTGCAGCGCATTCACATAGCTTTGCTCGCGATAGCGGAACGGCACGACGCCGCAGCCGGCATCGCATTCGATATCGCCGGCTATCCACTTGTGCGGCTGCGCGAGCGGCGTGTTGCGGAACTGCATCATCGTGTCACCCGACGCAGTGACGGTCTGTCCAAAGATGATCTGGCCGACGTCGATCGATACATTTGGCCGCGCGTTCACCGCGTCGGCAATCTGCCGCGCGCCGGACGAAAACTTTTGCGGTCCTTCGGTTCCGTAGCTATGAAACTGGATATGCGTCAGATGGATCGGCAGGCCGTCGGCGGCGTCCATCGTCGCGATCGTCGACGCGATATTGCCGGGCACGCCGAGATTGCTTGCGTGCACATGCAGCGGATGCGGCACGCGCAGCTCGGTGAGCGCGCGCGACAGCGTGCGCAGCACGTCGCGCGGCGTGATGCCGTAATGCGTGTGCGCTTCGTCGACATCGAGCGACCGCTGGTTGAACTTGAACGCGGAGATGCCGCCGGGGTTCACGACCTTTACGCCGAGCGCCTTGCTCGCATGAATCGTCCAGCCGATGTAGTCGCGCAGCCGTTCGAAGTCGTCGCGCGCGGCCAGCATCTGCAGGAACAGTTCGTCGTTGCCGAGCATCACGTATGCGCCGTGATCGATGATCGGCGTATCGCCCATTTCGAGGTGCGTGTGGCGCGCGTTGGACGGCATCATCGCCGGCTCGAACGCGGCCGTGTAGCCCATCTCGGCATAGCGAAAGCCGGTCGCGAGCGTGCCGGGCGCGCACACGCCGCAAGACGGCAGGCGCAGATAGCGGCCCGCGTCGTCCCGTACCGATTCATACGCGGCATCGCGCGGTGTGTCGGCGCGATGGTCCTCGGGAAGCAACAGCCGCGACAGATTGGTCTTGCCGCCGCCGATATGCGAATGCAGGTCGATGCCGCCGGCCATCACGATCATGCCGGTCGCGTCGTATTCGCGATCGGCCGGCGTATTGGCATCGGCGTCGACGATGCGGCCGTCGCGGAACAGCAGATCGCGGCGCTCGCCGTTCACGTTGTGAACCGGATCGAACAGCATGCCGCCTTTGAGTCGGACGAGGCTCATGGGTGGGCCTCGTGGGTGGTTGGCTGTGCGTGCAACGGGTCGTTCAAGCGTTCATTTAGTTGCTCATTCAAGCGCGCAGCAAGCGATGCGACCGTTTCCAGCGCGGCGCCGCGCGCGGCGGCAAGCGGCATCACGACCGAACTGTCGACGCGAAACAGATGGCCGCCGCTATCGATGCCCGGCGTCGCGACCGGGATAAACACCGTGTTCGCGCCGCGCGCTTTCGCGGCATCGGCGAGCGCCGGATGGCCGAACACGATCAGCGGAAGCGCGGGATCGAGCGACGCGGGCCATGCATCCGGCGCAAAGCTCGCTATCCATAGCAGTGCATCCACCTCGCGTTCTGCGAGCAGCCGGCTCGTGCGATAGCGATACGGATCGTGATCGAGCGGCGCGGTCTGCGCGATGCGCGCGGGTGTCGCGACGCGCGTGCGCAGCGGCATGCCGGATAGCCACGTCACGGTCTGGTTGACCGTCGCCGCGCCGTCGTCGCCGCCGAGCGCGAGACAGGCCGCGCGCGTCGTGCGGTTCACCGTCTTGACGATCCGGTTCAGCGCTTCGATCAGCAGCGCCGCGTGCGGGCCGGGCAGCGCGGCGGGCTCGTAGACGATCACTGTGTAGTGCGCGGCTGCGATGCGTGCTTGCAGCGATGCGAGTGTTGCGACAGTTGCCGCCGTGCCGGTGTTATCGCGTGCGCCTTCGTCGGCGCGGCCCAACGTCGCGGCATCGCGCCCTTCGCTGAGTGCCGACCACAGCGCGAGCGTGTCGTACGGCTCGGCATCAGGCAGCACCGCTTCCACGCGCGTTTGCGCGAAGCCTTGCGCCGCCGGATCGACCTCGCCGCCGACGAACATCAGTTCGCGCGCGATCGCCGTGCCGCTCAGCACGCGCGTGAAAAAGCGCGGATAACGCCGCGACGGCTGGCAGCCGAAAAACACCAGCAGATCCGCGCGCGTGCGCACTTCAGAGAGCGTCGTGAAAAACGACCCGCGGTCCTGCAGCGCGAGCGTCGCGGCGCTCAATGCGTCGCCATGCAGATGATCGAGTATCGCGCCGCACGCGGCAGCGAGCGGATAGAGCGCGCGGGCGCCCGCGACATCGGTCGCGAGGCCGCCGAACAGCGGACGCCGCGCGTTCGCGAGCCATTGCGCGGCGCGTGTCAGCGCGGCGTCAATGTCGGTCTCGTTGCCCTCGACGCTGCTGCCGCATTGCGCATCCGCCGCGCCGTAACGCGCGAGCGCATCGGCAAGCCGTGGGCAATCCGCATCCGCCACGCTGAGCGCGCCGTCGTGCTGTGCGTCGGCGCTCAGGTGAGCACTGAGGTCGTCGCATAGCAGCGTGCAGAACGGGCAGGTCCAGTCGCGCGTGATGGCCGGAACGCGCGCGCCGGAGAGGCCCGGTGCGCTCGTGCTGGGCGGCGATGGATCGTTGGGCGAGAGGTGCATGGCGCACTTTTAGCAAGCTCCATGCCGATTGCGATGACGATGCGCAGGCGCAGCATCGGCACGGCGAGTCCGCACACGCAGCACGGTCGTGCGGCTTCGTGTTTAAGCGGATGACGGATTCGTTGCGCGGGTGCGAATGCGTGTCGATCGCGCGCGTGACATGCGGGCTCGAAGGCCGCTGCGTCTCACAGGTTGTGTGCGGAGCTGGAGCAGAGTGTCACGCGAATTTCGCGCAGCTTGTCGTTCGCTTACATTCGCAGGTTACTTACCGCGTGGCATGGAAATTGTATGGTCAAGCCGGCGTGGAATCGGAGCGCGTGGCGTCGATGTGCCGATCGTGCAGCGCCGATGCAACCAGCCAGGCCGTCGCGCCGGTGCGGGCCGCGGCGGCCATATCGTCGCGATTGCGGATGCCGCCCGCGCCGATCACCGTGGTGTGCGCGGCGGCACGTGAGCGGATGCGTTCGAAGCTGGCGAGATCGGGGCCGGCGTAGCTGCCCACCTGGTCGAGTGTCATCGCGATCACGCGCGACGGCCACCATGCCGATGAAGGGTCGAGTTCGGCGGCGGTCAGCAGTTGGCCCGCGCGGTGATCGAGCGACAGGATCGGGGCAAGGCCGTCGGCTTGCGACGCGCGCAACGCGTCGATGTCGCGCAGCGACTCGGTGCCGAATATGGGCACGAGCGTCGCGAGTTGTGGGGCAGTGGGGGCGTGTGCGTCGCCATGTGCGTCGATGCGATCGAACAGCGCGCGCATCGATGCGTAGTCGGTGAAGCCCGCATCGAGCCACAGCTCGACGCCGGGCAGCGCGGCGCGCACCGCGGCGAGCGTCGACGCATGCGCGCCGTGCCGCAGGATCGCGCCGAGGTCGGCGATATAGAGCGTGCTTGCGCCGCTGGCCTCGAGCAGCGCGGCAGCGATGGCAAGCGGCTCGCTGCTCGCGGCGAGGCGGGACTGGATCGGCCGATAGGCACTGCGTTCGCCGCGCACCGCGCGCACGACGTGGCCGTCGAGCAGATCGATAACCGGTATCACCTGCATGTGGGGGCGCGTTCCTTTGACCAAGATCTTTGTCTACGAGTATCTCACCGGCGGCGGCATCGATCCCGAACTGGCCGGCGCGGGCAGTCTCGCCGACCTGAGCGCGCTGATCGTCGAAGGACGGGTGATGCGCGACGCGCTGGTCGCCGATCTGCGCGAAGTCGACGGCGTCGAGGTCACGTTCGCGACGTCGCGCTTCGAAACGCTTGGCGCGGGTGACGCCCATTGTATGGCCGCGCCCGGCGAATCGATGACGGCCTTCGTCGCGCGCGCGGCGCGCGAGCACGATTACGCGTGGATCATCGCGCCGGAATGCGACGGCCTGCTGCTGCGTTTTCATGATGCGGTCGGCAGCGCGCGCTGGCTCGGCTGCGCGAAGGAGGCGATTCGCGTCACGTCGAGCAAGAGCGCGACCGCCGCGTGCCTGGCCACGCACGGCATCGCGACGACGCCCGCGCTGGAGCCGGGCCTCGTGGGTGAGCCGGACGAGTCGGGCGAAGACGACGCGGAGCGCTGGGTCGTCAAGCCGGACGACGGCGCGGGCGGCCTCGACACGATCGTATTCGAGCGCTTCGCCGATGCCTGCGCTGAATACGACGCGCGTGCGGCGGCGGCGCGCAATCCGGTGCTGCAGGCGTGGGTCGACGGCGAGCCGTTGAGCCTGTCGCTGATCTGCCGCGACGGCGGCACCGAACTCGTCAGCATCAATCGGCAGCAGATCGGTTTGAGCGGTGAATACACGGCTAATCACATGGAGAATCACGCGGCACAAATCGTCGAATTCGATGGCGTGCTGGTCGATCAGATCGATCGTCTCAGCGACCAGGGCCGCGTGCTGCATGCGCTCGCGCAGCGTGTCGCGCGAGCGATACCGGGCTTGCGTGGCTTCGTCGGTATCGATGTGGTGTGGCATCCGCGCCGTGGGCCGGTCGTGATCGAAGTGAATCCGCGTCTGACGGTCGCGTATGCGGGCTTGTCGGCGGCACGCGGCGGCACACTCGCGCGCGCGTTGCTCGACGCGCACGGCGTACGGGTCGGGCGATCCACGACGGCGCGGACCGATTCGTTGCGGCGAGCTTCCGAGCTGCGGCCTTGAGTGTGTTAGGTGGCCATCAGATGGCGACGAGGTGGCAATGAGGTGGCAAACGAAATGGCGAATGCAACGGTGAAAGCGGCGAACGAAGCGGCAAACGGACCAGCGACCGGAGCGGCTAGTGGAGCAGCTAACGACGCTGCGGACGCCGCGGCGGTGTTCGGCTGGGACGTCGGTGGCGCGCATGTGAAGGTGTCGCTGGCCGACGATGGCGGCGCGGTGCGCGATGTCGCGCAATGGGCGTGTCCGCTGTGGCAGGGGCTCGACCATCTGGAGACCACGATCGGCCTCGTTTTCGAACGCTGGCCGCAGGCTCGCGCGGCCACCGCGCGGCACGCGGTGACGATGACCGGCGAGATGGTCGATCTGTTCGCGGATCGCGCGGATGGCGTGCGCGCGATCGTCGCCACGCTCGCGCGGCGGCTTGGCGCGCAGTCGTCCACGCGCGCGCCGTCGCGGTTGCGCTTTTATGCCGGCGAGACCGGCTGGCTCGCCGCCGATGACTGCGCGGCCGGCTGGCGTGATGTCGCGTCGGCGAACTGGCTCGCCACCGCGAACTGGGTTCGCACCCGCGTGGCGGACGCGGTGCTGATCGATATCGGCAGCACGACCACCGACATCATTCCGATCGTCGACGGCCAGGTGGCCGCGCGTGCCACGACCGATGCCGGCCGGCTCGCGACTGGCGAACTCGTGTATCAGGGCGTGGTGCGCACGCCGTTGTGCGGTGTCGCGCATTGCATCGAATTCGCGGGCGTCACGGTCAACGTGATGAACGAATGGTTTGCGACGACCGCCGACGTCTACCGGCTGACCGGCGAACTGGATCCGCTGCACGACGTGCAGCCGAGCGCCGACCAGGGACCGAAGACACCGGCGGCAAGTCGTGCGCGAATCGCGCGCATGATCGGACGCGACGCGCACGAAGCGAGCGAGTGCGCGTGGCTGGGTTTCGCGCAGCGCTGGCGCGCGCTGCAGTTGCGCGAAATCGGCGCGAATCTGGCGCGCGTGGTGGCCGCGCATCCGGCGCTCGTCAGCGCGCCGCTGGTCGGCGCCGGCTGCGGACGGTTTCTGGTCACCGCGCTCGCGCGCGACGAGGCGCGCGGCTATATCGACTTCGGCGCGCTGGCGGGCGTGCCGGACGAATGCGCCGGGTGGGCGGCGACATGCGCACCGAGCGTCGCGGTCGCGTTGCTGGCGGCGGGTGAGTTGCCGGTGGGGCGGCGGGGTGAGCGGCGGGTGGCGGCGCGGGTGGGGTCGCGTGCGGCGTGATGGGCTGTAGGAAGGGCGCTAAATGAGGGGCTGTGCGAAAGGGCTGTACGAAGCGGGTATACGAAGGGGCTATACGAAGGGGCAGTGCGAAGGGGCAGTGCGAAAGGACCTATGCGGGGCGTATCAAGCGATCCACGAAGCGTCGTCGCCTGAAAGGACGCGCACAAAGGACCGTGTGGTGGGAAATAAGCGAATTGCAGCGTGCACGCGGTTTGAAACATGACGGAACCCAGCCGGGCACTCAACTGGACGCGAGGACAACAGTCATGTGGGTGGTCAAGATCGGAGGCAGTCTGAGTCACGACCCGGCGCTGCGCCACTGGCTCGGCGAACTATGCGAAGTCGGCGGCGGACGGGTCGTGATCGTGCCCGGCGGCGGCGATTTCGCGGACAAAGTGCGGCAATACCAGAATGAATGGCGTTTCGACGATCTCGCCGCGCACAACATGTGTCTGCTCGCGATGACGCAATACGCGCTGCTGATGCAGGGGGTGGCGCCGGAACTCGTGCTCGCGTCGAGCGAGGCGAAGATCCGCCGCACGCTGCGCGACGGCCATGTCGCCGTGTGGGTGCCGACCGCGCTGATGCGCGACACGCCCGACGCGATGAGCAACTGGGACACGACCTCGGACAGCCTCGCCGCGTGGCTGTCGACGATGCTCAACGCGGAGCGGCTGATCGTCGTGAAATCCTGCCCGATCGCCGCGGACGACCCGCTGGAGACACTGGCCGCGGCGGGGGTCGTCGACGGCAAGTTCGTCGACCACGTGAGCGATGCGAACTATGTGGTCGAACTGTTCGACAAGAATAATGTGGCGCTGATGCGCGACCGGTTGCTGAATATTCCGGTTGCCTGAATGATTGGGCGAGCGGTGTGATCGGCGCGCCGCTAACGGACGCGCCTCTCATCGATCCATCGCTTCACCGCCGCGCCGCATCTCCAACACCCACCGCCGCATCCCCACCCGCGCCACGCCCACCCAGCGGCCGATGCAACGCGCTAGCCCACTGCGCGACGCGCTCCGGATCGAGCCGCGACCGCCTTCCATCACTGCACAGTGCGGTGCGAAAACCTGCCACGTCGGGCGCGAGCGCGCGGATCTGCGCGAGTTGCGCCCAGCCGAGCGCGCCGGCGATGCCGACCATCGCGCCGCGCTGGCGCGCGAGCCGCAACCAGCGCGCGAGCGTGTCGACATCGACGTGATCGAACAGCGTGCCGCCGTCCTTGCTCGCGGTATCGAACATCACACCGGCAAAGCCGAGCGCGGCCGTGTGCGCGACCAGGTCGTCGTCCATGCCGCCGTCGCACAGCAGCACCGGCACGACGGTGGCCGGCAAACTGGCAAGCTGCTCGATGCAACGCCGCGCGGCCGGTCCGCGCGCGATGCCGACTTTCACATAGTCGACGCCCGCGTCACTGACCTCGATCACGCGCGTGGCGATCTCGTCGGCCGCATCGGCCGGCACATCGCCGATCGCCGCGCTGATCGGCTTGACCGGATAGCGCGCGCGCAACTGCCGCGCAATGTTCGCGATGTCGCCGATCGCAAGGCCGCCGAGCGCGCCGTCGTTCGGCTCTTTCAGGTCGATCAGTTCGGCGCCCGCGCGAGCGGCGTCGAATGCTTCGTCATCCGAGCGAACGCTCGCGAGCAATGCGGTCATCGGGATTCTCCGAGGAACGGGTCAATGATGTACAGCGGCGGCGTGCCCGCTAGCACTGGGCGACGCTTCGAGACTCGCGCGATGCCGCGCGACCGCGGCGACGAGCCAGCCCCATGCGGTGCGCTCGTGCTCGCCGGCGGTCTTGTCGATCGCGATTTGCAGATACGCCATTTCGCTATCGATCTTTTCCGGCGGCAGCATAAAGAGCCGGCTCACCAGAATCGCGCCTTCCACCACTGCCGATTGCGCGCGGTTGAAACCGGCGAACGGCGCATGGTTTTCGCGGTGCACGCATTTCATATAGAGCACCGGGCGCTGCGCATCGTCGCGCAGTTCGTCGAGTTCGAGCTCGGCATGCGCGAGCGATTCGACAAGCCGCACGCTGGCGACGCGGCTCGCGGCCACGGTCGGCCAGTCGGTTGCGCAGTGCGTGACGCAGCCCGCGAAGATGCGCACGTCGGTGGTGAAATTCAGAACCGCCGCGCGCGACGCAACGATATTGTCGAGCGTCGTGGACGGACGGAAAGGAGAGAGGATGATGCGCTCACCCTCGTAGCGCGCGCCCATCGGCGCGATATGTGGACGGCCATCACACGCTGCCGTGGTAACGATCGTTTCGTGGATCATGGCTGGTAACGCGTGTCCCGACAGCGGAGGGGCCGACCGGTTAAGTGAAGAAAAAAACCAACCGTGAAGGGGCCGCGGCGTGCGGCCCGATCGCGGGCTTAACGCGTAGCGACATACATCACGATTTCAAAACCGAGGCGTACGTCGGTATAGCTCGGAGTCGTCCATTGCATACGTGCTTCCTCCACAGGTTGAAACAGCGTTGCGCCGCCGGCCCGGCATGATGCCGGGTTGCGACGGCAGCCGGCATTACGCAAGCTCCATGCCCACGTGTGCCGACGGCACGAAATGACGGTGTTTTTCCGGCTGGCAATACAGCGCCTGCCGAATTGCACCGTCACGACGATCGCGCGGCCGACCAGACGAACGCCGCCGCGCGGTGTGGCGAAAACGAAGCAAAGTGTCTCATCGCAGGACGTGGCACCTGTGGGCGTTGTCACGCCCTTATCGCATCGCCGTACCGGACATTCTGCACCTATTCCCGTCGCGCGTGCTGGGAGCGCGCATCACGATGCGCAAGTCGAGGGGAGAAATAACCGATACGTTAAGTCTGCCGAATGAAATCGTGAATTCCCCTTCGCGGCGTCGCTGCCTACAGTGCAACTCAAGCGCTTCGTTCTTCCGGCAGCGCGCTTGCCACCTTCGAGGACACGTCATGAACGATTTCAGTCAGCCGGCGCTCGAGCCGGAACATCAGCAGCGTAATCCGCGCAATCCACGCGAGCGGTACGCGGCGGGCGTCATGAAATACCGTGAGATGGGTTACTGGCAACCGGATTACGAGCCGAAAGAGACCGACGTGATCGCGCTGTTTCGCATCACGCCGCAACCGGGTGTCGAGCCGGAGGAAGCGGCGGCCGCGGTGGCGGGCGAATCGTCGACGGCGACATGGACAGTGGTATGGACCGACCGGCTGACCGCCTGCGACATGTATCGCGCGAAGGCGTATCGCGTCGAGCCGGTGCCGGTCTCGCGCGCCGACGAGCCGCAGTACTTCGCGTATATCGCTTATGAACTCGATCTGTTCGAAGAGGGCTCGGTCGCGAACTTGACCGCGTCGATCATCGGTAACGTGTTCGGCTTCAAGCCGCTCAAAGCGCTGCGTCTCGAAGACATGCGCATTCCCGTTGCGTATCTGAAGACCTTCCAGGGGCCGCCGACCGGCATCGTGGTCGAGCGCGAACGGCTCGATAAATACGGGCGCCCACTGCTCGGCGCAACCGTGAAGCCGAAGCTCGGTCTGTCGGGCAAGAACTATGGGCGCGTCGTGTACGAAGGCCTGCGCGGCGGACTCGATTTTCTGAAGGACGACGAGAACATCAACTCGCAGGCATTCATGCATTGGCGCGACCGCTTCCTGTTCTCGATGGATGCAGTGAACCGCGCGCAGGCCGAAACCGGCGAAGTCAAAGGTCACTATATGAACGTGACCGCCGGCACGATGGAAGACATGTACGAGCGCGCCGAATTCGCGAAGGAACTCGGCTCGTGCATCGTGATGATCGATCTCGTGATCGGCTGGACCGCGATCCAGTCGATGTCGCGCTGGGCCCGCAAGAACGACATGATCCTGCATCTGCATCGCGCGGGGCATGGCACGTACACGCGGCAACGCAATCACGGCATCTCGTTTCGCGTGATCGCCAAATGGCTGCGCATGGCGGGCGTCGATCATGCGCATGCGGGCACGGCGGTCGGCAAGCTCGAAGGCGATCCGCTGTCGGTGCAGGGCTATTACAACGTGTGCCGCGACGCGCACAACGCGGTCGATCTGTCGCGCGGCATCTTCTTCGATCAGCCGTGGGCCGGCTTGCGCAAGGTGATGCCGGTGGCCTCGGGCGGGATTCACGCGGGGCAGATGCATCAGCTGCTCGATCTGTTCGGCGACGACGCGATCCTGCAGTTCGGCGGCGGCACGATCGGTCATCCGGCCGGTATCCAGGCCGGCGCGACCGCGAATCGCGTCGCGCTCGAAGCGATGGTCAAGGCGCGCAACGAGGGCCGCGACATCGTCAACGAAGGGCCCGACGTGCTCGAAGCCGCCGCGCGCTGGTGCACGCCGTTGAAGCAGGCGCTCGATACGTGGCGCGACGTGACGTTCAACTACGCGTCGACCGATACGCCCGATTTCGCCGTGACGCCGACGGCGGCCTGAGTTTTATCGAATCGCGGCGACGGCTGGCAGCTTCACGAGCAGCTTCATAAAAGGCAACTCGCAACGCGATGCAACGGCATCGCGCGGGGGCACCGTCGACGCCGTTTTTCGCCGCGATATTCAGTGACATCCAGCGATATTCATCAACGAGGTTCGTCATGCGCATTACACAAGGAACGTTCTCCTTTCTGCCGGAGCTGACCGACGAGGAAATCGGCTTGCAGATCGACTATGCGTTGCGCCAGGGCTGGGCATGTTCGGTCGAATTCACCGACGACCCGCATCCGCGCAACACGTACTGGGAAATGTGGGGGCTGCCGATGTTCGATCTGCGCGACGCGGCCGGCGTGTTGCAGGAAGTGAAGGCCTGCCGCGAAGCGCGTCCGCAGTACTACATCAAGGTCAATGCGTTCGATTCGGTGCGCACGTTCGAGACGATGCGGCTGTCGTTCATCGTCAACCGGCCGGACGTCGAGCCGGGCTTCCGTCTGACGCGCCAGGACGCGCCGGGGCGCACGCAGCGCTACAGCCTGTCCAGCTATGCGGGCGACCGGCCGGCGGGCGAGCGTTACGGCCCGGCCAGCTAACCCGAGCCGGTCTCAGCGAAGCATCCAGCATCCGGCGATTCGCAACGGGCCAGGTGACACCTGACGAACGGCCGGCGCATCGCAAGGAGGAACCATGACAGACGATACTGCCATCGCGGACGCCCTCTCGCCGTCCGCCACGCAAACCGGTGATGCGCGTGCCGCGCAGCAGGCATCCCAGCCCGCGCCCCAGGTCGATCTGGCCGCGCTGTATCGCGACTCCGGTATCAGCGACGTGCTCGCCGAACTCGATCGCGATCTGGCCGGGCTCGCGCCGGTCAAGACCCGCATTCGCGAGGTCGCCGCGCATCTGCTGGTCGAACGCGCGCGCGCTTCGCTCGGCCTCGCCGGCGGCGCGCCGACGCTGCATATGTGCTTCTCCGGCAACCCCGGCACCGGCAAGACAACGGTCGCGTTGCGTATGGCCGAGGTGCTGCACCGGCTCGGCTATATCCGTCGCAATCATCTGGTCTCGGTCACGCGTGACGATCTGGTCGGCCAGTACATCGGTCATACCGCGCCGAAAACGCGCGATGTACTGAAGCGCGCGATGGGCGGCGTGCTGTTCATCGACGAAGCGTATTACCTGTATCGCCCGGAAAACGAGCGCGACTACGGCCAGGAAGCGATCGAAATCCTGTTGCAGACGATGGAGAACCAGCGCAGCGATCTGGTCGTGATTCTGGCCGGCTACGCGTCGCGGATGGAAGTGTTCTTCGAGAGCAATCCGGGTTTCCGTTCGCGGATCGCGCATCACATCACGTTCCCCGATTACAGTGAAACGGAACTGCTCGACATCGCCGCGCGCATGCTCGACACGATGCATTACCGCTTCGATGCCGCATCGCAACGCGCGTTCGCCGATTATCTGGCGCGGCGCATCCGTCAGCCGAACTTCGCCAATGCGCGCTCGGTGCGCAACGCGCTCGACCGCGCGCGGCTGCGCCAGGCGAACCGTTTGTTCGCGAGCGCATTGCAGGGCGGCCAGCCGATCGACGCCGCGACGCTGACGCTGATCGACGCCGCCGACGTGCGCGCGAGCCGCGTATTCGATGAGCCGTCGTCATCGTCATCGTCGCCGCCGCCGCCGTTAGAAGCGGCGCGCACCGCGACTGCGCCGTCCGCGTGAACCAAAACATCTTCCAGGGAGAACGCCATGCAGGACGGACGCACGACACTTTCGAAATTCCTGATCGACACGCTCGATCGCCAGCCCGGTTGCACCGGCGCGCCGGAAACGGCGGGACTGTCGGCGTTGCTGATCGATGTGGCCGCAGCGATCAAATCGATCTCGGCGATGCTGACCAAAGGCGCGCTCGGCGGCAACTACGGCTCCGCGCAAACCGTCAACACGCACGGCGAGGAGCAGAAAAAGCTCGACGTCGCGACCAACGAAATCTTCGTGCAGCAATGCGAATGGGACGGGCTGCTCGCGGCGATGGTGTCCGAGGAAATGGAGCACGTGTACGCGATTCCGTCCGAGTACCCGCGCGGCGAGTATCTGCTCGCATTCGATCCGCTCGATGGCTCGTCGAATATCGACATCAATGGTGTGGTCGGGTCGATCTTCTCGGTGCTGCGCGTGGGCGAATCGGCCCAATGCGCGGAAGGCATGGAAGCGGCGGCTTGCGAGGCCGCGTTTCTGCGCCCCGGCTGCGAACAGGTCGCGGCCGGCTACGCGGTGTATGGACCATCGACGATGCTGGTGCTGTCGGTCGGCAACGGCACGCACGGCTTCACGCTGGAGCGCGAGATCGGCAATTTCGTGCTCACGCATTCGAATATCCGGATTCCCGACGATACCGCCGAATTCGCGATCAACGCATCGAACGAGCGCTTCTGGGAACCGCCGGTGCGTCGCTATGTACAGGAATGCAAGGACGGGCGCAGCGGCTGCCGCGCGCGCGACTTCAATATGCGCTGGATCGCGTCGATGGTCGCGGAAGTGCATCGCATCCTGATGCGCGGCGGCGTGTTCATGTACCCGCGCGATTCGAAAACGCCCGCAATGGAAGGGCGCTTGCGGCTGCTCTACGAGGCGAACCCGATGAGCTTTCTGATTGAGCAGGCAGGCGGTCTGTCGATCACTGGGCGCGAGCGCATTCTCGACGTCCGTCCGCGTTCGCTGCATGGCCGCGTGCCGGTGATCCTCGGCTCGAAGAACGAGGTGGAGCGCATCGCGCGCTATCACGGTGAATACGACCGCGGCGAGGACAAGCCCTTTACGTCGCCGCTATTCGGCACGCGCTCGCTGTTTTTGCCCGACTTTACCGCTTGAAGCGCGGTGCGGTTGAGTGGGCCGGCGGGAGATCGAGCACGGCTCGCTCGCGCGGCCACCACTCGCCGATGCGACAACGACAGCGCACAGAACACAGTCATCCGGAGACAAACGCATGTCAGTCAAACATCCGATCATCGCGGTGACCGGCTCCAGCGGCGCGGGCACCACCACCGTCATGAAGAGCTTCATGCATATCTTCAGACGCGAGCACATCAACGCGCAGATCGTCGAAGGCGACGCGTTCCATCGCTACGACCGCAACGGCATGCGCGCGGCGATGCAGGAACGCGAACGCGACGGCGTGTCGAATTTCAGCCATTTCGGCCCGGAAGCGAATCTGCTCGAAGAGCTGGAGGCGCTGTTCACGAGCTATGGAGAAAGCGGCAGCGGCCAGTTTCGCCACTATGTGCACGATGCCGGCGAAGCGGTGCTGTACAAACAGGACGGCGGCACCTTCACGCCATGGGAGGACGTCGCGCCCGACACCGACCTGATGTTCTACGAGGGGCTGCACGGCGCGGCCGTGACCGACAAGGTGGATATCGCGCGGCACGCGGATCTGCTGATCGGTGTCGTGCCGATCATCAACCTCGAATGGATCCAGAAGCTGCACCGCGATCAGACGATGCGCGGCTACACGCACGAAGCGGTGGTCGACACGATTCTGCGGCGCATGCCGGACTACGTGAACTACATCTGCCCGCAGTTCTCGCGCACGCATGTGAATTTTCAGCGCGTGCCGACGGTGGACACGTCGAATCCGTTTATCGCCCGTGAGATTCCGCAGCCGGACGAGAGCTTCGTCGTGATCCGCTTCGCGCGGCCGAAGGGGATCGACTTTCAGTATCTGCTGACGATGCTGCACGACTCGTTCATGTCGCGCCCGAATGTGATCGTCGTGCCGGGCGGCAAGATGGGACTCGCGATGCAACTGATCTTCACGCCGATGATTCTGCAACTGATCGACCGGCGCGCGCGAGCCTGATATCGGTCTGAGATCCGCGCGCTGTTGTGCCCGATGCGCGCCTAATGCATGCCCGACGTTCATTTCGCAAAGGAGAGATTCGATGAGTGCAGTGGCTCAATCGCTGACCGATCCCGCCACCCGCCGGATGGCCGACGCGCTGCGGATGCTCGCGATCGACGCGGTGGAAGCGGCGAAATCGGGGCATCCCGGCATGCCGCTCGGCATGGCCGAGATCGCGGTCGCGTTGTGGGACCGGCATCTGAAGCACAATCCGCGTAATCCGGCGTGGCCCGATCGCGACCGCTTCATCCTGTCGAACGGACACGGCTCGATGCTGCTGTACGGGTTGCTGCATCTGACCGGCTACGACCTGCCCATCGATGAATTGAAGCGCTTTCGGCAGTTGCATAGCAAAACGCCGGGGCACCCGGAGGTGGGCGTGACGCCCGGCGTCGAAACGACCACCGGGCCGCTTGGGCAAGGTCTCGCGAACGGGGTCGGCATGGCCCTCGCCGAGGCATTGCTCGCGCGCGAATTCAACCGACCCGGCCAGCGGATCGTCGATCACCGCACCTATGTGTTCGCCGGTGACGGCTGCCTGATGGAAGGCGTCTCGCACGAAGCGGCATCGCTTGCGGGCACGCTGAAACTCGACAAGCTGACGGTGCTGTACGACGACAACGGCATTTCGATCGACGGCCACGTCGCGCAGTGGTTCGCCGACGATACGCCCGCGCGCTTCGCGGCCTATGGCTGGCACGTGGTGCGCGACGTGGATGGCCACGACGTCGACGCGGTCGATCGCGCGTTGCACGCGGCGCGCGCGAGCGACCGGCCGACGCTGATCTGCTGCCGCACGGTGATCGGCCAGGGCGCGCCGTCGAAGGCCGGTACGCACGACGTGCACGGCGCGCCGCTCGGCGCGGACGAAGTCGAACGCACGCGGCGCGCGCTCGGCTGGACCTATCCGCCGTTCGTGATTCCGGACGAGGTCCGCGCGCGCTTCGACGCGAACGAGCGCGGCGCCGCCGCCGAAGCGGACTGGCGCGCGCGTTTCGATGCCTATCGCAAGCGCTATCCGGGCGAGGCGGCCGAATTCGAGCGGCGCACGCAGGGCGGGCTGCCCGCGCATTGGCACGACACGGTGCACGCGCTGCTGCGCGATGCGGATGTCGCGGGTGAGTCGGTGGCGACGCGCAAGGCTTCGCAAAAGGCGATCGCCGCGCTCGCGCGTAGCCTGCCGGAAATGCTCGGCGGCTCGGCGGATCTGACCGGCTCGAACCTGACTGATTGGCCCGGCGCGGTCGAGGTTCGTGTCGACGGCGAGAACGACGGTGACAACAAGAACAACGATAGTCACGGCCTGCGCGGCGGCAACTATCTGCACTATGGCGTGCGCGAATTCGGCATGAGCGCGGCGATGAACGGCATCGCGCTGCATCGCGGCTATCTGCCGTTCGGCGGCACCTTCCTGACGTTCTCCGACTATTCGCGCAACGCATTGCGGATGGCCGCGCTGATGAAAACGCGCGCGATCTTCGTGTTCACGCACGACTCGATCGGTCTCGGCGAAGACGGCCCGACCCACCAGGCCGTCGAACATGCGGCAAGTCTGCGGCTGATTCCGGGGCTCGACGTCTGGCGTCCGTGCGACACCGTCGAAACCGCGCGGGCATGGATCAGCGCGGTCGAGCGGGACGGCCCTTCGTGTCTGTTGCTGAGCCGGCAGAACCTGCCGTTCGTCACGCGGTCGGCCGCGCAGATCGCCGACATCGCGCGCGGCGCTTATGTGCTGCGCGACTGGGCGGCCGACTCAGCACATCAACAACCCGTGCGGATCGTGCTGATTGCGACCGGTTCCGAAGTCGCGCTCGCACTCGATGCGGTCGCGCCGCTCGCGGCCGCCGGCATCGCCGCGCGCGTGGTGTCGATGCCGTCCACCAGTGTGTTCGACCGCCAGCCGCGCGAGTGGCGCGACGCGGTGCTGCCGCCGGACGTGCGGCGCGTCGCGATCGAAGCAGGCGTGCGCGCGTTCTGGCGGCAATATGTCGGGCTCGAAGGCGGCGTGGTCGGCATCGATACGTTCGGCGAATCGGCGCCCGCCGCCGCGCTGTTCGAGTATTTCAAGCTGAACACGCAGGCGCTGGTCGACGAAGCACGCCGCGTCGCGCACGGCGGTCGCTAAGCGTCGATGCACCGCGCCAACACGATTTCATCTCCCGGAGTAAGCAAATGGCCTTCATCACGCTGCGGCAACTACTCGATCACGCGGCCGAACACGACTATGGCGTGCCCGCGTTCAACGTCAACAACATGGAGCAGATTCACGCGATCATGCGCGCGGCCGAGATCACCGGCAGCCCGGTGATCCTGCAGGCGTCGGCGGGCGCGCGCAAATACGCGGGCGAGCCGTATCTGCGGCATCTGGTGCTGGCCGCGCTCGAAGCGCATCCGGACATTCCGCTAGTGTTGCATCAGGATCACGGCGCGAGCCCGGCCGTGTGTCAGCAGGCGATCCGATCCGGCTTCACGTCGGTGATGATGGACGGCTCGCTGCTGCCCGATCAGAAAACGCCCGCCGACTACGACTACAACGTCGACGTGAGCCGCCGCGTGGTTGACGCCGCGCATGCGGTCGGCGTGTCGGTGGAAGGGGAGCTGGGTTGTCTCGGCTCGCTTGAAACCGGCACGGCCGGGGAGGAGGACGGCGTCGGCGCGGCCGGCACGTTGACGCGCGCGCATTTGCTGACCGACCCGGACGAAGCGCGCCAGTTCGTCGACGCGACCGGCGTCGATGCGCTCGCGATTGCAATCGGCACTTCGCATGGCGCGTACAAGTTCAGCCGCGAGCCGACCGGCGACATTCTCGCGATCGATCGCATCGCCGATATCCATGCGCGGATTCCGAACGTGCATCTGGTGATGCATGGCTCGTCGTCGGTGCCGCAGCAATGGCTCGCGGTGATTCGCGAATACGGCGGCGAGATTCCGGCCACCTACGGCGTGCCGGTCGAAGAGATCCGCCGCGGCATCGCGCACGGCGTGCGCAAGGTCAATATCGACACCGACATCCGGCTCGCGATGAGCGGCGCGATGCGCAAGTCGCTCGCGAGCGCGCGCGCCGAATTCGATCCGCGCGCCGCGTTGAAGGCGGCCACGGCGGCGGCCAGCGCGATCTGTGTCGAGCGCTTCGAGGCGTTCGGTTGCGCGGGCCAGGCGGACCGCATCAAGCCGCTGCCGCTCGAAACGATGGCGAGCCGCTATCACTGAGGCGCTTGCGCCTGTCACTCGGCGGCTCATTCACCTGCTCATTTACCAGTTTATTCACCTACACCCGCATTCGTATTTGCACCTGCACGGAGGACGCGATGCGCGAATTCCTGATTGCTCCGTCGCTGTTGTCGGCGGACTTTGCCCGCCTCGCCGACGAGATTCGCGACGTGACGGCGGCCGGCGCGGACTGGCTCCATCTCGACGTGATGGACAACCACTATGTGCCGAACCTGACGGTCGGGCCGCTGGTGTGCTCGGCGATCCGGCCGTATGCGTCGATACCGTTCGACGTGCATCTGATGACCACGCCAGTCGATCCGCTCGTCGCGATGTTTGCCGACGCGGGCGCGAACCTGATCAGTTTTCATCCGGAGGCATCGTTGCATGTGCATCGGACCATCGAACTGATCCATTCGCACGGCGCACGCGCGGGCCTCGCGCTGAATCCGGCGACGCCGCTCGCGGTGCTCGATCACGTGATGGAGATGCTCGACGTCGTGCTGGTGATGTCGGTCAATCCGGGCTTTGGCGGCCAGGCGTTCATCGCGGAAACGCTCGACAAGCTGCGGCTCTTGCGTGAACGGGTCGATACGACGATGCAGCGCACCGGGCGGCCGCTGCTGATCGAAGTGGACGGCGGCGTGAAGGCGTCGAATATCGCGCGCATCGCGGCGGCGGGCGCCGATGTGTTCGTCGCCGGCTCGGCGGTGTTCGGCGCGAGCGATCGCGCGCAGGCGATTCGCGCGATGCGCGACGAACTGGCAGGCGTGGAAGAGCAGGCGAGCGTCGCGGCGCTGGAGTGATCACGCGCGCAAGCTTTTTGCGCCGACGTCAGCGCTTTTTCATCGTCTCACCCGGCGCGCGCCACGCGAGCAGATCTTCCTCGGGCCGGTCCACCGCGCAACCCCAGTCGAGCGGCTGGTCCTGATCGAAGCGCTTGCCGAGCCGCCATGCGATCTCCGCGCGCGCGAGTTGCACGCCCATATAGAACGCGTGGCCGCAGTCGCTTTCCAGATTCAACTGCGGATACAGCGCGAATGGATCGTCACCGCGCCGATGGCCGTCGCGGTTGTACACATGGATGCCGTCGGCGCTGACCTGTACGCGGAAATTCGGATCGCGCACGCCACGCGCGAGTTCGTCGATTTCGTCGGCGCTATAGGGGAACGGCCGCTTGGCGTGGACCTGCGCGAGGTCGCCGCTGATGCCTTTGGGCAGCACCTGCGCATCGCGCGCCGCATGCATCACGCGGCGCGCGATGTCGGCTTCGCGCAGCGCACGTCGCGCATGCAGACTCACCGACGTGGTGAGCACCGCGCCAATGCGCAACTCGGCCGCCATGCCGAGCAGTACCGCGTTGATGCCGCTGGTGTCGGCCTCGGTCAACTCGGTCACATTGCCGATCCCCATCATGATCGCTATGTCCGGATAGCGCTCGCGCAGCCGCACATAGCGCGCGATCGATGCAGCCAGCCCGAACGGAATCGGATCGAGAATCGGATCGGCGAGAAACGCGCGGCCGCGTGCGGACAACGCATCGATCGCGGCATCGAGCGACGCCATATCGGCGGGTTCGCGCGCGACGAGGATCGGCGTCGACGGCACCTCGTCGGCGATCCACAACGTGTCGAGGTTCAGGCTCATCAGATAGTCGGCGCCCGCGCGGCCGCCGCGCAGCAGTTCGTCGCTACGCATTGAATCGACGCTGACGCGATAGCCTTCGCTTTTCAGCAGTCGCACCGCGTCTTCGAGATGCGGAAACGGCGTGTCCGGCAGACAGCCGATGTCGATCACGTCCGCGCCTTGCGCCTGGTATTCGCGTGCTCGCGCGGCGATGCCGTCAAGATCGTGGCGCGGCGCGTCCACGATCTCCGCGAAAATCTCGGTGTCGTAGCGGCTCAGATCGAACGGCTTCGCCTTGCGGCCGAAAAACTGCGGCAAGTCCTTCACTTCTTCGGGACCGCGCTCGAACGGCACGCCATAGTGCGCGCTCAACGCATCCAGATCGCCACGGCAGCGCCCCGGCACGATCACGCGCTGAGCATTGAGCGGCGCGGATAGTCGGCGTTGAATCAGATCGGCGGTCATCAATGCGGCGACCTGTACGCCGATTTCGCGGACCTCCCAACTGAACGGCGCCGGCGCCATGCCGTCGAGCACGCGCCGCAGGCTCGGCTCGGCGAGCCGGCCGGTCAGGAAGAGGAGGTGGTCCATGCGAGATCGAGAGTCGCGAGACGTTGATCGAGCGCTGCCTTCAGTTCGTCGAGCGAGCGCACGAGCGTCGTGTATTCGAAGCGCGCGAGGCGCTCGACGTTATCGAGTTCGATCGCGCGCGGCCGCAGTTCGACCCATTCGTCCGGGCTATGCGTGACGACGCTCGGTTCGGTATCGCATGCAAAGACGATGCCGGGGATGCATTGCTTGCCGGCCTGTGCGTACATGTTGGTCGGCAGCGTATCGGAGATGCCATACGCGCATTTGGCGACGGTGTTGCTGGTCGCGGGCGCGATGACGACCGTGTGATAGACGCCGTGATACAGCATGCCGACCGGCACGCCGCTCGCGCTGTTGTCGCGCAGCACGCGAAACTGCTCGCGCAGTTTATCGAGCGGCCAGCCATAGAGCGGCAGTACTTCCTCGGCCGCGGACGATAGAAACAGGTCCACGCGCGGCAGCCGCCGCGCGAGCGCAATCGATTCTTCGAGCAGATGACCGGAGCCGGTCACGCACCACGCGAAGCGTGCGTCCGCCTTGAAGTCGGCGAGATCGCGCGCGGGCACAGGGGCCGATGCGGGTGGGGGCTCGCCGGCGGACTCGTCTGCGGGCGTCGAGGTCATGCGTCGGGATCGAACGGCATGCCGTCGGGCGGCGAGCCCTCGTGCGACAGCCGGATATGCAGCCGGCGCATCTTCCGGTACAGCGTGTTGCGGCTGATGCCGAGCGCCTTCGCGACGTTGCTGACGTTCCAGCGATGCTCGTCGAGCAGCGACAGCACGGTTTCGCGCTCGTTCAACTGGATCGCGTTGAGCGCGGAGATATCGGCGTCGTCGGCAAGATGCGCGTCCATGTCGGCGCTGGCGAGCCGCAACGCGGTGGGGATATCGAGCGCCGACATCCGTTGCGTGACCTCGGGCGGCAGGTGCTCGCAACTGATCGGTTGACCGTCGGACAGCGCGATCGCCATCTGCAGCACATGGCGCAGTTGCCGGATATTGCCCGGCCACGCGTACGTCAGCAGCGCGTGCTCGGCTTCCCGGGTCAGCTCGGGCGGATCATCGGTTTCGTTGGCGAGCAGATGATGGATCAGCGGCAGTTTGTCGACCCGCTCGCGCAGCGCCGGCAGATTCAGCTCGACACCTTTGAGGCGGTAATACAGATCCTCGCGGAATTGCCCGCTCTGCACGAGTTCGAGCAGATTGCGGTGGCTCGCGCTGATCAACTGGAAGTTGACCTTGACCGTGGTTTCGGCGCCGAGCGGCGTGACCTCGTGCTCCTCGATCACGCGCAGCAGACGCGCCTGCAACACCAGCGGCATGTCGCCGATTTCGTCGAGAAACAGCGTGCCGCCGTTGGCCTGCACGATCTTGCCGCGCCGGCCTTCGCGTTGCGCGCCGGTGAATGCGCCGGCGCGATAGCCGAACAGTTCGCTCTCGATCAGATTCTCCGGCAGCGATGCGCAGTTGACCGGCACGAATGGCCCGTCCGCATGCGGGCTGATGCTGTGCAGCGCCTGCGCGAACACTTCCTTGCCGGTGCCGGTCTGGCCGCGCAGCACGATCGGAATCTTGCGTTGAATCACGCGCGCGGCGAGCTGGATCTGCGAGGCCATGCGCGGATCGCCGAACTCCAGGTGAGCGATCTCGTCGAGTTTCGGTGCAGATGTGTGCGTGTGCCTGTCGGCCGCGCTGCCGTTGCTGCTACCGCTGCTGCTCGCGGCGCTGGTGCTGCCGGTGTTGCGCGTCGCGTATTCGGGCACCAGCACGCGCGCGACGCGGCCAGCGCTGTTCTGCGGTGTCTGCGCGACGAGGAAAAAGCGGTTCGTCGCGTTCGCGCTATAGACGGTGACCGGATGGAACGAGCCGCGGATACTGCGCGCGATCATGTCTTCGAGCGACGCGTTGAAGGCCTCTTCGATACGCCGTCCGCGCAATTCGCTGAGCGAGCGGAAGCCGAGCTGGAACAGCGCGCTGCGATTCGCGGCGAGCACGGTGCTGTCGTCCGCGACCGCGAGCTTGCCGCCGTGCAACGTGCCGACGAATTCCGGGCGGCTGTGGAAGTGGATCATGTTCGCGTGCCGGTAGCGCGCGTCGAGCAGACGGTTTTCGATCATCTGCCGCGACATGCCGACCAGTACCAGCGAGTGCTGTTGCAGCAGCTTCGAGCGGCTGGTCACGTCGAGCACGCCGGCGATCTCGCCGCTGTCGTCGAAAATCGGCGCGGCCGAGCAGGTGAGCGACGTATAGCGCGGATAGAAATGTTCGTGCTGGCACACCGCGATGCAATCGCGCTCGGCGAGGCAGGTGCCCATGCCGTTGGTGCCGGCTTCGCGTTCGCTCCACAGCGCGCCGACGCGGAAGCCGTCGCCGGCGACCGCCTCGGCGAATGGCACCGACGACACCTGATGCACGATCACGCCGCCCGAGTCGACCAGCACGACCGCCAGTTCGGGGTCGGCCAGTTGCTGGTAGAGCGTGGTCATTTCGAGCTTCGAACAGGCGATCAGATCGCCGAGCGCTTCACGGCGCGCGCTGAGTTCGTACTCGGTAAGAACAGGTGGTGGGACGAAACGGGCGGGGTCTAGCTGGAATTCGTTGATGCAGCGTGCCCATGACTGGGCCACGGATTCGCTGGTGGGCCGTGTGGTCAACTGATGGTTGACCACGTTCAGCACCTCTCGGACATGCGTGCTGCTGTCAGCGAGCAATGACATGGGGGATGTCTCCGTTGCGTCATTTCGGGCGCGCCCTACGCATTTGCACCGCGAATGCCGCTTTATCAAGCCGATATGCCCTTGGTGCCGCGGAATCGTGTGTCCGCTTGCGCCCTCGCGACCAACCGTCTCTCAGGTGGTGATTTAAAACTCTACGCCCGATACCGCTTTGGTACAACCGGGACTCATACGGTGTTGTTGCAGTGTGCCCGAAATTTGCTTTTCTGCCTGTACGACGCCGGCGTTATATCGCGCGCTATATGCCTGTTGCAGCTTCGGCACACAGTGTGCCGCGCGCCGTCGCATCGTTGCTGACACGCTGTTCAACCGCTGTTCAACCTTTGGGCCGCACCGCGGCGGAGTACACCATGGATCGTATCGATGCCGTTCGCCTTGCCGCTTTTTCCCGCTTCGGCGCCGAGACCAGCACGGTGCCCGAGCGCATGGATATCGTGTTCATCGAAAACTTCATAGGTCAGACGGTTATCGGAATCGACAGCAGCGAGCTGCATGTGCCGCAACCGGTGCGCGTCGATCTGGCGATCGGCGTGCCGGCGATCCGCGCATGCACGACGGATCGCATCGAAGATACGGTCAACTACGCAGCCGTGCGCCAGGCATTGCTCGCGCTATTCGAATCGCATCACGTGCGGCTGCTCGAAGCATTGGCTGAGACCATCGCGCGCCTGTTGATCAACGACTTCGGCGCGCACTGGGTACGCGTTTGCCTCGCCAAGCCGGCGAAATTCGATGACGTCGCGGCCGTCGGCGTGCAGATCGAACGGCGTCGCGGTGATCTGCCGGCGCAAGCGGCGGGGGTTACCTCGGGTGCTGCTTCGGGTGTGGCGTGCTACGCGTCGCTCGGCGAGGGGCTGGTGCCGAACTGAGCGGGCCTCATTTCGCCGCGGTCGTGTTCTGCGGCCCCAGTCCGCAGGCCCGATACGCGTTCGTCTGCAGCGTGCGGAATTTCTTCGTCTGGTCCTTCGCGCGATCGACGCGGAATTCCGCGCCGCCTTCGCCGCCGAGCGTCGCGTACTTCGCGAAGGTCATCTGGTTCACGTATTCGTCGTACGGCAATACCGCGGCCATCTTGTCGATCACGCACGAGCATTTGTAGACGTTGGCGAAATCGTGGCCGTTGTCGTCCATGCAACCGAGCACGTACTCGACGCGGCCTTGGGTCGGATAGTTGTAGCCGCCCGCTGGAGCTGCGGACGTGGGCGCATCGCCGTCCGCCCAGACGGGCGGGGCGGCCAGCGCGGCAGCGGTAACAGCGAACGAAATAGCGAGAAGCGCGCGACGTGCTGGAGTCCGTGTTGGAGTCATGTCATGCCTCTAGGAGAGCATTGAGCAAGGCCATCGGGCCTGCTTCACTAACCGGTGCGCCATCCCGCGCGCGGCGATCGCGCGAGATCCAGCGCGAGGAGACCGGGCCGGGCCACGGCGCCGCGTCTCCTCTTCCCCCGTGTGCATCGGGCGCTCAGTTCGGCGCGAACGGATGCGCGACGCTGCCTTTCTTCGATACCACTTCGGCGGCGCTCGGCTCGCCGTTGACCGCGCGTTTGATCGCCTCGCGCGTCGCCTGGTAGTTGAACTCCTGGATCTTCTTGTCGTCGTCCGCCTGCCAGTGAATGAAGACACCGACGCACACGAACAGATCGTCGGCCTCGTCTT